>CAYGWP010000034.1:0-17735 GCA_964353455.1 uncultured Anaerolineales bacterium
GCACTTCGCGCGGCGGGTCTCCCGACCCGCCGCGCACGATTGGTTCTCTATGCATGCAGCGCCACATCAGGCGCGGTGGGTCGGGAGACCCACCGCGCAAATGCTCAGGCGGCGCCGCAATGTTACTTGTCCTTGACCGTGTCGTCCAGGTTGCGGCCCAGGTCCTGGTAGAGTTTGCGGCGGCCGGCCTTGTCGCGTTTGTGCTCGGCGCCGGCGTGTTTGGCCACGTCGAGGGCGATCTTGCGCGGGACGACGATGACGCCGTCGCCGTCGGCCACGACCACGTCGCCGGGATTCACGAGCACGCCGCCGACCGAGACGGGCACGTCCTTCGAGTCGAACTTCAGCCGCCCCTGGACCATCCCGTGCGAGCACATGGCCGACCAGAACGGGATTTTCTGGAGTATGATCTCGTCGGTGTCGCGGACGCCGCCGCTCGTCACGTAGCCGCGCGCCCCGGCCTTGAAGCCGCCCAGGGTGTTATTCGAGCCCATGAGTCCGGCATCCGCGCCGCTCTGGTCGATGACGCAGAAGTCGCCCGGCTGGATGTCGGCCATCCACGGATACGGGCAGACCTCCTTGTAGTACTGGCCCACCCACTTCCAGTACTCATCGGGGGTCATCGTCGGGATGGTTCCCTGGAACGGCACGTATCTGCATGTGCGCGCGATGCCGCACGTGTGCGTCCGCCACAGCGGGCGGATGGCCGGGCTCATCGACCCGACGTGGTGCATCATCATGGTGTCGAGGCCGTCCCGCACATCGGCCACGCGGAGGTCCTCGTACGCCGCCAGCAGGTCGTCGCGCTCTTGCTTGGAGAGGGCCATGAGAGGGCATCCTTCGCTTTGTTCTGTGGGCATGGAACACATAGCCCGCGCAACCTACCGCGCGGGCGGGGTAAAGACAACGACATTTAGCCGACATTTAGCCGGCGGACTTGTCCGCCGCGTGCTGACCTCACCCGTGAATCAGCGGCGGCAGGCAGTGGACGCAGACCCACTGGCTCTTGCCCTGGTGGCGGCAAGGGAAGAGGACGACTTCCTCCTCGGTAGCCCCGCAGCGGAAGCAGCCTTCGCCGAGGAGCGTCTTGCCGCGCTTGGCCTGTTCTTCCTCGGCGGCCTTCGGGTCGAAGTCGCGGGCCTCGCGTTCCTCGATGGTGATCGCCCCCGTCGGGCAGACGCCGAGGCAGAAGCCTGCGCCGTCGCAGAGTTCCTCGCGGATGACCTTGGCCTTGCCGCCGACGAGTTTGATCGCCCCCTCGGCGCACGGCGCCACGCACGCGCCGCAGCCGTCGCAGAGGTCCTCGTTGATCTTCGCGATCTTGCGTTTCTTCACTGTGGCCTTCGCCATCGGCGAACCTCCTTCGAAGTTCCTACCACCATCATACACAGTGGGCGGGGCAGGGGCCTTGATGCAGGTCAAGAAAACAATAAGTTTAGCCGCGACTCGAAGAGGAGCGCGCGTTCGAACGGTCACACGCGCTCCTCCCGCCCGAGGCGGGTCTTCGACTTCGAGTCGCGGCTAAACGTGCATCTCCAGCGCCTGGCCCCCCGCGAGGGCTTCAAGGCGGGCGGCGCTGCGGAATGTGACGACCTTGCCATCGACGGTAAGGAGTTTCGCCGCGGCCAGGCGGGCAAACGCGCGGCTGAGGGTCTCCGGGGCGGTGCCCAGGTGCCGCGCGAGTTCGCCTTTCGGGATGTCCAGGCGCACCGACGCCCCCTTTTCGATTGCGACGCCCTTGCGGCGGGCCAGGTCGGTCAGATACCGGGCCAGTCGCCCGGCCACGTCGGTCAGGGCGATCTGCTCGATGAGGGTCGTCAGTTGGCGGCACAGCCGCGCCAGCGCCGCAATGAGGCCGGCGGCAAGGGCGGGGTTCTCGCCCAGGCCCTTCAGGAACCGGTCTCGCGGGAAGAACGCCACGCGGCTCTCGGCCAGCGTCTCGGCGAACGCCGGGAACGTCTCGCCGGCGAACATCGCCGCCTCCGCGAACGCCTGACCGGGCCCGAACACGTGCAGTATCTGCTGCCGCCCGTCCGGCGAAAGTTTATAGACCTTCACCTTCCCGTCGAGGACCACATAGAAGCCGTCGGCCGGCTGGCCCTCGCGGAAGAGGAGTTGCCCGGCCGGCGCCTTCCGCTCGACGGCCAGGCGCGCTATCGCCTCGCGCGCCTCATCTTCAAGGCCCGCGAAGAGGGCGACGTGTCTCAGCGATTCGGCCAGGCTCATGGGGTCTTCGCCTCCGGCGCGGCGGCCTCGCCCGAGACGAGGTGCTTGACCGCCTCGGCGAACCAACCGCTGTGCCACTCGTGCTTGCGCTGGGTGGAGTTGTCATAGATGTGCGGGATGCCGAGCGCGGCCATCCGGGCGTGGGCCTGCTCGGTATCTTCCTTGAAGTTGCCGTATCCGAGGAGGATCAGCCGCGCGGGGCCGCCTTTGAGCAGCCCGGCCCGCTGCTCCAGCAGTGCGGAAATCTTGTACGGCTCGAAGTTCTGCTGAGTTGCGAAGATGTCGCCCATGCCGAACTTGGTGGGCGTCTGCATCATGAGGGGCGAATCCCAGGCGGCCGCGCGGCTGAAGAGGTCCGGATGCCTGAGGAGCAGGCTGAACGCCCCCCATCCGGACTTGCTGAACCCGATGAGCAGCCGCCCGCGCGGCTCGCGCATGGTGGGGGTGCGGTCCTCGACGAGCGGCAGGACGACTTTCAGAAAGTGGCTCTCCTGGCGGATCTTCGGGTTGGTCGGATGGTCGGCGTACCACGGCAGCGAGTCGAAGGCGGGCGCGGCACAGATGAGGCCGTACTTGTTGGCCACGTCCAGACGCCGGGCCTCCTGGATTCCGCTGCCCCACTGGCCGCGCGTTCCGGCGTTGACGGGCAAAATGTAGAGAACCGGGTAGCGTTTGCTCGGGTCGAGTTTGTCGGGCACGATGATCTCGACGGCGTTCGGTCCGGCAAGGTACTCGCTGGTCACCGTGTATGTGATGATGCCGTCATCGGACTTCCTGGGGCCTTCGATCACGGTTTCGGCCTTTACCGAAGGCGCGGGCAGGACGAGCCAAAGCCCGGCAACCGCAAGACCGCAGAGAATCGTATCACGAAATCGCATTGGGGTATTCTATAAGAAGAAAGATGTGAATTGCCAATCCACAATCCGCAATCCACAATCCACAATTGTTTCAGTTCGCCCTTGGATGTGCCGCCTCATAGACTTCCTTCAGGCGGCTGGCGGTGACGTGTGTGTATATCTGAGTGGTGGATAGGCTGCGATGGCCGAGGAGTTCCTGGACCGCCCTGAGGTCCGCCCCTCGCTCAAGCATGTGCGTGGCGAACGAGTGCCGCAGGGTGTGCGGGCTGACGTGCGTGTCGAGCCCGGCCGCCGCAAGGTACTTCGCCAATTTGCGCCGCACGCTCCGGGCGTCGAGCCGGTGGCCGTGGCGGTTCAGGAATGCGGCCTTCGGGTCGCGGAGGGGCATGCCCGCGCGGCCGGCCAGGTACTGGTTCATCGCCCGGACGGCGAAGGACCCGAGCGGCGAGAGGCGCTCGCGCTTGCCCTTGCCGCGGACGCGGATCACCTCGCCTATAAGGTCGATGTCCTCCAGGTTCAGGCCCACCAGTTCGCTGACGCGGATGCCGGTTGAGTAGAGCACCTCGAGCATGGCCGTGTCGCGCAGCGAAAGGAAATCGTTGCCGGCCGCGGCCGCCAGCAGCCGCTCCACTTCGCCGGGGGCGAGGAACTTAGGCAGCCGCTTTTCCTGCCGCGGCGTGCGGATGAGTTTGACAGGGTTCGCCTGCACGTCGCCCTGCCGCGCGAGGAACTTGTAGAATGAGCGAAGCGTGGCGATCTTGCGCGCGACGGTGGCGCGGCTGTAGTCCTGGCGCCTCAGTTCCGCCAGGTACGCGCGCAGGTCAAGCGGCGTGATGCGCTTCAGGCGCTCCGTGAATGCGCCGCCGGCGGTGTCGGACTCCGATGCGCCTGGCCCCGTCAGGAACGCCGCGAAGTGCGCCAGGTCCGCCGCGTAGCACCGCACCGTGTGGACGGAGAAATTGCGCTCGTTTGCCAGGTACGCGATGAATTTCTCGATCAGCGGATTAGCCATCCGGGTCGTCAGCCCTCTTCGCATTTCCGGCCGGCCGCGCGGGCGAACAGCCGCTGCGTGATCTGCCGCGACAGCACGGCGGCATCGAACCAGTCGAAATCGATGTCCGGGTCCTCGGCCCAATCCATCAGCCGGGCAATGCTCGCCTCCTCGTCGCCCGCGCCGCACCTCACGAGGAACCGCTGCCTCCCCTTGACGAGCGAAAACTGGTACGTCTGGGCCGTGGCGTTCATTAGACAACCTCTCCATGCGCAAGCGCGTCCCGGCGCCGGGCGCGCCGCCACCGCCTGACTTATCGGCAGGGCGGGGCCGCGGCCTTTCGGGAATCCGCGGGCCACTTTGGCGTTGACGCCGCCGCGGGCGATTTCTAAACTCGCCGAGACCTATCGGGGAGGGAAGGGCAACACATGGCCGACCTGCTGGCGCGATACCGCGAAATCTTCGGCGACGGCGGCACGGTGCGCATCGTCCGCGGCCCCGGGCGCGTCAACCTCATCGGCGAGCATACCGACTACAACGGCGGCTTCGTCATGCCGATGGCGCTGGAGGCGGCCGTGCGCCTGGCCCTCGTGCCGCAGGCCGACCCGGTCGTGACCCTCTGGTCCGAGCAGTTCGCCGAGCGTGCCGAGTTCGCACTGGGGGGCGACGAGCCGGCCCAGGCGCCGCACTGGCTCAAGTACCCGATGAAGGTGGGCGAGGTCCTGGCCGAGGCGGGCGTCAAACTCTCTGGGTTCCGGGCGGTCGTCGAGGGGGACGTGCCGGTCGGCTCGGGCCTCTCGTCGAGCGCTGCGTACGAGGTGGCCTCGGCCCTGGCGTTCCTTGCGGCCGCGCGGCCAGACGTTCCGGCCGGCCCGGCCGAGACGGCGGCCGCGGCGCATGGGCTTACGACGGGGCGCCTGGCGCTCCTCTGCCAGACGGCCGAGCACCGCGTGGGCGTCCGCTGCGGTATCATGGACCAATTTATAAGTCTGCACGGCAAGAGGGGCCATGCGATCGTCCTGGATTGCCGCGATCTTTCATACGAGGCCGTGCCGCTGCCTACCGACCGGGCCAAGGTCGTGGTCATCGACTCCGGCGTCCGCCGCAAACTCACGAGCGGCGCGTACAATGAGCGCCGAAGCCAGTGCGAGGAAGGGGCCGGGCGGCTGCGGAAATTCAACCCCGACGTTAAGGACCTCCGCGACGTGACGCCGGAACTCTTCAAGGCACACGAGGCGTCGCTGCCGAAGGTCGTCCGCCGCAGGTGCCGCCACGTGGTCACGGAGGATGCGCGGGTGCTGGAGTCGGCCCGGGCCCTCAAGGAGGGCGACATCGAGCGGTTCGGCGAACTCATGAACGCCAGCCACGATTCACTCCGCGACGATTACGAAGTGAGCGGGCCGGAACTCGACCTCCTGGTCCGGATAGCGCGCGGCGTGCGCGGCGTCCTGGGGTCGCGCCTGACGGGTGCTGGCTTCGGCGGGTGCACGGTTACGCTCGCGCGGCCCGAGGCGGTCGAGCCGCTCCGCGCGGCCGTCCTGGCCGGGTACGAGAAGGCCACGGGCCTTGCCCCCCGCATCTGGGTCTCCGACGCCGCCGACGGGGCTGCTATCGAGACATAAATGATACCTTATATACAAAAGTTGGCACGCGGCGGGCACCTTTCGCTCGAAGAGTCGCAGGCCGCCATGCGCGAAATCATGGACGGCCGCGCCACGCCCGCACAGATCGCGGCCTACCTGACGGCCCTCTCCATCAAGGGGCCCACGCCCGATGAGATCGCCGGGGCGGCCATCGTGATGCGCGAAAAGGCCATACGCATCGACGTCGGCGACCTGCCGGTCGTCGATACCTGCGGGACCGGCGGCACGGGGAAGAAACCCTTTAATATCTCCACGTGTGCCGCCATTGTCGCCGCCGGTGCGGGGGCATACGTGGCGAAGCACGGGAACCGCGGGGCCACGTCGAAGTGCGGCTCGTCCGACGTCCTGGAGGCCCTGGGCGTCAACGTCTATGCCGAGCCGGCGGTCGTGGCCCGCTGCATCCGCGAGGCGCACATGGGGTTCCTCTTCGCCCCGGAACTCCACGGGGCGATGAAGTACGCCGTCCCGGTCCGGAAGGAGATCGGCATCCGCACGGTCTTCAACGTCCTCGGGCCGCTGACGAACCCGGCGGGCGCCCGGCGGCAGGTCATGGGCGTGTATGCGGCCGACCTGGTGCGCCCCATCGCGGATGTGCTCCTCAGGCTCGGGACCGAGCACGCCCTTGTGGTCCACTCGGCCGACGGGCTGGACGAGATCGCCCTCTCGGCCCCGACGCACGTGTGCGAGGTCCGCGGCGGGGCGGTCGCCTGCTACGACCTTTCGCCGGAGTTCCTGGGCCTTCCGACCGCGAGCCTTGAGGAGATCCGCGCCGAGACGGCGCCCCAGAGCGCCGATTGCGTCCGGTCGGTCCTCCGCGGCGAGGGCGGCCCGCGACGCGATGTGGTCCTGGCGAACGCCGGCGCGGCCATCTACGTCTCTGGACTAGCCCGCGACATCCACGACGGCATCAAGCGCGCCGCCGAGAGCATCGACACGGGCGCGGCCGGCCGGGTCCTTGAAGCGCTGGTTCGCATTTCGCATGCCACATGACGCGCGACCCTTCGGGTCGCGGCTAAAAGGATAGCCTGAACGGTGGCCCAAAATGGTAGGCTGAAGGGGGCTGTTGCCTCGCGCACGTGTGGCTGGTATGATTCACAAAGCGGCGGGCAGGGGTAATCGATGATTCACTTTACGTGCGACATGTGCGGCAAGACGCTCCTGGCCGACGAGGATACGCGGTTCGTCGTCAAGGTCGAGGTCTATGCCGCATACGATCCGATGGAGATCGGCGAGGAAGACCTCCGCGAGGACCACGGCGACGAAATCAGCGACCTCCTGGCCGAACTTGAGGATGCCGACCCCGAAGAACTGGAGAACAAGGTCTATAAGACGTTTCGCTTCGACCTGTGCCCGGAGTGCCACGAGGCGTACCTGAAGGACCCGCTTGGCCGCGCATCGCGCCTGAGGGCGAGGTTTGATGGCAACTAGCACGGAGTGACTTGTCTCATGGGCATGACAATTACCGAAAAGATCATCGCCGCCCACTGCGGGCGGGATTCAGTGAAGCCGGGCGAATTCGTATTCGCGGATGTCGATATCGCGCTCGGCAACGACATCACCGCGCCCATAGCCATCCAGGAGTTCGTTGCGGCCGGCGTCGAGCGCGTCTGGAACCGCGAGCGCGTCGCCCTAGTGCCCGACCACTTCACGCCCAACAAGGACATCCAGAGCGCCCAGCAGGCCAAGGTTCTGCGCGACTTCGCCCACGCCCAGGGCCTCACGCATTACTGGGAGATCGGCCGCATGGGCATCGAGCACGCCTTGCTGCCCGAGCAGGGCGTCGTCGGCCCCGGCGACCTCATCATCGGCGCCGACAGCCACACCTGCACCTACGGCGCGCTGGGCGCGTTCGCCACCGGCGTCGGCTCGACCGACCTTGCGGCGGCCATGGCCATCGGCAAGGCCTGGCTGCGGGTGCCGGAGTCGATGAAGTTCGCGTTCACCGGCCTGCGCGGCGAGTGGGTCTCGGGCAAGGACCTCATCCTGTACACGATCGGCCGCGTGGGCGTGTCGGGCGCGCTGTACCGTGCGATGGAGTTTGTCGGCCCGGTCATCGAGTCTCTGCCGATGGACGACCGCCTCACGATGTGCAACATGGCGATCGAGGCTGGGGCGAAGAACGGAATCATCCCGCCCGACGCCGTCACGCGCGAGTACGTCAAGGGCCGCCTCCAGCGCGGGCCGGTCTATTACGCAAGCGACCCCGACGCCATATACATGCAGACATTTACCTGGGACGTTACCAACCTCGGCCCGATCGTGGCGTGCCCGAACCTGCCCGAGAACGCCAGGCCCGTCGAGGACCTGAAGGGCGTGCGCATCGACCAGGTGGTCATCGGCTCGTGCACGAACGGGCGGCTGTCGGACCTGGAGGTGGCGGCGAGGATCCTGAAGGGCCGCCGCGTGGCCGAGGGCCTGCGGTGCCTCATCTTCCCGGCGACGCCGACGATCGCGCGCGAGGCCCTGAGGCGCGGGTACCTCGCGATCTTCATGGACGCCGGGGCGGTGGTCTCGCCGCCAACGTGCGGGCCGTGCCTGGGCGGGCACATGGGAATCCTGGCCGAAGGCGAAGTCGCCGTCGCCACCACCAACCGCAACTTCACCGGACGCATGGGACACCCCGGCAGCCAGGTCTATCTGGCGAGCCCCGCCGTGGCCGCCGCCAGCGCCGTCACCGGCCATATCACGCATCCGGCAGAGATTATTGGGTAATTGTTAGCCGCCCCGCCCTTAGTCTTGGCGGGGCGCTTGCTGCCATCGCCGCGCAAGCGCGGCGGCTAACTATTGGGTGTCGCCGGCGTGGTGAATCTCAAGCCAACATCGGGTGGTCGCGTCATGTGAAGGCTGAAATCCGCCGTCGCCCTTTCACCTGCGCCCGCGACCCATTATCATGGAGGAAGCGGGGGATGCCCGCACGCGCGAAGGGAGGCCGGCCATGGACATCGTCAAGTTCCTGAAATCCAACAAGGTGAAGTTCCAGTTGCGGCATCATCCTGCCCGGTACACGGCCCAGGAGGTGGCGGCGGCAGAGCACATCACGGGCGAAGAGGTCGCCAAGATCGTCATCCTCAAGGCGGGCGACCGCTTCGCCATGTGCGTGCTGCCCGCGACGTTCGTCCTGGCGATGCCCGAGGTCAAGAAGGTCCTCGGCGCCAAGGACGTCCGCCTGGCCACCGAGGATGAGATCGCGAAGGTCTTTCCCGACTGCCAGGTTGGCGCCATGCCGCCGTTCGGCTCGGAGTACGGACTGGAGACGTACGTCGAGCAGCACCTTGCGGCCGACCCGGAGATACTCATTCCCGCCGGCACCCACGAGGACAGCATCCTGATGGCCTGGAAGGACTACGAGCGCCTGGCCCGGCCGAAGGTGGCGACGTTCGGAAAGCACACGGCGTGACTCGCCGGCCCCAGTGCTTTGTCAGTTGTCAAATGATGAATGGCCGTGCCACCCTTCAATTGACGATTGACGGCGCACTACGCCCGCGCGGGCAGGGCGCCTGTGGGGCTGTCCGTCCGGTAGGTGGCGAAGCGGTTCACGGCCAGGCGGACGACGATGAACGATTCGCGACGGCCGGTCCCGTAGTCGCGCACCAGGTCCAGCCGATACCGTAACCGATAATCCTTGCGGATGGGTCCGAGCCACCCGGCCTTGGCGGCAAGGCCCTCGGGGGTTGCCTTCCAGAAGGCGAGCGCGTCGTCGGCCGCCTGGTCGCGCGTCCGGAACATCTCGAAGTCGAGCGATTCCGGCGGCGGCTTGTCCTCATCCGGACTCCACCGCTCGACGCGCTGAAGCAGGCTCGCCCCGGCGGCCGGCAGTTCGTCCAGCACCGCCTGCATGCGCTTCGCGTCCGTCAGGTTCGTCGAGACCACGATCCCCTCGACGTACGGGACGTCCCGGTGGGGATGGCACAGGTAGAAGGTGGCGCGGCGGACGGGATGGCCGCCGCGGCCGACCCACCGTGATGCCTGGTGCCACGGCCCGCGCGATTCCTGCGCCCCGCAGGCCAGGCAGACCTTCTCGACCACAGGCTCGTCGTTCTCAAGCACCTGCGGCGCAAGCAGCCGCAGCCGCTCCGTGAACTCGCGCTCGTAGTCGTCAAGGCAGGCGTCGCAGACCGGCACGGTGACCCACGGCCACACGCCGCTCATGGCCCGGTATTCCGGGACCGCAAGCAGGCGCCTCAGGCGCCTGAACATATATCGCTCCCCGCACATGGAACAGGCGGCCACGCGTCCCCCGAGCCTTTGCTGGAGACCTCAGGATGCACATGCCGACACACTCATCGCCGGCCTGGCGGAACCTGCCTCGGCGTCCGCCCGGCCTGTGGTTGTCGGCCTTAATAGTCGCATCAAGATAGTCGCTTCCGGCCGTTCTCTCAACCAAAAAGCGGTTTTCGGAGCAATACGTTACTCTCGGGGGTGGCATGGTCACCCGCTGTTGGGTGACCATGCTTCCGGCGGCAAACATGGTCACGCAAAAGCGCGTGACCATGCCACCCGGCCACAATAGATGCTGCCGCGCGGCCCGCCGTGCCGATATGAATTGTGGCTTCACCGCTGGGCCTGACAGTACAACCGGCTTACCCCTACCACGGACTTTCAGATCGTGCCGATGCACGACCTCGACGCGGAGATTGTTTTCCTTGAGGGCCTCCTCGCGCGGGTGCAGGCGGCCTTGCGCCGCCGCGCCGGCGCCGTGGCGGCCATCTGGGCGGGCGCGGCCGCGCTCATGCTGCCCGCCGCCGTCCTGCTCGTTGACGCCGCCTGCGGATTCGGCGCGGCCGGCCGGATCATCGTCTATCCCGCATCCATCCTGGCGGGCGCTGCCGCCGTGGCCCTGGCCGCCGCGACGGCCAGGATGCAGGCGCCGTCGGCGTTCTACGTTGCGCGGCTGATCGAGACCGCGCGGCCGGAACTCAAGAACTCGCTCATCACGTTCGCCGAACTCCGGGCCGACCCGTCCATAGACCCCGCGATGGCGGTGGCCGTCGGACGCCGCGCAGCGCGGATCCTCGCCAAGTCCGACCTGGAATTCCTCATCTCGCCCGCGCCGCTCCGCCGCCCGGTCGCCGCGATGGCCGTGGCGTCGGGCGTCCTTGCGGCAAGCCTGTGGATGGCCCAGGGCGTCCTTTTCGCGCCGTGGGTCGCCACGGCCGAGGCGAGTCTGGCAACCAATACATCGACATGCGACTTGGCCGCTTTCAGCCGCGCCCAAACGGGGCGCGCAGCGGCCCCGCCCGAAAACTCTGCCGCGCCGGGCACCGCGCCCGTGCCGCCCGCGACGCCGGCGCCTGGGCAATCTGACGTGCCCTCTCTCAGCCGTGACCTAGCGGGGCGCGCGCCCGCACAGCCCGCGCATGGCCGCGCGCCCGACGGGTCGGCCATCAGCGATGCCAGCGCCGCCGACCGGGCCCCCGGCGCCCGCGGCGACAAGTCGCCCGATCAGGCTGACGCCGAGTCACCCCCTTTTAGCCGCGCCCCAACGGGGCGCGCGCCCACACCCGCCGAAAGCGCAATGTCGCCGGGCGCTGCCGATGGCACAGGGCCTCTTGGCTTTGATGGCGGGGGTCGCGGCCAGTCGCGCCCCCAGCCCGCCGCGCCTACCCAGCCGCCGCTGCCCAAACGCCCGCAGAGCAGCGAATTCCCGAGGGAGGCCCTTGACGTGATGCGCCAGTCCCAGCGATTATTAGAAGGGGCGGACCGCCGCCTCCGCGACGGCGAGGTGAGCGATGCCTTTCTCGGCCGCATGGGCATGGGCGGGGCCGAGTTCCGCCGCTTCGCCTGCGCATGGCAGCAGAACCTGGTGGCGGCGGCCGCCGGGCCCGACGTGACTGCCGGGCCGCAGGGCCTGCGGTCGGTCGCGGGGAATGCACAGGCCGACATCGCCCGTCCGACGGGCGCCCCCGCGGGCCGGTCTATCGGCGGCCTGGCTGCCGCCGAGAGTCGCGGCGCGGTCGAGACCGCCCAGTCCGCGGTAAGTCCCCGCCTCCGGCCGGCTGTGGCGGCATACTTCGAGACCGTGGGCCGCCTGGGGGCCGAGCCCGGCAGCAAGAAGGACGCGCCAAGATGACCGTCGGCAACCCATCTCGGGAATCGCTCGATGAGATGGCCCGCGAGTCGGACCGCATCGTCAACCTCATCCTCCACACCAGCATGCCGCGTGTTGACATTGAGATCCAGATCGAGAACTTCCGCGAGGAGTGCCTGCGCCGCTACCCCGGCAGCGAGGCCCAGTTTGAGATGATCTATGCCGCCCGGTTCCGCCGCATCTGGGACCAGTTCCACGAGGAGCGTCCGGCGGAGGGTGAGCCGTGGTCAACGGCGTGGGATGATATGTAATTTGTCACATTTAGCCGGTCGCCTTGGCGACCGCGTGCTTTTTAGTATCGGGCGCCGCCGCCTCTCGCATCGCCGCCGCGAAGGCCGCGGCATCCGGCGGATTGCGCCAAGCGTGAAGCGGCCTGCCGTCGCGGCCGAAGATGATCACCACCGGCGGGTTGACCGCCTCGAACCGTTCGGCGAAGTCCTTGAGCGCCCCTTGCGGCGGCCTCGTCACGTCGGCGTAAATCCGCACAAACCCCGCGCTCTCTTTCACGACCTCGGCATCGGAAAAGATGCTCGCATGCCATTCCTTACATGCGATGCACCAGTCGGCCCCGAAGTAGAGGATCGCCGGCTTCCGCTCGGCCCGCGCGGCCTCCAGCGCCCCCTCGCGCCATGGCGTCCACTCGACCTCCGGCCGCGCGGCCGTCGCATCGGCATAGACAAGCACGCCCGCCGCCACGATTGCCGCCCCCGTCGCCAGCCGCACCGTCCAAAACGTCCGGCTGAACGGCCGCCGCGAGAGGCCCTCAAGGAGGCCCAGGTACACGCCGGCGAAGATGAACGTCGCGAGCGCCAGCGGCCAGAAGAACGCCTCCACGATGAACGGCCTCGCGTAATACAGGATCAGCCCCGCCAGGGCCATGCCCATCAGCCGCTTGGTCCAGATGAGCCACCCGCCGCCGCGCGGAAACCGGTTTATCATGCCCGTGAACATCCCGAGGAATATGTACGGCAGCCCCAGCCCCAGGCCCGTGGCGAAGAACGAGACCGCACCCAGCGCCACGCTCCCTTTGGTGGCCACGAACGTAATCAGGGCAATCATGAACGGCCCCACGCACGGCGATGCCACAAGGCCCATTACCATGCCCGTAAAGAGCGACCCCGCCATGCCGCGCCGCGCACCCAGGCGGCCCATCGCGCCGGAGGGCAGCCGGATGTCGAACGCCCCGAACGCGCTTGCCATCACCACCGCCAGCACCGCCACCACCCCCAGCACGCCGAACGGGTGCTGGAGCACGAGGCCCATGCTCCTGCCGGCCAGCGATGCCGCAATCCCCACCGCCGTGAATGCGGTCGCAAGGCCGAGGACGTAGAGGACCGCCAGCGGCAGCGTCTTCGCCGCGCGGCTCTCGCCCTGCTGCGCAAAGACGGTCATCGTCACCGGGATGAGCGGGAATACGCACGGCGTCAGGTTCAGCAGGAGGCCGAAGAGGATGAGCGACCCCAGGTAGAACGCGAAACCCTTCTCGAATGTGGCGGAGAGGTTCGTCTCGTCCTCGAACCGGATGCCTGTGCCCGGTTGCGCCGAGAAGGCGTGGTCGGCCTCGAAGAAGATGGCCGGGTTTGCCGCAACGGGCGCTGCGCCCTTCTCCACGATGCGGACCTGGACCGTAAGTTCGCGCGATGCCGGCTGGAAGCACGCGGTCTCGGAGCAGCCCTGAAAGTCGAGTTTAAGTCGCAGCGTGGCCGGCCCCGGCGGCGCATCATCCGCCGCCGTCGCTTCCGCCACCACGATCGCGCGCCGCTCATAGACCGAGACGGTCTCGCCCTCGGCCCACTTGGGGCTGAACGTCTTCCCGGCCGGGTAGCGGACCGCGCCCCATCGGACTGCCGCGGCGGCCTCCGGCGCCACGCTGACCGGTATCAGGTACTTCGGCGCCGGCGGGTTGGCGTTGAGGTGATACCCGGCGTCGATGTCGAGGACCACCGCCACGCGAACCGCGCCGCCCTGCGGCACGGCATCGCGGTCGGCGACGGCAGCCGCGCGCAGCCACGGCTCCTCCGCCTGCGCTGCGTAGCCGACTTGGCAGAGCAGGACCGCCGCAGCAAGAATCACCGCCGCAGTGACAATGTGGTGGTGCGTCACTCTCATTGGGTGGCACGGCCACCCGATGTTGGGTGACCGTGCTTCGCTCGGGGAATGCACGGTCACGCAAAAGCGCGTGGCCGTGCCACCCCTTGGACTGACGCAGTACGCAATGTGTGTCTTCATGCCGGCTCGCCTTCGGTGCACACACCCATTATGCCCCGCGGACCACCGGCCAAACAAGGCGGAAAACGGCAACAGCCTGAACCGCGAAGATCGCCAGGGGCGCAAAGGTGAAACTGGGTGAGAAACGGCAGGTTTAGTACTACAGCGCAACTTGGCGCGGCGGGTCTCCGCACCCGCCGCGCATGCCCTGTTTTCGACCGCGCCAACGCGGCTTCGTCGCGCGGTGGGTACGGAGACCCACCGCGCAATGGCCAAGTTGCGCTGTAGTATCAGGCCCGCAACTTTTCACTTTGACCGTCCGCGTCGTCCGCGTAAGATGTCTCCGCCGCCGGGATTCTGAAAGAAACGGGGGGCACGTCCGTAAGATGTTCCAGGTCGATGCGCGGCTGTTAAGTGGCACAGCCGCCCTCGGCTGTGCATCTTTTCGCCAGTCCGCACGTCCGAGGGCGGGCGTGCCACAGGTTTCTAAGGAGATGACCATGAGAATGGCAATCTGTCTGGGAATCATCTGTCTCCTCGGCGTCTCTGCCCATGCCGCCGTTATCGGCAAGGCGACAGTTACGGCCGACCAGGCGCCCGTCATGTCGGGCAAGGAGGCAATCGCCACGGCCGCAAAGGGCGTTGTCTTCGACGTAACCGAAGTCAAGGGCGACTGGTTCGGCGTCGCCCCGTCGCAAGGGTGGATACACAAGAGCAATGTTCAGTTTCAGTCGCGGCCTTCCGGTCCCGTCCGCTCTGGCGGTCCCGCAAGCAGGCCATATCGATGCACGGAGACTTTCGGCGTAAGCGAAGAGGGATACTTGCGTGCCATGGGGATGAAGAAAACGGATACTCTGAAAATGGATGTGGCACAGATGTACTCCAGAGGCTCTTGGACACTGCAAGACTTAGGACCTCTTGTAGATGTGAGAGTATCCGATGCCACTATTATCTCTGGCGTGCCTGCGGAGTTCATTAGCGCTTGCCTGAAGTATGCACTACACGATACGAGATATACTGAGGTTGCGAACCAGGCACACAAAGAAGGTGTGTATGACCTTGCAGAAATCTTCAGGCGCCAGAGCGCCAGCGATGACATACAGAAGAAGGACCGGTTGGAAGATGCCAGAATCCTGATCCAGTGCTTGATTGGGGAGAGGCTCGGGAATCTCCAGGCTGAGGGGTGGCCCGTTAAGGAACCTCTCGGTGCTGTGAAGGCCGATGCTTCTCGAACTGCGATTACAGCTGTAGCGGGAAAGCCGGGTGAGCAAGACATACCAGCCGAGTGGTGGAAGTCTGGTGGAATTCCAGCCGAGTTTTGGAAGTCGGCTGGACAAGAGCGTTTTCGTCCGCGACTCTCTTTCCGTTGGTTGTTCATGGCTGGCTCCTCGCCTCTTGGCGAAGATCGTGACAGTTTGCGGAATGTCACATTCAGGCAGGTGCTAGAGCGATTTGACCCCAATTACGCCTTGTCGGATGATAATGCTGACTTGGTGGCGGAGGACCTGGTATGGACCAAGACACTTGGTATCAGCGACGGAACTCCGGCCACCCTTCCCAACGCTCGGCGGGTGCTGCAAGCCCTGATTCTGGAGCCGCTGGTCGGGTTTCCCATAGGCGATCCGGCTGACAAGGACCCTGCGGGGCGCAAAGCCGCCTCGGCAAAACTAGAGGAAGCCAAATTGCTTTTCGACAAGACTTGGAACGAAACCTACAGGGCGGAACAGGAAAAGCAACACAAAGGGAATTCGAAGGCGCCTCAGCCCTGATAATGCCACGGACATCGTGAGGGAGACGACCATGAGAATGGCAATGTGCTTGGGAATCATCTGTGTCCTCGGCGCCGCCGCCCATGCCGCCGTTATCGGCAAGGCGACAGTTACGGCCGACCAGGCGCCCGTCATGTCGGGCAAGCAGGTCGTCGTCACTGCCAAGAAAGGTGACACCTTCGACGTGACCGAGGTTAAAGGCGACTGGTTCGGCGTGGCTCCAACGCAGGGCTGGGTCCACAAGTCGAACGTGCGATACGAGCCGGGCGCGCCCGAGCCTGACCAGAAAGCCGAAGTGCCGGCGGTCACGCCACCGGCCGACGGGGCCGTGCCGCTATGGGCAAAGGTCAGCCAGTGGCAGATAGATGAGGCCCGGAAGGCCGGCGTGCCGACGGCGAAGGAACTCGACCTTAGTACACCGCCCCATTGAAGGGGTGCGGAAAAGGTTGAAGTCGAAAACTGCGGGTTGCCGAAGAACCTTGCATCAGGCAAACATGGAGGTTGCCATGCAAGGACGAAAGACGGCGTTGATCGTACGGATGAGCGATGCCCAACGCGATGAACTATTATCCTGCTTGCGGGCGCAGAAGACCCCGGTCGGGTTGGCCAAACGGGCTTGGGCCATGCTGTTACTGGCCGAGGGTCAGAGCTACGCCGCCACCGCTCGCCAAGTGGGGCTGGCCGAGAGGCACGTCCGCAAGTGGGCCAAACGGTTCCTGCGGGATGGGTCCAAGGGGCTGGCCGATAAGAAGCGACCCGGACGCCGGCCGGTCTTTCCCCCCCGAAGTGGCGATTCACCTGGTCAAGATCGCCTGCGAGTTGCCGGATAGACTGGGCGTTTCGCTGTCCCAGTGGGACTGTCAGGAATTGGCCCGCAAGCTGATGGCCGACGGGGTGGTGACAAGCATTTCGCCGCAGACCGTCGGGCGAATCCTGAATCATCACCGGCTCAAGCCTTGGCGGAAGCATCTTTGGCTGTCGCCCAACGTGCCCCGGGACGCGGCCTTCGCCGCCTGCGTTCAGCACATCGTGGACCTGTACACCCGCCCGCTGGCTACCCACGAAGCGGTCTTGTGCGTGGACGAGAAGACCTCGCTTCAGCCGCGAACGCGTCTTTCCCCCACCTTGCCGGCCCGGCCGGACCTGCCGGTGCGGGTGGAACACGAATACCAAAGGAAAGGCGCGTTGAACCTCTTTGCCGCCTTCGACACGCGAACCGGCAAGGTTTATGCCCGTACGGCCGAACGCAAGCGGCAGGTGGAGTTCATCGCGTTCCTGGAGCAAATTGATCGCGAGGTCCCCACGACCCTCACCACGATCCACGTGGTGCTGGACAATTTGATCATGCACAAGGGCCGAAAGGTGCGGGCGTGGCTGGCCGAGCATCCGCGGTTCGTGTTTCACCATCCGCCGGTCCACTGCTCGTGGATGAACCAGGTGGAGCAGTGGTTCAGCATCCTTCAGCGTAAGCGGCTGGGCATCGCGGACTTCGCCGACAAGGCGATGTTGTCCGAGCGGTTGCTGGCGTTTGTGTCGTACTGGAATGAGCAGGCTCATCCGTTCCACTGGTCAACAAAGTCCGTGGCCAAGGTGATGGCGAAGTGCCAACGCGCCCTAGCCGCATGATTATCCGCACCCCTTCAATGGGGCGGTGTACTAAGCGGCGGGGTCACGATGAAACTGGCCCTCATCCCCGCCGGCAAGTTCATGATTGGCGAAGGAGATGACCAGCACGAGGTCATCATCTCCAAGCCCCTCTACATGGGCGTTACGGAGGTGACGCAGGCCCAGTACGAGGCGGTCATGGGCACGAATCCGAGCGACTTCAAGGGCGCGACAAATCCAGTGGAGAATGTGTCCTGGGACGACGCCACGGATTTCTGCAGGAAACTTTCCGAGAAGACCCGCCAGACCGTCCGCCTGCCGACGGAGGCGCAGTGGGAATATGCCTGC
>CAYGWP010000035.1:0-4596 GCA_964353455.1 uncultured Anaerolineales bacterium
GGACATGTCGCGGCCGTCCAGCGTCACGTTCGAGACCACCTGGACGGTCTTCAGGACGTGGTCGAAGATGACCATCGTGTCGTAGAAGCCGAAGACCATGTCGGGGAGGCCGCGGTCGTCCTTCGGACAATTCGGCAGGCGCTCGTAGTGGCGGATGATGTCGTAGCCGACGTAACCGACGGCGCCGCCGGTGAATCGCGGCAGGCCGCCGTGATGGACTGCCTTGTGCGCCGCGACGAGTTCGCCGAGTTTGGCCAGCGGGTCGGCGCACTGGAGCGTCTCGGCGCCGCCCTCGCGGACGATTTCAAAACGCGTGCCGAAGGCCCGAACCGTCATCCACGGCCGCACGCCCAGAAAGGTGTACCGCGCGACGCGTTCCAGGCCGACGACGCTCTCCAGGAGGAAGCCCTGCTCTCCCTCCGAGAGGAGTTTGCGGAAGGCCAGGACCGGCGTCAGGTGGTCGGCCAGAAGTGTGCGATAGACGGGGATCGTGTTGCCCTGTCGGGCTAGGGCGAGAAAATCGTTTCGCGACGGCTCGTACATGGCGGCACTCCGCTCTCGGGCGCGACGGCGGTGCAGAAAGATTTCGCTTTACGTGCAGCGGGAAGTATATCAGGCCGGCGGCGGAGAGTCACGGACGTTTCGCGGTGCAAGGCGGGGGCGGTCAATCACGCCAGCCCTCAACGGCCAGGAGCGGCAGAGCCTCGTAAAGGAATACGTCGGCCCAACCGGCAGGCAGGCGGACAACGGTGAGGAGCCGGCCGTGCGTCTGAAGAAAGTAGGCCAACTGCCTGCTCCAGAGCACCGTGTAGTAAACCTCGGAATGGGCGGTAGCGGGGTCCCGCGGGATATCTTCGGGCCGCTGTCCGGGCGCAAGGAACTCCGCGCCGCCAACCAGCCACACGCGGTGCCCTGATCGCAAAGTCTCGCCCACGCGGTTGAGGATCGGTTGAATGGCCTCGCCCTCGGCCATCTTCTTCTTGACGAGGTCGTAGCGGTGGACGCGATGGTCGCCGATATCGGGAACCGTCGTCCACGGGGCCGAACCGTGGTAGTACCGCATGAACGAGATGCCCGGCCACCAGGGGTTGACGACGATCAAGTCCTCCCTCTGTGCGATCGCCTCGAGCCTTGCGGCAATCGCATCAACATCCGTCATTCGGATGTGCACAATCTCCCACGCTTGAGGGAGGACCATCGCGGCAAGCGCAACGGCACCGCCAATCCGCGCCAGGCGGCCGACCACGCCGGCCCCGGCAACCTGGTGAATGCCCACGTCGGCCAGCACGGCCAGCAGCGCCATGAGCGACAGGTAGTACCACGGCGAGGTCGGATAGCCGACGGCGAGGAGGAAGGCCCCGTAGGCGATCACGCCGACAACCATCGTCACCGCCACGAACAGAGGCAGGTCCCTCTGCGAGGGGGACGCATCGGCCGCCGGCCCTGCAAGTCGCCAGATGCATGCCCCCACCGCCAGGGCCAACAGCACCGCCCAGACCCAGACGAAAACCGCTCCGCCGCCACCTACTGCCTCGCCGAATCTCGCGAGCAACCACCATATTGTCAGCGGCACTTTGATCACGTCGTTCCACTCGCGCGCCCGCGCCAGCGGCCCGACGAGATAGGGCACAAGCGATAGGGCAGCCACCAGGCCGATTCCGATGATGGCGCCGGCCGTCTTCCACGCGCGCCTTCTCAGCGCGACCGCCAACCCGCCGGCGCCCATCGCCAGCAGAATGACCGCGTTGTGATACAGGCACTGTACGCTGAGAACGGCCGCGAGGCCGGCAATGAGGACCTGCCGCAACGTCGTTTCCTCGACCAGACGCCAGAAGGCCGAGAGCGCCAGGAGGATCACGAGCGCGCCCAGGCCGTAGGCCCGCAACGAGTCGCCGATAAGGAGGACCGCGGGGCTGAGGCCGAACAGGACGAGCGAGACCAGCGGCACGCCCACGCGGAACCGCTTTGCGATCAGCCAGAGCGCCCCGGTAATCCCCAGTCCGATAGTAAAGCCGAGGACCCGCAGCGAGAAGTCGGTCCCGCCCAGACCTGCGGCGCTCCAGGCTCGCAAGACAAAGTGCCAGAGGATCGGACACGAGTCGAACTCCAGCATCGCCCAGATTTCCGACAGCGACGGGAGGCCGGCGATGTTCAGGGTGTTGACCTCGTCCCGCCACAGCGCCCCGGCATGCGTGAGGCCCATGAAGTGGCAGACGATGAGGACCGCCGAAACCAGCACGGCGGCGCCCCATTCGGCCCACCGCAGAACCGTTCTTATGCGCGTTGTCGGCGCAGATGCAGCCATCGGCAAGACCGCCTCAAGTCAAGGGTTCCGGCACGGCAATGAACATATATTCATAGGCCTTCGGATCATCAGCGGGCACCAGGGGGACCTGAAGGGCCCACTCGACGAGCCTCCTCAACGGGGCCAGCAGGCCGTCGGGGACCCACCGAAGCAGCCGGTTCGGATATACGCCGCAGAGGCTCTTCACAAGGAAGCCGGGCAGCGCCATCGGCAGGAACAGCCGGTGCAGAAACTCGGACCTCGCGCCGCCCAGGCCGTGCACCTGGGCGACCTTCCAGCCGTTTGACTCGATGATCGCCTTCCACACGGGCACGGCGTAGAGGTGCCAGTGCTGGAAGAAGCCGTTGATCGCGCCGGAGACCATCATAGCGAGCCTCGGGAGGTGCCTGAGGAGCACGCCCTGGACGAGCCCGTGATACGCCCAGCCAGGCGCGGGGACGAAGAGGATCAGCCGCGCGCCGTCGGCCGCGCAGCGGCGGAGGTTCCTGAGCGCCGCATCAATGTCGCGGACGTGCTCCAGCGAGCAATTGCCGATGACCTCCTGGAACTTCACGGCCGGAAACGGCACATCGCGCGAGACGTCGATCACGGCGGCCTCGATCCGCCGGCGGGCCTGCCGGACCTCCGACGGCGAGACGTCCGCACCATACACCTCCTGCGACGGGGCCCGATAAAGCGTCCACCAGAATCCATCCCCGCAGCCGACGTCCAGCACAGGCGACCGGGCGCATCCCGGTCCGGCCGGACACAGCGCCTCCAGGGCCAGCAGGCGGTTCAGTTCGCGGATGCAGAGGGCGACAGGGGCGTGACGGAGGTACGCGAGAACCCACGCGCGCAGCCGGGCATCGCGTCGTGCCGGGGCGCCTGCGGGACTTTCCGACTCAAACGGGCTCATCGGTAGCATCCCTGCCCCCGTCGCGCTGAAGCAGCAGACTCGCGTACTGCCTGAAAAGGCTCATGGCCGCAAGCGGCAGGTCGTCGGTCACGGGCACGGCCCGGCCGCTGCTCCTGGGCACATCGTAGATGCTGAAGCCGAGTTCGCGGAAACCGCGAAGGAGTTCGGCCGGGTCGCGCCCGCTGCGGCGGATGCCCCAGGGCCAGAACTCCATCAGGATGCGGATCCTGGGACTTGCCGCGAGGGCATTTCTCATGCCGTCAAAGGCGAATGCCTCGGCCCCCTGGATGTCGATCTTCATTACGTCAATCGGCGGGATCTGTTCCCTCGCCACAAGGTCGTCGAGCGTGACGGTCGGCACCGCGACGGTCTTGCGCTCGTCCTCGCACGGAAAGATGCGGCAGTCCCCCGCGTTGTCGTCGCCAAGATACAGCCTGCCCGTGCCGGTGACATTGCTCAGGGCCGCCTGGAAAATCCGGACGTTTTCGAGGCGGTTGATGCGAACGGTCTCCCGCATCAGGTCCGAGTTGCGGGGGTTCGGCTCAATCGCGATGACCGTGCCCGCCGGGCCGACCTTCCCGGCGGCGGCGGCCGCGTACAACCCGATGTTCGCCCCGGCATCGACTACACACATCCCCGGGCGGAGCGTCTCCAGAAACATGTCGAGGTCGGCATGCTCGTAGCATCCCAGGGCGATGGAGCCGCAGAGGACGGCGTCGTCCTGGTTCAGCATTAGGTCTATCCCTCGCACGCGCACCTGGCGCGGGATGAGCCGCTTGACAATGGCGTGCGCGACGGCCCTGAGCGGCTTGGGCTTCAGGATAACCGTGTAGATGTACTGCGCCACCGTGGGCGGAAGCCAAGACAGGATGCCGCGCGATCGTGTCACGTTCGTGTCGGTGAATGGCCCTGGGCCGCCCGGGTTCGGCCGCACGGTCTTTATGGCGTTGCCGGCGGCACACGGAAGTATAACCGAACGGCTGACGGCAACTCTCGAAGAAAAACGGGCAAGGGCGCATTTTCTTGCCTGCGAAGCGCTGCCCGCGGTATTATCGGCGGCACAGGTACGTCCGATAACTCGAAAAATGCCTCAAGGAGGCCGTGCGCCAATGCCGATATCGCTACTGATCCGACGAAAGCCGGGCTGCGAGGACCTTCCCCTGCCCCGATACATGAGCGAGGCGGCGGCAGGGATGGATGTGTGCGCGGCGGTGGACGCCCCGGTGGCGCTCGCGCCGGGCGACGTCAGGCTTATCCCGACAGGTTTGTACGTCGCCGTCCCGACAGGGTTCGAGGTCCAGGTGCGGCCGAGGAGCGGCCTGGCCCTCAAGCACGGCCTGGTGATCGTGAACTCGCCCGGCACGATCGACGCGGACTACCGCGGCGAGGTCGGCAT
>CAYGWP010000036.1:0-2779 GCA_964353455.1 uncultured Anaerolineales bacterium
GCGGCCGCGACGAGCCGTTGCGGCGCCGCCGGCGGTTTTTCGGCCGGCGCCCGCACGATGAACCCCCGCCACTCGGTGCAGTTCGGGCAGGGCGAGGGGAACTTCCAGATCAGCCCGTTGGCGACAAGCGAGCCGGCCCCACAGGCCGATTTGGCCGACAGAATCGGCACAGAGACGCCCGAACCGAAGTCCCACGTCAGCCCGCGACCACCGATGATTCCCTGCGGCGATGCGGTCAGACGTGAGCATCCGCCCGCGTCCACATTCGCCTTTGTCTTGGCCTGACCGGACGCCGGATCCAGGCCGGCGCCCCCCAGCCAGACAAGGTCCTTCACCGCAAACGGCATCGGGGGTATGGCACTGCGCCCGCGGGCCATCTCCCATGCCGGCTTTCCATCCTTCTGTAGCAATGTCACGCAGCGATCCTGCTCGGTGGCCGAAAGCACGTACAGGCCCGCCAGCGCATAACCGGTGACAGGATGACGGCTGGACCGGTCCCACTCGTAGGCGGCCGGCGAGCGCCGGGCCATGCGGGTGGCCGTCTTCCATATCTGTTTACCCTCCTTCAGCGTATATGCCTCGGCGTCGCCACCCTCGGTCGCAATGAAGACGCACCCGTCCGCTACCGCTGGAGAGCGCGGGTCGAAAGCGGTGTCGCCCTGCTCTCGCATGATGCGCCATCGCTCGTTGAATGTGTCGGCGGCCAGGGCCAGGAGCGCCAGCCCCGACGAACGGAACGGCACCACGGCTTCGGCGGATCGCCGGCCCTTGTTCTGTGTTGTCGGGCCGCCCACGAGCAGCACCCGCCCGTCGGCGACGGCCATCCAACGAATCTCGCCGCAGCCGGGCCTGATCTGCCGCGACTCTCTGCCGGTGGCCTGGTCAATCTCGCGAATCAGGCTGCCATCGGCGACCAGCAGACGATCGCCGTCGGCCACCATCGTCGATCGCGAGACCTGCAGCCAAGCATCGGGCGATAGACGCCGCGCCCACAGACACACGCCCGAGCCTGCGGCATGGGCCGTCAGCAACGGGCCATCACCCTCGACCGCGCTCATCGCCGGATTGCCGGGGCTTGTGTCCAGCAAGTGGCCGTTCCAGAGCACGAATAACCGGCCGCCGCTGACGATGGGCAGTTCAAGGCGCGTTGAGAAAAAAGGCTTGCCGGTCCACTGGATCGCCTCGGGCAAGCCATAGGCGGTATCGGTGGAGACGGCGTTGTTATCCGGGCCGTGCCACCAGTGCGTCCAATTGTCGGCGCCCGCCAGCGGCTTTGCACGGACCAGCAACATACCGGGCAACTCGGGCGACGTGCCGGTCTGGCCGATCCTGTCGGCCCAGGCCCTGGCGACAGCGTCGGGCGCCCCGTTCTCAAATCCGACCACTGCCAGACCGTACCACGGATGCAGCACGCGCGCGATCTCCCCGGCCAAGGCGTCGGTCATGTCCGCGCGTCGCAAGCCTTCCAACACGACCAGGTCGCACGACCGCCCCACCGGCAGTAAGCGAAACAGGTCGCCCTGGTCGATGCTGATGCGGCGGTTGAGCACCCCTGCCGAATCGGCCAAGTTGCGGGCTTGGGCGACGGCGGCGGCATTGGCATCCTGGGCATGCACCACCAGGCGCGGATCGGCCTTCACCAAGGCCAGGCCCAACCGCCCATCGCCGCAGCGCGGTAGGTGAACAAGCCCAACTAGCCGCGCGGCCGCCTTCAGGATACGGTGGGCAAGAGGACCGGCCTCCTCGGTTCGGGCAAGCGCCGCCGGAAACACCTGCGGCGCCGTCTGCGCATCCGGTTCTCCGGCCGCAGTTGCTGCCGCAACCGCGAGGCCTGCGCCGACCCAGGCGGCGGCGAGGGAAGCCTTTATGAATCCGCGACGGTCCATGCGATCAATCCTTTGCTCTCACCTTTGTTCCTCGATGCGGCCCGATTCTACTATCCTTTGCCGCAGCGCGTCACAACAAACTGCGGCGGACCAACCGGCCGCGGCGAATTGACCACTTCATGACGCCCGAGTTCCGGACGCCGCGAGGCGCGGCAGGAAGTCTGTGTCCTTGGTTTCGTCACACCAGGCCCGCAGGCGCTTTCGATGATCGTTGAGCGCCGCGGCCAGCGCGGGGTCGCCGGCCAGGTTGCGCATCTCGCCGGGGTCTTTCTGGAGGTCGAACATCTGTTCGCGGTTGGCGCCATCGTCATAGACGGCGTACTTGTAGCGGGCGGTGCGGATCATGCGGCCGTGGCGGGCTGCATCGCACCCAACGGCAATTGCACACCGGGGCCATGCCCCTGGTCGTCGGGCTTGAGAACGCCATACCAGCCGTTGACGCGCGCACACAGATCGGCCGTTTGCCCCGCGTCGTTCGCTCGACCGACGCCCGCGACAAGAAGCACGAGCATCAGGCCCGCGAACCACTGACGGGTCCAGCACATTCTCGATGTTCTCGGCGCAGCAGAAGACGTACAGTTCATTGCGGCTCCTTGTTTCACCGGCGGACTTGTGTGGCTGCGGTCGGTGGTCGCTTTCGGGATCGCGTTCAGGACTCGTTCCTTTGAGTTCATGGATTCTTCCGAGTGATGGCTTTGATGGCAAGATCGGCAGCGATCTCCGGCAGTTCGCAGATGGCAAACGTGTCGGCAGCCTCGACATCTCGCGTGCCGGTAACAACGCCTTTGGCCGTGTCCCAGAACTCCAGCTGATACGCACCCGGCGCGGCTACGGGAATTCTCAGCACTGCGCCAGTGACGGCTGGCGTGGGGGTCTTAGTTGGCGGTTTGACG
>CAYGWP010000037.1:0-9295 GCA_964353455.1 uncultured Anaerolineales bacterium
GGATGTGGGCGGCGCAGCGCTGTTCACCCCTCTCCCCTCGTGGGAGAGGGGCAGGGGTGAGGGGGCGAGCGACGGCAGACCCCTCACCCGGCCTTCGGCCACCCTCTCCCGCAAGGGGAGAGGGTCAACAGCAAAACGACAAGGCAGGCGGCAAGGAGCCTGACGGTTGCGGATCGCAATTCTGACGCACGGCATCAGCCCGTTCGGGCACCAATACGCCAAGGCATTCTCCGACCGCGGACACCCGTCGGAAGTCTGGTCGATGACCCCGTCGGAGGACGTGCCGCTTTCGCGGATGCGGTTCGTCGGCCCGCCGGGGTTTAAGCCCTGGGAGTCCAGTGCCCGCCTCGTGCCGTACGTGAAGACGCTCGCGGGGGTGCGGCGGGCGATCCGCGAGGACCCGCCCGACATCCTTTTCGCCCTCTACATGACCTCTGCCGGCCTCATCGCCTGCCTGAGCGGCCACCCGCACGTCGTGGTGAGCGGCCAGGGGAGCGATATCAACAGCCACGTCGGCAGCCGGCCGTGGCGGATGATCCTCGGCTGGCAGGGCCGCCGGGCGTGCCTGGTCCATGCGGTCTCCGACGCGCTGGCCGAGACGCTGCGCTCGCGGTTGGGCGTGGACCCCGCGAAGATTCTCGTCGCGCCGATAGGCGTTGATACGAACCTGCTGGCCTACGTCGAGCCGTCGCGCCGGCCGGGCTACGCCCAGGCGGAGCCGGGCACGGGCCAGATCATCTGCACCCGCGCCCACCGAGAGGCCTACGACCACGCCACGCTCATCCGGGCGATGCGGCGCCTCAAGGACCGCGGCGTCCGCTGCCGCCTGCTCTTCACGAACCGCATGGAGGTGGAGTCCACAAAGGCGCTGGTCTGCGAGCACGGCGTTGAGGATGTTGTCGCATTCCGCGACGGATACCAGTACGAGGAACTGCCCGGCCTCCTGGCGGCGGCCGACGTGTACGTCTCCAGTTCCAAGACCGATGGCACGAGCCAGTCGCTCCTGGAGGCCCTCAGCACCGGCACGTTCCCGGTCGTCAGCGACATCGTGGCAAACCGGCCGTGGGTCGAGCACGGGAAGAACGGCTACCTCTTTCCGGTGGGTGATGATGCGGCGCTGGCGGACCGACTTGCCGAGGCGCTCGTGCGGCCGGACGTGCGTGCGTCAGCCGCGCCCGTCAGCCGCAAACTCGCCGTCGAGAAAGGCGACCTTGGCCGCCTGGCCGACAAGATGCTTGCGGCGTTCCAGCGATGCCTATGAGCGGCTCACGGCTCTCCGGGAATCTTACCCAGTGACTTGCCATCCTTGTATCGCTCAAAGTGACCCAAGCCACCCCAACTTCCCGCATCCCCTGCGGCGGGAATCCAACATACGCCGTCCCATGGTTTGCCGTGCTGCCAAGTGCCCTCTGCAACTACAGAACCCCGTTCATCGCGATACGTCGAGAGGCCATGCATTACCCTTTTGCCCGAGGAACCGATGTAATAGGTCTCCTTGGCTCGCAACTGCCCATTCGGCCACACAGTCGTCCGCGTCTCGATAGTCGGGCCGCAGCCGGTCGCGCAGAGAACACATGCAGCCCAAAGCAGAAACCCTATCAGCCGTGGAGTTCTCACGAGCATACTCTCCTTCTGGTTCGCGTTGCCGAACAAAGATTCGGACGGATCCGCCTGACATCCCAAGGCCCCCTTGGGAGTCCGATCAGCACGCCTGGCGTCCAGACGCTGATGGATTATACCGGCCCATCCGGACCAGGTTCTTGAGGTCCCTCGTGACCGTTCTGACATCCAGGCCGAACTGCTTCTCGACGTTCGGCCGGGTGATTCTTGTATCCCTGGCCAGCGCCCCTGGCACCCATTCCTGCCACTCTTCCAGGTCAACCACAGTGGTGACACTTCGGCTGTCACCGGTGACGTGACTGGCAACATTCTCGGCTTGCGCTGCAGGCGGGCCAGTTGGCTCAGAAGCCGTCTCAGTTCTCGTCCTCCAGCGCGCGCAGGTCCGCGTCCAAGTGATCGGTCCACCCAATGCGGTAGGCCGTCCAGGGGCCGATGTTCAAGGCGTCGAGGTTCCGGTCCACGCGGAACATGATGTCGTTCGGGAACAGATGCCTCGCCCGCTTCGCGCGTTCGTCGGTGCGGTCGAAGGGGAAGTACAGCTCGCCCGCCCCGAAGGCGTGTAGGATGTCGTGGGCGTACGACGCCGCGCAGGTCGGCCTCTGATCGGGGTAGCGCGAAAAGCACACGATGCGCTCGGCGGCGAAAGCGGGGTGCACGCCGGCGCGGAACGCCAGGTTGTACGAGTCGGCGGCCTTGTTCACGTGGATGACGACGAGAACCTCATCGGCCTTGTGGTCACGCTTCAGGTCGGCGACAAGGCGGTTGGCTTCGGCGGCCCCGGTCGACTGGACGAGGCGCTCGGTCCAGATCGGGTCGGCGAACATGTCGGTCGGGAGGTCCGACGCGCTGCGGACGCGGCCGGCAGCCTCTTCAACGAAGGTCAGGTCGACCCCGTACGTCCGGGCCCAGCGGTTCAGGAAACCGACCGCGGCACGGACGCGGTCTTGGACGTCGGCCTGCTGGACCGCAGTCCACGACGAGCCGGCGTCTTCCGCCCACAGGTGGTAAAGGACCACGCGTCCGCGCAGGACGGCGGCGCTGCCGTTGTTGCGACGCGACGCCTGGTTCGACTGGACGGTCCCGGCCCGCTCAGCGTAGGCGCCCGTGGGAATCCGCGCCGACTCGGAGCGCGGGCACCCTGCCGCGAGCAGGCCGAGCATGGCAAGGGCCGCACAGAAGCGAGTGGGTCTCATGTCGGTTTCCCCAAGGGCAAAGGGCATGCCCAGGAGGCAGCGCGGCGGGCCGGGAGGCCTGCCTCGCTATTCTACCCGCGACCCTTCGGCTGCGCTCAGGGCAGGCTCTTACGGTCGCGGCTCGTTAACCGATGTTCACCGTCACGCTTTGCTTCGCCGGCACATCGACGAGCGTCATGAACCGCTTGCCGCCCGCGAGGTCGATCTCCAGCAGCCGCCGGACTTTGACGGTCGCCCAAGTGGGCAATCTCGGATCGCAGACGCCATTAACAGCGCTGCCGAACGCAAAGACCGTATCCTCATGCAAGAAGCGAAAGGAACTCACCTTCGGTCAATCCCGCGCGGCGTATCTGGCTCAAGAGGAGGAACGGAGCCACCGTGCGGTGCATGGGGATGACCAGATTCGGCTTGCCGGGCTTCTTGAGGATGACGTGGCTGCCGCGCTGCCGGGAGACTTGCCATCCCGCGCGAACGAACGCCGCAACTGCTGCTCGCCCGGAAACGCCGGCCAGTCGGCCCACGTTACACCTCCACGGTGGTCACCAGGGCGGGCTTGACTGCGAGACGTTTCCTGCGCGGTGTGGACTCCAGGTAAAGGGCGATGGCCTCTTTGACGTTCTTCAGGGCCTGCTCGATGGTCTTGCCCTGGCTCATGCAGCCCGGCAGTTCCGGCACGTCGGCCACGTAGCCTTTGTACTCGGGGTCGAAGATGAGATTCACCATGAGTCGCATGGCATTCCTCCTGAAAGCCTGTTTCATCGTACAGCGAGGAAGCCGGTGGGTCAAGCAACCCGTGCGCCAAACCGGGCGGCCTGCAACAAGCCGGCGCCAGTCACATCTCGACGCGAGAGCGGTGTGCGACGGGCATCAACCCAACTTGACCGTCACGCTTTGCTTCGCCGGCACATCGACGAGCGTCATGAACCGCTTGCCGCCCGCGAGGTCGATCTCCAGCGGCAGACGGTCGAGGTGCACATCGCCCGTGTTCTCCACCGTCACCGACTTCTCGTCGAACCGGATGCGGACGGCCCGATGCTTCGGGCACAGGACGCGGTCCCAGTACGCGGCCATCGCGCTGACGGTGGCAACGTAGTAGTCGCCGTGGCAGTCGCCCAGGGCGTACCGGAAGAACTCCTCCGTCAGGAAGTAGCACGCGTTGTCGAAGTACCTGAGCAGGTGGTGGTGCGCCATGTACAGGAACACGCGGCCCGTGCGGCGCGCCGCGTGCATCCAGTACTTGAGCATGGCGATCTTGTAGGCGTAGTTTGAGTCGCCGGGGTACTTCTTGGTGATATCCACGAGGTGGTCGCACCCGGCGGGGTGATGAGGCTTAGGCAGCGTCATCACGTTGGTCCAGGCTGAGGCGTCCGTATCAGAGCCGACCGCCATGCCCGCGGCCTCGGCCGAACGCGACGTGTTCTCATCATAGTCGCGCCCCGGCACCGCGTAAGAGCGGATGTCGAGGCCGAGAACCTCCTGGTACACCTGCCGGCACTTCATGACGTTGTCGCGCTGCTCGCTGAACGGGTCTTTCTCGGCGCCCTGCCAGGGGTACGTCCCGTCGCCGATCGAGGAGCCCCACGTCCAGTTGTTTCCCGGGTCGGCGGCCGCATGTGTCCCATAATGGACGTACATGTGGTTGCCGACCTCCATGTAGTACGGCCGGGCCGAGGTGTGCGGGAACTCCATCTCGGCCTTGATCTCGACGTCCTCCTTCAGGAACCTGATGAACTCCGGAATCCACTCGGTCCGCCTGTCCCAGCCGAATTGCTTACAGAACGCCCGATGCTCTTCCGGCACAAGGCTGAGCCGCGCCGAGAGGTACAGCGTGCTCGGCAGGAAGAACCGCTTCGAGAGCGCGAGCGCCATCCGCAGGCCCTCGACCGACTGGAACGTCGCCGGGTCGAAGAGGTCCTGGTCTCCGCGCCACCCCAGGCCGGCCCGCGCGCCGCCCTTCCACTTGCGGATTTCCGCCCCTTCGACACGCGCGGGCGCAGACGCGGGAATGATACGCACCCGCAGCACTTCCTCGCGGACGTAGTCTCCGTGCGTGAGGCGAACCCGCACCGTGCACGTGCCGCCGGCCCCTTCGGCTTCGCTCAGGGCAGGCTTGACGGCCTTCAGCCGGAAGGGGACAACCGCGTACTGCTCCGGCTCGGGGGTCTTCAGGTCGCCTTTCGGACCGTCGGCGACCTGCACGAGGCCGTTGGAGGGGATGATCTCGACCTTCATCGGGAACTGCGGCACAACCAGGCTGGGGTTGAGGATGAGGCAGTCGAACTTGTCCTCGTGGTCCTGCGGCCAATCGCCCAGGTCGTTCGTCTTGCCGCGCGAGAGCACCGGCCCGCGAACGACCATGATCAGCCGCGGGATCGGCAGCGGCACCTGCCAGGCGTAGCGGCTGTCCTGCCGGGCCATCTCGCCGCCGCGCCACTTAAGATCCAGCATCAGCATCGCCGCCCACGCCAGGCCGCAGACCAGCGCCACAGCCAGCCCCGCCTCAGGCCCCGCCACCACCGCCCAGCCCACCACGATGATGATGTACGCGAGGAACTCCACCGGCCCGCGGTCAAGGTGCAGTTTCTTATAGACCGTGTCGTAGAGGACGTTGGCGAACATCATCAGCCAGCCGATGCGGCAGGGGGCCAGAAAGAAGCACTTGCTCAGCAGGAAAACGAGGCTGATAATGCCAATGGCCAGGCCGGCTGTGAGGCGAACGACGCTCAAAATCTCCATCACGCCCTCCAGGACCGCGTGCCCCAAGGGGCGCAAAGTATAGTGTTGCCGGCATAAAGTGGCAACCCGAAAAACGCCGATGTATGAGCAATAGGTCTGCGCAGGACCATGCTTCGCGAGGGGTGCGCCCGTGCGTGGCCACGGCGTGCAAGGCCGAGGATTGACAGGGTCTCGGGGGGCTGCCGCATCGCAGACGTTCCGTATGGAGAAGTCATGGCCGAGTCGGCCCAGCGCCGCCAGGACATCGACATCGCCCGCGCCTTCGCCATGATGGCCGTCGTCCTCTTCCACATCATCCAGTACTTCAACCGGTACGAGGTCGGCTCCTTCGATCCGCGTATGGAGGCCATTGTCACGAAGATGCTCCACTACCTGCCGATTCCGGTCTTCCTGGGCGTGGCCGGGTTCGTTCTTGCGATGGGCCGGACGGAAATCCACACCCTGCGCGATTACGGCCGCTTTGAGGGCAAGAAGTTCTGCCGACTTATCCTCCCGTTTTTTGCGCTCGCGGTGATACACATGCTCGTCAAGATCGCAGCGCCGGGCCAGAGCCGCGCGGTCATTCTCGATGAGGCCGTGAAAACCTTTATCGCCCCCGGCGGCGGACTGGCCGGGCACCTCTGGTTCCTCTACATCCTGATGATCATTTTTCTCGCATGGCCGGTCATCGGACGCCTGGCGACCGGTTGGACTGCCCCGCTCCTGATCGCCGCGCTCTTCGTCCTGGCCATCCTGCCGATTCCGTGGCCGAAGTATCACGCGAACGAGTTGCTGGCCCTCGACCGCCTGGCGTGGTACGCCCCGATGTTCGTCCTGGGATTCTGGTACGGCCGCCGCGCGGGCCGACAGGTGCGTCGCCATCCCGCGGGCATGGTCCTGGCCTTCTGCGTGTTGGCCGCGGCCATCGCCGCCGAGATGCTCCTGGAATGGCCGCAGGGCTTCGAGTGGGAAACCCTGCGCCGCGCGGTTCGCATGGCCGGGTACCTTGCGGCCGGTCTCTGGCTCTTCTGGCTCAGCGGCATGGTCGATGCACGGACTGGTCCGGTCCGCAAGGGGCTGGCCCTGGCCGGGTTTCATTCGTATGACATCTACCTGCTGCACGTTGCCCTGGTCGGCCACCCGCTGGTGTTTGCCATCAGCCGGCTGAACCCGGGGCCGGTGGCGACGTACGCCCTGCTTGCAGCGGCGTTCCTCGTAACGTATATTGCCCCGATCGTGATGGGCAAGATCATCCGCTTGGTTCCACCGGTGGCCTTCGTAGTGCTTGGCGTGCCGAAGCCTCGCCGCGCGGCCATGTTGGCTGCGGGCAGCGGTGGTTCGCAAGGGGGTTAGGGCTCGCATGAGCCAGAACGCGAACAACGACGCCGGCGACTTCCAGCGGACCTCCTGCGAGGCCTGCGACGGCTCACGTCTCGACCCCTTTATGCAACTGGTCGATGTCACCGAGTACCACTACGAGATGGTCCACTGCCGCGACTGCGGCCTCGTGCAGATCGGCTGGGTCCTGGAAAGCGGCGAGCACGAAGCCATCGCTTACGAGGGCCTGTGGTGGAAACCGGGCATGAAGCCCCTGCATCCGCGCATCAGTCCACACCCGATCTACGTCCGGGTCGTGCGCCGCCTGCGGGGGCACGGCGTTCGCGGCGGACGGCTTCTCGACGTCGGCTGCGCGTCCGGCGGACTCATCTGGCTGGCCAAAGAGCACGGCTTCCAGGTCTGCGGCGTGGATGTGGCTGCGGCTGCGGTGGAATACGTGCGGCGCGAACTCGGCCTCCCGGCATTCCTCAGCATTGATGAGGCCGCCAGGGACCAGGGGCCCTTCGACTGCATCACCTGCGTCGAAACTCTGTACTACATGCGCAGCCCACTGGCGGAACTTCGTCGGATGCACGATGCCCTGAAGCCCGGCGGCCTCTTGCTCGTCAAGGCGATTGCTAACAGGACGTGGGTCTTCCGCCTCGCGCGATGGTGGGTCAGGCGGAGCGGCCAGGAACTCGTCGTACGCCACGGCGACGCACTTCACCCCCACACAGGCTGCGGATTCTATGTCTTCAGCACGCTCAACGTGCGCCGCCTGATTGAGCGGGCCGGGTTCCGCATCGTCGGCGTACACAACACCCTGCCGGGGTTCACATTGACCTGGCGCTGGCCAGGACCGCTCACGTTTCTGGTCCGCACGGTCATGCGGAGCGTCTCCGCCGGCATCGCCGCCCTGACCTTCGGCCGGCGAAAGACCGGCTCCTGCATCAGCGTCGTCGCCATACGCGACTAATGGTGAAGCCGCGGCCCTAAGAGCCTGCCCTGAGCGCAGCCGAAGGGTCGCGGGTAGTCAGAAGAGGCGAGAAACCATTGCGCATCGTCCTCGTATATCAGCATTTTATGGTCAGCGGCTCGGGCTCGACGAAGCCCTACGACCTCGCCAAGCACCTCGTCTCGGCAGGGCACCAGGTCACGGTGGTCTGCGGGCGGTCGTTCCTCGCGCAGGGCGTTGAAGTGCCAGGCGGCCTCATCAGCCGCCTCAAGATCTCCGGCATCCACATCCTCTGCCTGGGCGTCGATTACCAGCAGAAAATGGGTTTCGCTCGCCGCATCTACGCCTTCCTGGCCTTCACGTTCCTTTCGATGCTTGCCGTGGCCTTCATGCCGCGGTTCGACGTCCTGGTCGCCAGCAGCACGCCGCTGACGATCGGCCTTGTGGGCCTCGTGTCGCGGTACCTCAGGCGCCGCCCGTGGGTCTTTGAAATCCGCGACCTCTGGCCCGAATGCCCATACCGGAGCGGATACCTTAGGAGCAGGGCGCTCTTCCGCATCGCCACCTTCTTCGAGGAATGGTTCTACCGAAGCGCCGCCGCCACCAGCGCCATCAGCAAACTCATGGTTGACCGCCTCATCGAGCGCGGGTTCCCGCCCGAGAAACTCCACTTTATCCCCACAGGCATGGACGTTCGGGCGTTTGACGTCCCCCCCGACGCCGATTTCCGCCGCTCAAACGCGCTCGATGGCAAGTGGGTGGCCGTCTATGTCGGCGCCCACGGCCGCGCAAACGGCCTCGATTACATCCTGGAGGCCGCCACCCACCTGCGCCAAGAAGAGGACGTGCGCATCGTCCTCATCGGCGGCGGCACCGAGAAAGATCGCCTCCTGGCCGAGGCCGACCGCCGCGGTCTCCTCGGCCGACCCCTCGTTTTCCTCCCACCGGTCCCGCAGGAATGCATCCCCCCAATACTCCTGGCCTGCGACGCCATGCTCATGCTCAACGTTGACCGGCCAGGCATGAAAATCCTCATGCCCAACAAGTTCTTCGATTACCTGGCCGCCGGACGCCCCCTCATCGTCAATATCAGGGCCGAGGTGACCGATTGGATCCTCTCGGCCCATTGCGGCCTGCTGGCCGACCCGGGGCATCCGGAGGATTTCGCCCGCGCCGTGCGGGACCTCAGGTCCAACCCGGACCTGGCGCGCGAGATGGGCCGCCGCGCCCGCCGCCTCGCCCAGAAATCTTTCGACCGCGCCGAACTCAATCGCCAGTGGGAATCGCTCCTCGCCCAGGTGGCCGGGTAACATCGCCGATGCCGTCTTGCCTCTACGTTTAGCCGTCGCCGCAAACGGCGACGTTCTTCAATGCCGCTCCCGGTTGCCGGATGCCAAATCCCGATTCCCGCCGTTGCCGTTGTGCCGTTCACTCCGCACTCCGCATTCCGCACTCCGCATTCCGCACTTGATGTTCCCCGATTTGCATTGACCCC
>CAYGWP010000038.1:0-3918 GCA_964353455.1 uncultured Anaerolineales bacterium
CTGTGGCACAGCCGCCCCCGGCTGTGCTAGTCGCCGGCGACCCCGCCGAGGGCGGCGGGGCCACAGGCTGTATCACAACCTTGATCGCCAGCCCGTATTTCTTTGCGAACTCAAAGTCGCGCTGGTCGTGCGCGGGGACGGCCATCACCGCCCCGGTGCCGTACTCCATGAGGGCGTAGTTGGCCACCCAGAGGGGCACCCGCTCGCCGTTCACGGGGTTAACGACATATGCACCTGTAAACACACCTTCCTTTTCGACTGCGGCATCGCCGCGGGCGGCAGCGCTCTGGAGCACCGCCCGCTCGCAGAAGGCCAGCACTTCCTTTTCGCGCGGCGTGCCCGCCACCAGGCGCCGGATGACCGCGTGCTCCGGCGCGAGGCTCATGAACGTGACGCCCCACAGCGTGTCGGGCCGGGTCGTGAAGACCGGCAGGGGCGTCCCGTCCTCCAACTTAAAGTCGATGCGTGCGCCCTCGCTACGGCCGATCCAGTTCGCCTGCATCGTGCGGACGGTCTCGGGCCACTCCGAAAGTTCCGAGAGGTCGTCAAGCAGCCGCTGGGCGTACTCGGTGATCTTGAAGAACCATTGGGGGATGTCGCGTTTGGCCACCTCGGCCCCGCATCGGTCGCACCGCCCGTCCACGACCTCCTCGTTGGCCAGGCCGGTCTGGCATGACGGGCACCAGTTGACGGGGGCCTTGCGGCGGTAGGCCAGGCCCCGCTCGTACAGCACGAGGAAGATCCACTGCGTCCACTTGTAGTAATCGGCGGCGCTGGTGTTGACCTCGCGGCGCCAGTCGTACCCGACGCCCCAGCGGCGGAACTGCGACTTCATGTAGCCGATGTTGTCGCGGACCCACGTGGCCGGGAGTTTCTTGTTCTTTATTGCCGCGTTCTCGGCCGGAAGGCCGAAGGCGTCCCACCCCATCGGCGAGAGGACCTCGAAGCCCCGCATCATCTTGTAGCGGCTCACCACGTCGCCGATGATGTAGTTGCGGCCGTGGCCGACGTGCAGCGTGCCGGAGGGGTACGGGAACATCGTGAGGCAGTAGAATTTCCTTGAGCGCGGGCCGCGCCCCGCGACCTCGAAGGTGCGGTGCTCGTCCCACCACGCCTGCCACTTCTCCTCAACGCGTTTCGGATCGTATGCGTCCATTGCGATACCTCATTTAGGTGCGATGCTTGCTTCAGCGGCACGACGCGCGCCGACCAAGGTCGGCGGCTAAATGTTCGGCATACCGCCCCCGCCTGTCAAGGCAAAACGGCCGGGAGGCGGCATCCGGGAATCGCTTCCCCGCCGCCGGTTCGGTATAATGGCCGCGATCTCCGGGGAGGCGCCATCATGCTCATCGCACAGACAACCCGGCGGACTGCGCTCATCCTTGCGCTCCTTGCGGCATGCGGAGCGGCGGCCGGATGTTCGCGGCTCCGCGACATGCTCGAAGGCACGCAGCGGCCCGCCGCCCACATCGCCGGCGTCGCCATCGAGGACTTCAGGCTCGACGGCCTCACCCTGCGGTTCGACATCCAGGTCGAGAACCCGTACGACGTGGCCCTGCCCCTGGCCGACATCGACTACTCCATCGCCGGCCGCAACCTTGAGTTCCTCTCGGGCAAGGCCGAGATGGAGGGCACGGTGCCCGCCCGCAGCACGCGGGCCGTCGCCCTGCCTGCAAGGGTCGCCTTTAAGCAACTCATGGAGATACTAAAGGACGTTCGGCCTGGCGCGGTCGTGCCGTACGCGGCCGAACTCGGCGTTTCGGTCAGCGCCCCGGTCGTCGGGCCGCTGCGGCTGCCGCTGAAGCACGACGGGCAGTTGCCGATCCCCGCGCCGCCGGAGGTCTCGGTCGCCGAGATCAAGTGGGACGCCGTCACGCTCGATCAGGCCCGCGGCCGCCTGCGGCTGGCCGTCGTCAACCGCAACGAATTCTCCGTCAACCTCACGAAATTCGGCTACGCCCTCGCGCTCTGCGGCGCCGACGTTGCCGCCGGCAGCACGACCGACAAGGTCTCGTTTGCCGCAGGCGCATCGCAGAACATCGACGTTTCCATCTTCTTCTCGCCCAGGCAGGCGGGCCTGGCCATCCTTGGCACGCTCACCGGCAAGGGCTGCGCCTACACCCTCAAGGGCACGATGGACCTGGCCACCCCATACGGCCCGCTGTCTCTGCCAGTCGAGAGAACGGGCGCGACGGTATTCAAGTGATCGTGTCCCCGGAGTTGCGGGAACTTGCCGGCTGCGCTCGGAGCGGCCGCCGGAGCACGAAAGGCAGGCGCAACATGGGCATCGGGCTACCGATGATCGCGGCGGCGGCGCTCCTTGCGGCAGGGATGGCGCTCGCGGCGGCCTCAGCGCCCGACCCGGCCCCCGCGGCGCCGGCCCCCTCTGCCGCGCCACCAGCGCCCGCCCCGGCCGGCGACCTCCAGTTCGTCAACACGGCCTTTGAGAACGCCTCGCCACTGGACTGGGAAGTCGCACCCGAAGGCACGGTCAACCTCTATCTCCTCTACGACCACGAGCGAGACTCGCCCAACCGGGCCGCCGGCCACTGGCACTTCCAACTCCAGGCCCGGCCGGGCGCCGACCTGGCGGTCGTGCTCCATAATTTCGACAACGTCTGGAACCGACGCCATGGCGTCCCCGTCTCCAAGGCCACGGTCACGCACATCTCGACCGACGGGCGGACCTGGCGCATCCTGCCCGCCGAGTTCATCGAGGGCAACTGCATCCGCTTCCGCGTCCACATGGACGGGCCGACCCTGACCGTGGCGCGGCTGCCGCCGTATCGGTTGTCGGACCTCGATCGCCTCCTCGGCGCAGTCCGCGGGCATCCCCTCGCCGAAGTCACGACCATCGGCCGGACCGTCGAGGGGCGGCCGCTGGAGATCATCCGCATCGGCCGGCCCGACGCCCCGCGGCAAGTTCTACTGAGGGCCCGGGCCCACGCCTGGGAACCCGGCGGCAACTGGGTCGTCGAGGGCCTCGCCCAGGCGCTCCTGCGAGACGAGCCCGACAACCGCCGCTACCTCCAGCGATACGCCGTCTATGTCATGCCTATGGCGAACAAGGACGGCGTGGCGCGCGGCATGACGCGCTTTAACGTCCTCGGCAAAGACCTGAACCGCAACTGGGACCGCCCAGCCGACGCTCAACTGGCCCCGGAGAACGCCGCTCTCGAGACCTGGATCGAACGTATGATCGCCGATGGGCGGCGCCCGGACCTCGTCATCGACCTCCACAACGACGAGGCCGGCAAACTCAACGTCAGCCGACCCGCCGCGGACACCGCCGGTTACCTCCAGCGCATGGAGCGCCTTGAAGCCCTGCTCCGCCGCCACACCTGGTTCACCGAGGGCAGCACCGGCAAGGAGTTCCGAAACCCCGGCTCCATCGGCGAAGGACTCCTGGAGCGCTACGGCATCACGGCCTGCGTCCTGGAACTCAACTGCAACTGGATCGCCGGCCTCAAGAAGCCCCCCGAGGCAGCCGACTGGCAGCAGTTCGGAGACCGACTGCGAGAGGTGTTCTTCGATTACTTCGATCAATGAGTTCGGCGGTCTTGCGGCGGCCGGCGGGCGCATGTGTTCAGTACGACACGGCTGAATTCATAGACCGCGCGGCAGGTCTCCCGACCCGCCGCGATAAGTGAAACCGCGCGCCTTTGGAGGAATTGCGGATTTCGGATTGCGGATTTGCGACTCGCCCGCCCTTGCCGTTTTGCCGTCACTTTGAACCTTGAACTTTGAACTGTCGTTGAAACGTAAGTGCCATTTTTGCAAAAACACTTACGTCAATTTCGACCTCCGAAACGGCAAAAAAACGCGTTTTCGGACCCCAAAACGGCCCTGGCGCTAGCGCCAGAGGGGTTCGACACCTCAAATGTTAAGATGGGCAAGACGTTTTTCGATCGGTTTTGA
>CAYGWP010000039.1:0-17878 GCA_964353455.1 uncultured Anaerolineales bacterium
CAGGGCGGCTCGCCGGCCGTTCCAGAGTCTGGACAGCCAGGCCCAGAAGATGCGGTCGCGTTGCCGCAGGGAAGGGCGTTTGACGGACCGCTCGAGGACGGCCAGTTGCTGGCGCAGGGCCAGGTTCTCCATGGCCAGGGCGGCCCGGTTGGCGAGCAGGGCTCGCAGCAGGATGCGGATCAGTTGTATCAAGTCCAGGGTGAGGCCGTCCTTTCTGGCTGGAAGGCCTCAATCGTAGCGGCGCAGAGCGGGGCAGACAAGAGACGTAAATGCTTGTAGAATAAGGCGGACGGAATATTGGGGAGGAACAGGAGGCTGACCGATGAAACGTCGCGAGTTTCTGAAAGCCGGGGGGCTCGGTGTTCTTGCGCTGGGCGGCGGGGACCTCTTCGGCACCGGCAGGCCTGACACGCGGCCGAACCTCCTTTTCCTCTTTCCCGACCAGCACCGCTTTGACTGGACGAGCATGAATCCGGCCCTGCCCGACATCACCCCGAACCTGAAGGCGCTGGCCCAGGGCGGCGTCCACTTCACCAATGCATTGACCCCGTCGCCGGTGTGCGCGCCCGCCCGCGCCTGCCTGGCCTCGGGGAAAGAGTATGCCGGATGCCGGGTGAGCAGCAACGGTGTGCCGTATCCCCTGGACCAGACCACGTTCTACACGCTCCTCAAGGCGGCCGGCTACCACGTCCTGGGCTGCGGCAAGTTCGACCTGGACAAGCCGGGCAATAGTTGGGGGCCGGACGGACAGCATCGGCGGGAGGGGCAGCCGTCACTGGTGCAGGCCTGGGGCTTCACGGCCGGCATCGACAACGAAGGAAAAATAGACGGCCTGAGCCACTACGCGAAGAACAAGGACAAGCCCGGCCCCTACTTCCGCTTCCTGGAGCAGCGGAACCTTGTTGACGCCTATCTGAAGAACGTGAAGATCAGGGACCATGATTACGACGGGCCGCCCGTCCTGCCGGACGACGCCTACTGCGACAACTGGATCGCCCGCAACGCGCTGGACCTCATCCGGTCCGTCCCGAAGGGCGAGCCCTGGTTCATCCAGATCAACTTTGACGGCCCTCACTCTCCCATGGACGTTACCAAGTCCATGTATGAAAAATGGAAGGGGGCGGAATTCCCCGGCCCCTGGGGCGGCGGCGCGGGCGCAAGCAAGAACAAGGGCGATTCCTCAAGACGCAATTACGCCGCCATGATCGACAACATTGATGTCTGGCTGGGCCGGTTCCGGGAAGAACTCAAGCAGCGCGGCGAACTGGACCGCACGGTCATCGTCTATTGCTCGGACCACGGCGAGATGCTCGGCGACCGGGGCCTGGGCGGCAAGAGCAAGCCCTGGCAGCCTTCGGCCGCCGTGCCGCTGGTCATGGCCGGTCCCGGCATCAGGACGGGGGTCACCTGCAACCAGCCGGTGGAGACCCTGGACCTGACCGCCACGTTCCTCGACTATGCCGGCGTGCCGCGGCCCAAGGACATGGACTCGCTTTCCCTTCGCCCGTACCTGGAGGGCAAGGGCGACCTGCCGCGGACGCACGTGACCAGCGCCCTGGGGGGCTGGCGCCTGGTGTTCGACGGCAGGTACAAACTCATCGCAGGCGAAGCCGGGGCGGGCAAAGAGGGCTACCTGCTGTACGATCTGCAAGAGGACCCCCATGAGAATACGGATCTTTCGGACAAGCAACCGGACATTGTGAAGCGGCTTGTCCCCCTTCTGCCGCCCGAGGGAGAAGGCGGAAAGGGCGGGAGAAAAGACAAGCGCAGGGCGTTCTGAAGGCCTTGAATCGGGACCTTGAATCAGCGCGGCCATCGAAGCGGCGTGACCGGCGGCCGGCCGAGGAAGGGCGGCGGCAAGAGACGAGGGTAACGCACCAAACGACGAAGGTGTCAGGCCCTGCCGCCGCCCGTAGGGCCGCGAAATCTGTAAGCCGTCCACCGAATTTCCTTGTTCAATATTCGGTATTCGCCGTTGTTGGCGGGGCGGCGGGCGCCTGCGGCCGGGAGAATTGGGATTCACTGGACACCTGGCGTGGCCAATGACAATATTACAAGCGGCTACTTCGTGCCGAGACCTGGTTTTAACATGTCGGCGAGCATATCACACTGGGAGGGGCGCCTCTGAGGGGGGGGCGGGGGCGGATCGTTCCTCTTGCCGGGCGCGGAACCGGGGGGGCTGGGGTGTTGTGTTGTCACTTCCGGTTTGGGCCTTGCTTCGACAGGCCGGGCCCTGTCGGGCGGGCTGCGAGGAGGCACAAGCGATGCGCCATCCCATCCATGCGGGTTCACGCTGTTGGCCGCCCAGCCGCCGACTTCGGCGGTCGCGTACCGTGCCAGCGCGATGACGTGGAGCGCGGCCGAGCGGACGTAGCGGCGCCAGTGCTTTGGCAAGGGTACAACCGGGGCGGCGAGGTGGTCGAGCACGGTGGCCCCCAAGGCGCGGTCGGCGTTATCTGCGGTTGCCGCCGGCGCGGAATAAGGTATAATCCCTGGTGCGGCAATGGTCCGCAATGGCTTGAGGCGACGGTTGGGGATGAACGTGAAGCAGCGGGTTTACCTTGAGACGAGCATCGTCAGTTACCTGACGGCGCGGCCGAGCCGAGACCTGATCGTGGCGGCGCACCAGGAGGTGACGCGGCAGTGGTGGGAGGGGCGGCGCTCGCAGTTTGACGTCTATGTGTCGCAGTTGGTTGTGGATGAGGCCGGACGTGGAGATCGGGATGCGGTCAGCAGCAGGATGTCAGTTCTGGAGGGTGTGGCCATCTTGCCGGTAACGGCTCAGGCCGCGGTAGTGGCCCGCGAACTTATTGAGGCCCACGCCGTTCCACGTGAAAGCCTCGAAGACGCGCTGCACGTCGCGCTGGCTGCGACGAATGGGATTGACGTGCTTATGACGTGGAATTGCAGGCATATTGCCAACGCGGAGATGGCGCCGGCGATCCGTGCAACGATTGAACGTTGCGGGTACGATCCGCCGATCATTTGTACGCCCGATGAGTTGATGGGAGACGCGCTATGAAAGACGATCGATTGTGGCCGAGATTCGCAAGTACCGCCAGGAACATGCGGCCAAGTTCAACTATGACCTCGATGCCATTGTGAAGGATATCCGTTCACGCGAGGGCAAGGATGGTCGTCGAGTGGTGACGCTGCCGCCGAAACTGAAGCCGGTGACCAAGTGAGGGCTCGGCGAGAGTTGCCATGTGGGACGATCCGATTGTGGCCGAGGTTCGCAAGCACCGTCAGAAGCGGGCGGCGAAGTTCAAGTACGACATTCGGGCGATGATCGAGGACGCCCGCAGGCGCGAGAAGAAGAGCGGGCACCCGATCGTGTCGCCTCGGCGGCGCGAGAAGGCCAAGTAGCCCAGGGTGTACTGGTCCTGCGAAATTGCGTTCGCCGTTCGTTAGAATGTACGAAAGGGCACCGGCCGACGAGCAAGACGCCAGGATAGCGGTAGCGTTTCCACATTTGGAGAGCCGCTTCGCCTCCCGATCAGAGAGCGCCAGCGAGAGTTCCGTGGGTGGTTGGGCGTGGGGAGGCATAGGGCGAACACCTGAGATCGTCTTCGCTGGTTACGTCCGTGCCCGGCGGCATCCGCAGCAGTTCCGGCGGACAGCCGGCGTTCAGGATGTCCTCGGCACGGATGTCCTCGGCCCTTGTGGTGGCGAATCTGCCATGCTATGCCTCCCGCCATGACATCGGGAGCAATCGACATCTTCTGTGAAATGGTTCGCGCCTGTCGCTAGGGCAGGTGCATGACGGCCCGCAGCGCCAACGACAAGGAGTACTTCGCCCAGGATCGCGTTGGCCACTGCGGTCCAACCATCCTCCCGCGAGTGGTGGTAACTGAAGATCAGCCGCCCGTCGTCCCGCAGCACGCGGCGGCCTACGCGGAGGCGGGCCGCCCGGCGGACGCTGCCGCCGCCGCACGCGAGGCCATCGCCCTCGCCAGGAGCCAGGGCCGCACCGACATCGCCGACCGCCTTACCGCCCGATTGCCCCAGTACGATGCCGCCGCCGCTTCCGGCAAGCAAGAGTGATCCATTCCCCAATCGACCAGTCCGGGGGCTACACCTTCACTCTTGAAAGTGCGAAAAACAGCGTACCTTATCGCGGCAAGGAATCTTCCGACGCAACATAGCGAAGCAGGCCCGCCAGCAGTTGCCGGGCTTCGGGCTTGTCTTGCAGCGCCGGCAGGTCGCTGGTGCAGACCTGCAGGAGCAAAGCGATAAGGGATCACCCCAGGTCATCATACGACGGCAAGAGCCCACTCCACGGGCACTGTCGCTCTGACCCTCTTATCACTGATATGGTATTGTTTGGCGTACCGTAGGCAAACGACACGAGAAGCCCCCTGTCTCCAAATCCCAACGGTTGATTGCCAGCATCCTCACAGTATCGCTTTATGGTGTTCTTGTCCCCGCTCGAAAATGAAGTACAGGCTGACTCCATTAATTGCAGCCTAGGACCAATGGTGTGAACTGCCAAGACCCTCAAAGGGGTCTCCCTTTCAATGCAGTCAACACCCTCTTTGAAGGCTGCAACGACCGCCAGATATGTCTTCACCCTTTCTGGTACGATCTGGCTGACCATGTCTCTCCAGCCGTCGCAAACCTGTTTTCCCGTGCCCACAAAATCATCCAGGAAAAACACAACTGGATTCTCAAGGCGCACTGTCCGCTCAATTACCTCTGCTCTATTGATAAACCTATTGCCCGATCGCTGAAGCCTATTAACCAAACGAAAGCATCTCACGATATGCTCACCACTTTCCCCGGTCCTGCCCCACGGCACATAAAACACTTCAGCCGGCTTGGCGTTCTCTGCTGCGATCTGCTGCTCTATTAACTTGTAAAGTCTGGGCATAACTCCGTTGAGCCTATCCACTGCGTAGTAGGAAAGGATTTTGGCCAACTTCAGAGCAAGAATGCGGTGTTGAGCGCTGAACTGTTTAAGCCAAAGCCGCAAACGAGCGATGTTAACGGGGACGGGTTGGTAGTCGCTGAAACTATTCGCCAACTCTTCCAGTTCGCCAAGGTGCTCCTCGCAGAACTTCTCCAAAGCCGAATCCGGCATAACTTAGGCCTCCAGGTCGACAAGGAGTTTGTCCACAAAATCCCGCACGGATAACAGTGATTTGCGCAACTCGCCCCTCTTGACGACATGTGCGAGTTTCAGACTGCGCAATTTGGCCAGAAAGTCCTTGCACACGCTTGCGGCCGTACTCACAGACCTGTCCTCAGTTGTTAGGGGGTCGAACAACTCCTTTATTGTGTGCTTGTCCGAGGAAGCGAGTCTCTGGGCTGTTTCTAAGAACCTTTCCTCCTTGGCTTCGTTGACCGCTCCGTCATCGCGTATATAGTCGTACGCTTCCAGAATGCGACGGAAATGGATAACGCTGGCGATCTTTCCCTTTTCATACAGGGTCAGGAAGTGCTGTATCAGGGAGTCTCGATGCTTATTGGCACGCCGCACCTTTGGCAGGTTCATGTAGAGCTCTAAGACCGGATGCAATTCAATGAAGAAGTTCGCCTTGATTCGCCTATCGCGGTCGACGTCTAGCATCATCTCGTGATACTTGGCGTGATACGAGAGGAGAATCTTGCATCGCCTAACATTGGGCTCGGACAGCTTGGTGATCTCCGCCAGCTTCTTTTCGTCTGTTTGGCCAAGCTGATCCATAATCACCTTGAGCGAAAGGGCCGTTGGCATGAGTTCCCACTGTTCTCTGAGATTGTGGATGTTAAACATCCACAGCATATTCGCGACTGGAGTTGGAGGCGCAACTACGTTGGCAGGGATAGGAACTCGGCGTGGTTTGTCCGGGTCCGTCTCAATCATTTCTGCGCACCGCCAGCGTCGCTCGCCATCGAGTATGTAGTATTGGCCAGTGCGCTTGTCCTGGTAGACGGTCAGCGGAACAAGAATGCCATTGGACCTGATGCTTTCCTCCAGAATCCTGAGCGGCTCTCTGTCGAAGAGCCGCCGCGGATTCTGGGGATTGGGCTTTAGATCCCTATATGAAAACTGCTTGAATGCCCCGGTCTGCACCGGCCCCGTCCGCTTCTCGTCACTCACGGCATTTCTCCTTCCCGGCCGCAACCGGCCCCAAGTTGCTGGCCAGCAGTTCGTATGCGTGTCGTCTGTGCTTGGAGAAGCCAGCGATGTTGCGCCTTGTGCGGACACGCACAACGTGCCATTCCTTGAGGGCCACGCGCCCCTCCGGGCAATCAGCGTAGCTCACAACAAACCTCGCGCCAATCTGATCAAGGCGTTTGAGTTCCTGTGTAAATCGCATTAGATCATCTGGGCCAAACGATCCGGCGCAGTACTCGCGAAAGATCCTCCGGCCGCTGACTGCAAACGGCGGGTCTAGGTATACAAAATCTCTCTCTCTTACATCCTCCAAAGACGCTGAAAAATCACCGTGCCTCAGCACGGCCCTCTTCAACAGCGTGGCACACTTCGCTAAGTCATACTTAGTTGGCGCTCTCCCCGTTCCAGTGGGACAATAGGGGACATTGAATTGGCCGGACAAGTTGGTCCTAAACAGCCCATTGAATGAGAAGCGATTCAAGTAGATGAATCGGGCAGCCGCCTCCGCCGGCGCCAAGTGGGCCGGATCGACGGAGCGCAAGTGGTAGTAGGCATCCCTGCCTAGCTCTAGCGTGGAAAGGAACCTGGACACTGCAACATGGTGGTCGCGAACCTGAATAAAGGTGTCAACTAATTCCCTGTTAAGGTCCGAAAGAACAGCTTGCCGGGGCCCCAATGCGAAGAAAAGACACGCGGACCCCATAAAGGGCTCGTAGTATCTTCCGAATCCATCAGACCACATTTGCCGAAGCCGCGGAACGAGCTGACGCTTGCTGCCTGCCCAACGGAGAAAGGGCCTCGGCTCACCTGCTGCCGTTTTCACCTTCGAAGACTCCTACTGAAAGCAACCGAACGCACGAGTCTCTCTCCCGCACGATCGCCGGCTCTAAAAACGGTCACAATCTTGCCTAAGACTGGCAAACCTGGGGACGCCACGAGAGGTTTCCGCGGTGTCCGTGGACTGTATCAGTTCTCGCTTCTTCTTGGCCGCGATGCCGAACCTCTGGAAAAACGTGCCCCGTTTCCATTCGTTGCATGCCGACATCGTAATCCTGCGCACAGCATCCGCAACGGAAAAACCGCCGAACCGAAGGCGATATTCTCCGTTGGGCCTTCGGGTGCCACGGCTCGCCCACACGGGCCGCGCGTCCACTGCGCGACCTTCATTTTCTGGCCCTCGTCTGGGGACTCACCCGCCTCCTCGTTCACCGCGAGGGCCAGGAGACCGCCCGGCCCGTCGAACGACGTGACGCCTGATACAAATCACGATACGCCGGCGGGGGGCCGGGGTCAACACAAAACGGCATTGGTCACGGCCGGCCGCAAGCCGCAGGCTTCAAGCGGCAGGCTTGAGGCTTGCGGCTTGAGGCTGGAGGCTGGAGGTCCGCTCAGGCGGATCTTCGCTGCGCTTCGACTGTAGGCCCGCGGCTCGTCGCCAGCCAGGGCGGGTCTTCGACTCGTGGCCTCTGGCCTGTGTGGTCTGCTCACTCCGCACTCCGCGTTTTTTCCGGTCCGTTCAATCCGCCCCAACGGGGTCCAACATAACAAGGACAATCGGGCTTCGCCTCTGGCTACGCCGTGATAAATCCGCAATCCGCAATCCACAATCCGCAATCGGCCCGCCCCGAGGCCACGGCGTACAGGAGCGCGGCCAAGATTCCCTACCGTATATGGTATTCGGATGGCGCTTGCCCCCCCACTAATGGTATCCCTTGATGCCTGGCACCTGATTATTTTTCGCGCTCTCGGGGGCAAAACGCACGTAAGTGTTTCTGCAAAAATGGCACTTACGTCAATTTGGGCCTGTTGAAAAAAGTGAAAAAACCGTTCAAAACCGTCAAAAAACCGCAAAAAGGCGCTCAAAACCGTCAAAAACCGATCGAAAAACGTCTTGCCCATCTTAACATTTGAGGTGTCGAACCCCTCTGGCGCTAGCGCCAGGGCCGTTTTGGGGTCCGAAAACGCGTTTTTTTGCGGTTTCGGAGGTCGAAATTGATGTAAGTGTTTTTGCAAAAAGGGCACTTACGTCAAGTGCGGAATGCGGAGTTCGGAGTGCGGAGTGAACGGCACAAGGGCAAAGGCGGGAACCGGGATTCGGGATCCGGCATCCGGGCGAAAGACAGTTCAAAGCCTGCCCTGAGCGAAGCCGAAGGGTTCAAAGTTCAAAGTGACGGCAAGACGGCAGCGCCGGCGGCCGATTTATGCAAGGGGCATCGCAAATGACTTGTTTGACATGGCGGGAACGGGGCCGTATTGTATGCGTTCGGAAGGCCCGTTTCCGGAACCTCAGCGAAAGGAGCATCGCCATGTGCCGTAGCCGAATCGCCCTGCTGATGCTGGTGTCGCTGGTTGCCTTGATGGTCGGATTGCCGGCGGCGGCAGACGTGAAACTGCCAGCGATCATCTCCGATAACATGGTCCTCCAGGCTGATTTGAAGGATCCGATCTGGGGCTGGGCGGAGCCTGGCGAGAAGGTGACCGTGGCGGTGGCGGGCCAGACTGCCTCCGCCGCGGCGGATAAGGACGGCCGCTGGGAGGTCCGCCTGGGACCGATCAAGGCGGGCGGGCCGCTCGAGATGACCGTCGCGGGGAAGAACACGCTGACCGTGAAGAATATCCTGGTGGGCGAGGTATGGGTGTGCTCCGGGCAGTCGAACATGGAATTCGGCCTGAAGGGGGCCAATAACGGGATGCAAGAGGTGGAGGCGGCGAAGGTGCCGAAGATCCGCCTGTTCAGGGTCGAAAAGGCCACCTCGCGCGAGCCGCTGAAGGACTGCAAAGGCCAGTGGATGGAGTGCACGCCGGAAACGGCAGGCGGTTTCTCGGCGGTGGCGTACTTCTTCGGGCGCGACCTCCAGAAGGTGCTGGACGTGCCGGTGGGCCTCATCGGCACGTACTGGGGCGGCACGCCCGCCGAGGCGTGGACCAGCGCCGACATCCTGAAGTCCGACACGGATTTCAAGGCCATATACGACCGGTTCCAGGAGTCCCTGGCCAACTATCCGAAGGCCAAGGAGAACTGGGAGGCAAACCGCGAATCGATCATGAAGAAGTGGGAGGAATCCGCGAAGAAGGCCAAGGCCGAGGGCAAGCCGGAACCCCGCAAGCCCGGCGGGCCCGGCGACCCGGCCACATCGGCCGGCGGCCCGTCGAACCTGTATAACGCGATGATCGCCCCGATCGTTCCGTACGGCATCCGCGGGGCCACCTGGTACCAGGGGGAATCCAACGCCGGGCGTGCGTACGAGTACCGGAGACTCTTCCCGGCCATGATCACCGACTGGCGGAAGCACTGGGGCGAGGGCGATTTCCCGTTCCTGTTCGTCCAGCTGGCGAACTTCATGGCCCGCAAGGACCAGCCTGCCGACAGCGCCTGGGCCGAACTGCGCGAGGCGCAGACGATGACCCTGAAACTGCCGCAGACCGGCATGGCGGTCATCATCGACATCGGCGATGAGAAGGACATCCATCCGAAGAACAAGCAGGATGTCGGCAGGCGCCTCGCGCTGGGGGCCCTCGGGACCGTGTACGGCAAGGATATGGTCTATTCCGGGCCGATGTATGATTCGATGAAGGTTGAGGGCGGGGCCATCCGCCTGACCTTCAAGCACGTCGGCGGCGGCCTGGTGGCCAGGGGGGAGAAACTGACGGGATTCGCAATCGCGGGCGAGGACAGAAAGTTCGTCTGGGCCGATGCCCGCATCGATAGCGAGACCGTGGTGGTTTCCTCGAAGGAAGTCGCCAAGCCGGTTGCGGTGAGGTACGCTTGGGCTGATAATCCCGAGTGCAACCTGTACAACAAGGCCGGTCTGCCGGCATCGCCGTTTCGGACGGACGATTGGCCGGGGATCACGCAACTGAAGAAGTAGTCAGTAGAGGGACGGCACTCGGCACACAAAACGGCCCTGGCGCTACCTACCGCCGGGGCCGTTCTTCGCAATGGCTGTTAAGATAGGCAAGGCGGCAACGGTCGCAGTCAGTCCTCGTTGGCGGAACCTCGCTTGACTCCGCAGTTGGGGCGCGTATAGTGTCCGTGAAAAGTGTAACAGCATGACGAGAATCACAACCCAGCGACGGCGGGAAAGGCACGACGATGGTTTCTGACAAGAGCATAGGCCGCTTGAGTCTCTACCGGCGGCTACTGAACGTCCTCCAGGCCGAGGGCGGCCGCAGCGTGTTCTCCCATCAACTCGCCCACAGGGCGGGATGCACTGCCGCCCAGGTCCGACGCGACCTCATGGCCGTCGGCTACTGCGGCAGCCCGGCCCACGGCTACGACGTCACGGGCCTCATCGAGAGCATCCGGGAATTTCTGGATGCCCCCGGCGGGCAGGGGGTTGCACTGGTCGGTGTCGGAAACCTCGGCAAGGCCATCATGGCCTACTTCACCGGCCGGCGGCCAAACCTTCAGATTGTCGCCGCTTTCGACAACGACCCCTACAAGGCGAACCGGGTGATCCACGGTTGCCGGTGCTATGGGATGGAGGACCTCGAGGAGGTGGTCAGGAAGCAGGAAATCAGGCTGGGGATAATCACGGTGCCGGCGGCCGCGGCCCAGGCGGCAGCCGATGCGTTGGTGCGTGCGGGGGTGCGTGGGCTGCTGAATTTCGCCCCGGTCCGCCTGCGTGTTCCGCCGAGCGTGTATGTTGAGGATATTGACATGACTGTAGCGTTGGAAAAGGTGGCGTACTTCGCGCGGCAGGGGGCCGCGGAGAAGGGAGACGAGTCGTGACGACCACCGAAGTCGCCACCGTCCTCGGGAGGCGCGCGGGCGTCACGTCGCCGGAATCGCAGGCCGACATCCTCGGCAAGCCGCGGCCGGCGGCCCTGGCGGCGCGCCTCAAAGACTGAAGGCTCCTCTTGTCGTGACGGTTGCGAGCCGCGGCGAGGGCCGGAGTTCAGGACCGAAGTTTCCTTGTGATTTGCCGCCTCCTTCGCGTAGAATGCGCATCGGGCGATGCTGAAGGTCTGCAATGGGGGAGAGTGCCGCGTGCCGGTCTTTGATGTCCTTCGCTTCGGCGCAGTTGGCGACGGCGTAACGAACGATGGGCGGGCGATCCAGCGTGCGATCGACGCCTGTGCCGCCGCCGGCGGAGGGACCGTCTTCGTGCCGGCCGGTAAGACGTACCTCTCGGGCACGGTGCGGCTGGCCAGTTTCGTGGACCTGCACGTCGAGGGCGGCGCGCGGATCATCGCCAGCGACCGCCGCCGGGATTACCCGAACGACGCATTGAGATGCCTGATTGAGGCGTACGATGCGAGCGGCATCGCCCTTACGGGGACGGGCGTCATCGACGGGCGGGCGAAGCGCTTCATGACCGCCGAACTGCCGCACATCTACCGCGGAAACGATTGGCGGCCGCGCCTGGTGGGATTCGTCGGATGCCGCGGCGTCACGGTCCGCGACATCACCCTGGCCGATGCGGCCAACTGGGCGCTGCACCCGGCCGGTTGCGAGGATGTGGTCATCAGCGGCGTGCGGATTCTGAACGACCTCAAGGTGCCGAACTGCGACGGCATCGACCCGGACCGCTGCCGCAACGTCCGCATCAGCGACTGCCTGATCCAGGCCGGCGACGATTGTATATGCCTTAAAACCTCCGGCGAGTTCCCCCAGTACGGGCCGTGCGAGAACGTCACCGTGAGGGGGTGCACGCTGGTCTCGACGTCGGCGGCCGTCAAGATCGGGTCGGGAACGGTGGCCGACCTCAGGGACATCGTATTCGACGGCTGCGTCATCCGCGCGAGCAACCGCGGCCTGGGCATCCAACTGCGCGACGGCGGCAACGTCGAGAACGTCCTCTTCACGAACATGACTGTGGAGACCCGCCTGTTCCACGAGGACTGGTGGGGCGGGGGCGAACCGATCTACGTGACGGCCGTGCCGCGCGAGGCGGGCGCGAAGGTCGGCGCGGTCCGCAACGTCCGGTTCACGAACATCCTGTGCCGGGGCGAGGGCGGCGTTTTCATCGCGGCCCAGGACCCCGGCCGCATTGAGAACGTCCTCTTGGAGAACGTCCGGGTGGAAATCAACAAGTGGACGAAGTGGCGCGGCGGGCGGCACGACCTGCGGCCGACGGGCGGCGACCGGCGCACGGGAATCTCGGACCATCGCACGGCGGGGTTCTACGTCGAGCGGGCCGAAGGCGTGACGCTCCGGAACTGCGAGGTGGCCTGGGGGGCGAATCGGCCGGACTACTTCGGCCACGCGCTGGAGGCGCACTCGGCCGAGGGACTTGCGGTCGAGAACTTCCGCGGCGAGGCCGCGCATCCCGACCGCGATGCATCAACTTTCATGGACTGAAGCGGGGGCGGGGGGGGCTCCCGGTGACAACACGCGGATGGTGCAACGATGGCCAGCAGCCATGGCACGCCGATTTACATCACCGACCTCGGCGCCGTGAGCGGCACGGTGTGCACGGGGGTGATCCAGAAGGCGCTCGACGCGGCCGCCGACCGAGGCGCCACGGTGATCATCCCGCCCGGCACGTACACGGCCGGGACGCTGCACCTGAGGAACCGCGTGACGCTCGAGATCATGCCGGGGGCGACGCTCCTCGGGTCGGCCGACATCGACGACTACCCGCCGATGACGTGGGGCCACAACCGCGACCGCCAGCCGCACCACCTCCTGGTGCTTGACCGGGTGCACAACGTGACGATCCGCGGCGGCGGAACGATCGACGGCCTCGGCCCCGCGTTCTGGTGTCCGCAGACGGCGCCTCAGGCGTGGATCAAGCCGAAGGAGCACCGCGTCAGCCCGCTGATTGAAGCGGTCGGATGCATGGACCTCAGGATCGAGGACGTCGCCGTCACGAACTCGCCCGGCTGGACGGTCCACCTGAACCAGTGCGAGCGTGCGTTTCTCTCGCGCCTGCACATCCGGAACGACTTCTTCGGCCCCAACACCGATGGCATCGACATCAACGGATGCACCGACGTGATCGTCACCGGCTGCCGCATCGACACCGGAGACGACGCCGTCGTCCTGAAGTCCACGCCCGACAGCGGCCCGTGTCAGCGCATCCTCGTGTCCGACTGCTCGCTTCGCACCAATTGCGCGGGCCTGAAGATCGGCACCGAGACGGCCTACGACGTCCGCCAGGTGGTCTTCTCGAACTGCGTGGTCCACGATTGCACCCGGGCCGTGGCCCTGTACTCATACGACGGCGGCACGGTCGAGGACGTTTCTGTCACGGGCATCGTCTGCGACACGCTGAACCAGTGGTGGCTGAACCGGCCCATCCAGTTGTCGCTCCGCCGCCGCACGCCCGACACGCCGCGCGGCGCCATCCGGAACGTGCTGATCTCCAACGTCATCGCCCGCACCGATGGCCGCGTGGTCCTCTGGGCCGAGGAGGGATCGATGCTCGAAAACATCACCATCCGTGGTGTCCGCCTGAGTTACGACAAGGTTGACGACCCGGTGCGGACCGCCGAGGCCGCCCGCGGCAGCCAGTTCAACCACGACAATCTCGATGCCAAGTCGGCCCGGGCAGCGGTCGTCGCCGACAACGTGCGGAACCTCGACCTCGCGGGCCTGGCCATCGACTGGCCCGCGAACTACGCCGGCCCCGACTTCCACGCCGTCTGGGGCCGCAACCTGCGCGGCGGCATGATTGATGCGCCTCTGGCGCCGCCCTCACGCGAAGGCGTCGAGAGGCTTCACCTCGAAGCGAGCGACATTCGCATCCGCGACGTTTAGCGCGCTTCACGGTTGACCGCAGCACTCTCGAGAGTCGGCGGCAAGTTCCGGCGGCAGTCTCGGCGACTGGCGGCCGGTGACAATCACTTCGACAGACCGGCACTTCGCAAGCAGCGTCGCCGCATCGAAAGTCTGCCAGTCGCCGAAGTCGTGGACCTCGTACCCCGCGCGCAGCGGCGCAAGCGTCTCGGCGTCCTTCAGGTACGGGTCCGACGCGAGGATTCCAAGCGGGATCATTTCGTCTCCTGCGGAATTGTGTACGTGAACGCTGCCGTGTTCCAGTTGAGCGGGACCTCGCGGACTTCGCCCGGCAAGCCGTCGGGCGCCGGCAGGACCGACCCGAACCCCCAGCGGTCGGCGCCTGGGTGCTTCCATCCCCACCATGTGACGAGCGGCCAGATCGTCTTGGCGGGGTTCGACTTGGTGGCCTTCGTGTGCGATTGGACGGCTTGGGCGAGATACGTGTACGGCCCGGCGTTCTCGCGCTCAAGCCCCGCGACCATGGGCGTCGGTTCGCCCGGCGGGATGAGGCGGACCAGCCGTGCGGGCCGGCTCGTCCGGATGACCGCCAGGCAACTCGCGATGACCCCGGACGCCGGGCCGCTGAACTTCTCGGGCGGTGCGACCTTGGCCAACTCCGCCGGCGGCTCATTCAGGAGCAGCGACCTGAGTTGAACGAGGCTGGGCATGATGTGCGAATCGTTCGCGTATCGGCGCTTAGGCTCCCAGCGCTCGGTCAGCGTGTCCATTTCCCGCCGCACGTCGGCCGCCAGGAAATCGCGGTGGAACCGGCCCACCTCCTCGCTCTTGAAGCGTACCCAGCGGTTGTTGTGCTGGCGTTCGCCGGTCTTGGCCGGCCAGGCGGGTCCGTCGATCTGCCATGCGGCGGTGTCGCCCCAGAGGTTCGTCAGGTACACCTCTTCGGGCATCGGCTCCATCGAGTGCCACGGCTGGTGCGCGCGGAAGTAGGCGGCGCCCCGCTGCTTGATCCAGTGGTGCGCGAGTTCCCGCGCAAACATGTAACATGCATAATCATACGTATCAATGTCGCCGACCCTGTAAGCCATGCGCGCCAGGGCCAGGCAGGGCGGGGCCTCGTCGCCCATCTCGGCTATGGCCTCGCGGCCGAAGGTGGCCCAGTGCGTCTCGGGCGGCGTGCAGAACAGCCGCCGCACCAGCGGCCACCGCTCGCGCACCAGGTCCCAGTCGCCCGTGAAGTGGGCGTAGGCCCACAGGGTCTCAAGGAGGTTGGTCGAGAACTTGCCGGCGTCGCCCAGTACGCCCCAGGAGCCGATGCCGGGGCCTTCGAGGATGAGGTACGCCCGTCCGCTGCCGCGCGGGAACTCCCGCTCCTTGAACCGCGCGGGCACGAGCACGTCATCGCGGAAGTACCGGCCGAGGCTCGCCAGGGCGGTCGTCCGGACGGCGTCGTCGTAGTACGGAAGGCCGCGGGCGTACCACTGGTCGCCCTGGATGGCCCAGCAGAAGTTGCCCAGCCCGCCGTGGTCGTAGTCGTAGCGGTCGGGCGACTTGAACTTCCGGCGGGCCGTCTCCCGCAGCCGCACCAGCGCCGCCTGCGCCACCGGGTCCGGGCCGGCAGGATCGGGCGCCTCCATCTCATGGATATATTGAAGAACGTGGAATGTCGCGTCCAGCGTGTCCGTCCCCTCCGCGCCCATGTACGGCCCATATGGAGTGAACATCTGCCTTTCCGCGAGCGGCCGCGAGTACCGCACCGGGAACTTCCCGTCCATCGAGGCCAGCGCAAGCGGCGGGCTGACCGGGGCGAACTTAAGGTGCGGCGTACGCCAGTCGTCGTTGACCGAAATCCACTCCATTCGCTGCCGGATCGTCACCGTGTCGGCAGCGCGGTCCACGCTGAAACTGTCCTCGCAGTAAACCGGGAATTCGCGCATCACGCTCCCCCACCAGCGGATGCGCTGGAGGACGTCCGCCGGCAGACCGGCCGACCATTCCCACGTCCGGATGCCCGACGACGGCAGGCCATTGGCGGCCAGGAACTCGTGCCCCTTCTGCGGCGGCTTGTAGTAACCGTACAGCGGCATAAGGGGCGCGTACCCGGCGGGGCCCGCGAACTCAAAGGCCAGCCCGCCCGCGTCGAACGTGACGGCGGCGGGCCGGTGTTCCAGGTACACTACCCAGGGGCTGTCCCAGTCGGCCCATCCCTCAGCGCCCGCGAACCAGACGAGGACCCAGCACTCGTTCATGGCGGCGGGGTTGATCGGTTCGCCGGGGCGGACGATGCGCGGGCCGGCTGCCGTGGCGTATGCCGCGTAGGTCGGGCCGCCGAGGCCGCCATCCTTCATGCGGGTGAAGAACGCCAGGTACTTCGTCGTCGAGTGGAAGAGCGTCGCCGGGCTGAGTTCCGTCTGGATGAAGTGGAACGGGACCTTATTCCAGTCGGCCGGGGCGGAGCCCATCGGCCGGACCCGCGGAACCGTCTTGGGCGGCGCGCCGGTCGGCGGACCGTAGAGCGCCGGCGAGACGGCGGCCGGCGGCGCGGCATCCGCCGATGCTGCCAGCGCCACAACCACACCGATGAGCGCTGACCAAAGGCGACCGCATCGGACCATCAGCGTGTCTCCCCTTGAAAACGATGCCGCACAGCGGCTATCGTGAGGATGTCCGCAAATACTGTTACGCGGCCGAGCCGCGGAGGCAAGGGTTTTGTAATGGTCAAACGCATGCGCGACGCGCTGGAAGACCTGTACCGGCGATACAACCGCCGAGAGTTCGTCCATCCCGACCCGCTGGAGTTCCTCTACCGCTACCCGGATGTGCGTGACCGCGAGGTGGCGGGCCTTGTGGCGGCGACGCTGGCCGTCGGGCGGGTGGCCCAGATTCTGCGCAGCGTGGCGGCTGTGCTCGAGCGGCTCTCGGACCGACCAGCCCGGTTCCTCGAAACCGTAAGTGCCCCCGTCCTCGGGCGGCGACTGGCGGACCTGAAGCACCGGTTCCTAACGGGCGAGAACCTTGCGGCCATGCTCTGGGGCGCCCGGTGCATCCTGCGCGAGCACGGGTCGCTGGAGGCGTGCTTCCTCGCCGGAATGAAGAAGGATGATGAGACGATACTGCCGGCGCTCGGGGCGTTCGTCGAGCAACTGACGTGCGGCCGCGATGGCCGGCACGGGCGGCTCATCACGCATCCCTGCCGCAAGAGCGCCTGCAAACGCCTGAACCTTTACCTGAGGTGGATGGTCCGCCGCGACGCTGTGGACCCCGGCGGGTGGGACGGCGTTTCGCCGGCGAAATTGGTCGTGCCGCTCGACGTGCACATGCACCGCATCGGCCGCGCGCTTGGGCTGACGGACCGGAGCCAGGCGAACCTTGCGACGGCGCTCGAGATCACGGCGGCGTTCCGTCGGGTCTCTCCCGACGACCCGGTGAAGTACGATTTCGCGCTGACTCGCCTGGGGATCCGCACCGACACGGACCTTGATGCGTTCCTCCGCCGCTGCGGGCGAATCTAATGCAGAATGTCTAAACGCAGAGACCGCAGAGGGCGCAGAGAACAGCAAACTAATTTAAGTAATAACATCTGTTAATAGAGATTTCTCCGCGCTCTCTGCGGCCTCTGCGTTCAAACGGAACGGGGAAAATTACTCGTGAGGCGCTCGAAGCCCCGTGCGGTCGAGAGCGGCGATGAAGGCGCGGGCGGTCTTATAGCGGTCGGCGGGGCGCTTGGCGAGGGTCCCGGCGAGGATGCGGCAGAGCGATTCCGGCAGGTCCGGCGCGAAGTTCCGCGGGTCCGGCACCGGCTTATAGAGATGCATCTGCATAATTTGCACGACTTGCTGTGAGTTGGGAGCGATGAACGGCGGGCGACCGGCCAGCATCTCGTAGAACGTCGCACCAAGCGAGTAGATGTCCGTCCGATGGTCGGTGTCCGGGTCGCCGCGCACCTGCTCCGGCGAGATGTAGTAAGGCGTCCCGTAGGCCCTGCCGACTTCATCGAAGGCGGCGTCCAGGTCGGCGCTTCGCCGCGCCAGGCCCATGTCGGCGATCTTCACAACGCCCTCTTTCGTCAGGAGGATGTTGCCGGGCTTGATGTC
>CAYGWP010000040.1:0-3647 GCA_964353455.1 uncultured Anaerolineales bacterium
CCCGGTTCCTGTAGCACAGCCGCCCTCGGCTGTGCTTGATTGCGGTCATTTTGCACGCCCGAGGGCGGGCGTGCCACAGTTTTGAAACAGTTTCTTAGCCGTCGCGACGACGTTTAGCCGTCGCCGCACACGGGGACGGTTACTAACCGCGGCCGTTTGCGGCCGCGGCTAAACACAACCGCAACCCTTGCACGCCACCCCATCGCGCCGTACCATGCCCCCATGGCCAGGCACCCCTTGGGCATCATTGCTGCCGTGCTTTCCTGCTGCGTGGTTTCGGGCGCGGCCCTTGCGGCCGACGCCGGGTCGCCCATCACGCTCGAGACCGACTTCGTGCGGTACGCCATCGGCACTGATGGACATATCGTCTCATTTGCCGACAAGCGGAGCGGCAAGGACTACTGCCCGAAGGAACCCCGCATGGGGTTCGCCCACGTCCGCAAGGAAGGCAAGACCCACGGTCCCATCGCCTGCTCTATGTCGGGCGACCTCGTCACGGTAACCATGGGCGGGCAGGCCGGCACGGTCGTCGTCAAGGCGACGCCGAAGAAGCGCTGGCTGGTCTTCGAGTTGGTTTCGGTCAGCGATCCGAAAGTTGAGGAGGTTTCGTTCGGCTGCGTCCGCCTCGCTCTCGGCAAGAACCAGAACAGCATGTCGGGCATCGTGTCGGACGATGAATTTGCCGCGGCCGCGCGGGCCTTGAATCTCCAGACCAACCTGCGCCTCTCCGGCGGGCCGACGCCCGCGCTCGCGCCCTACGCCGAATCGAAGCACGGCATGGTCGGGGCGAAGGTGGCGCTGGTCGGCTGCCCGGCGCAGGAGTTGCGGCCGGTCCTTAAGGACCTGCTGCGCGAGGAAGGCGTGCCGCATTCGCCGCTGGGGGGGCCGTTCGCCTTCGACGCCGAGGAGAACCGCGGGTCGTACATCTTTGCCTTCATCACCGAGAAGAATGTCGATGAGTGGATCGCCATCGCCCGCAAGGCCGGCATGGCCGAGATCCACCTCATGGGCTTCGAGAAATCACTGGGCCACTACGAGCCGCGCGCCGACCTCTTTCCGAACGGCCTGGACGGCCTCAAGGCGGTAGTCGCCAAGATTCACGCCGCGGGCATGAGGGCCGGCATGCACACACTCACCGGCGGCATCGCGCCGAACGACCCGTTCATCACGCCCGTGCCCGACCGGCGGCTGGCGAAGGACGCCGCATTCACCCTCGCCGAGGCGATCGGCGAGAGCGACAAGACCGTCCCCACAACCGAGCCGCCCAGGGACCTCGAGACGATGTGGGAGTACTCCGGCAATGGCAACGCGCTCCTGATTGAGGATGAGATCGTCCTGTACACGGGCCTCTCGGCCGCATCGCCCGCCGGGTTCGCCGGATGCAGGCGCGGGGCGTTCGGCACCAAGGCGCAGCCGCATCCGAAGGGCGCGCCGGTCCACCACCTCTTCGTCCGGTACGGACTGTTTCAGCCGGACGAGAACCAGGGGCTTGTCGATGACCTTGCCGACCGCATCGCGCGGGTCTTCAACGCCTGCGGCTTCGACATGATATACCTTGACGGCCTCGAAGGCATGGCCGGCGGATGGTACGGCGAGGCCAAGATGGCCAACGCCATCTTCCGCCGCCTAAAGGGCCGCGTCCTCGTCGAGGCCAGCAACTGGACCTACCACAACTGGCCGTTCCACTCGCGCATCGGGGCGTACGATTACCCGTACTGGGGCCTGAAGGACTTCACCGACATCCACTGCCGCGACATGCTGAACTTCCGGGCCGCAAGCCTCCTGCCCTCGCAACTGGGCTGGTGGTCGATCCTCGCGCCGAGCGCCGATCACCCCGGCCAGTTCCCCGATGAGATCGAGTACCTCTGTGCGAAGGCCCTGGCGTACGACGCCCCGCTGTCGCTGGAGGACGTTGTCGCCGGCCCGAACCCGCCGCACGCCCGCCAGGACGAGTTCCTGGAGTTGATCGGCCGGTACGAGCGGCTGCGCCTGGCGCGGCACTTCCCGGAAGAGATTCGCGCGCGGCTGCGCGGGCCGAGAGAAGATTTTCGCCTGCGCCAGGCCGACGGCGGCGCGTGGCAACTTCTGCCGACCGACTATGCCGCCCACAAGGTGACCGGCCTGGCGGACGGCTCCGCTGCGTGGACTGTGAAGAACCGTTTCGGCCCGCAGCCCCTGCGGCTGCGGATCGAGGCGCTCTACGTTGCGCAGCCGTACGATTCGCCCGGCGGCGTCGCGCTCGCACAGTTTGACAATCCCGATGAGTTCAAGGCGGGCCGCGCGGCAGCCGGCATCACGCCGTCGTGGGCGCTGTCGAAGGAACAGGTCCGCGACGGGGCGGCGACCGGCCGCTTCTCGGCCCGCAGCACGCTGGCCGCACGCAGGGGGTCCTGGGCGGAGTTCGGCAAGGTCTTCACCCCGCCCATGAATCTCTCGAAGTTCGGCGCATTGGGCGTTTGGATCTTCGGCGACGGAAAGGGCGAACTCCTTAACCTTCAACTCGCCAACGCGCCGCCGCACTGGGGAACCTGCGATGAACACTACGTGGACGTGGACTTCACCGGATGGCGATATGTCGAACTCCTCATACGCGAGCGCGACGCCGAGCGCCACGCCGACTACCAGTGGCCCTACGGCGGCACGGCCAACGTCTATCGTAACCCCCTCATCCGCAGCCACATCGGACGCCTGAACCTCTGGTTCAACAACCTCCCGCCGGGCGATGCCGCAACCTGCTTCCTCGGTCCCGTCAAGGCCCTGCCCGTGGAGAAGGTGAAACTTGAAAGCCCCGCCATCAGCATCGGCGATGCGCGGGTCGTCTTCCCGGTCACCATCGAGAGCGGCCAGTACATCGAACTCGAAGGCCCCGGCGATTGCCGACTGCGCGACGAACACGGCGCGGTCATCCAGGCCGTCACGCCCATGGGCACCCTGCCCGCCATTGCGCCGGGCGAAAGCAAGGCGACCTTCTCCTGCCAGCCGCCCGACGGCCGACCAGCCCGCGTCAAGGTTACCATCATCACTCAGGGCGAGCCGCTTACGCCTCAACCCATCCAGACTAAACCTTGAACCCCGCCGCGTCGATGAATACGATACTGAATGAGCAAGCGAGGGAATGCTATGGCCAAGAAGTATTTCGTCCTCGACACGAGCGTCCTGCTGCACGACCCGAGCGCGCTTACGGCCTTCGCCGACAACGAGGTGGTCCTGCCGTTCCAGGTCATCGAGGAACTCGACAAGTTCAAGAAGGGCTCCGACGACGTGGGCCAGCACGCGCGGCAGGTCATCCGGTTCCTCGACCGGCTGCGCGTGAAGGGCCGCCTCGTTGACGGCGTCAAGGTAGATGAGACCGGCGGCACGCTCCGCATCGTCATCGACGACCGCACCGTGCCGCACCCCATGCTCGACCCCGATGCCGCCGACGACCGCATCATCGGCGTGGCCTACCGCATCAAGGAAGAGGGCAAGCCGACCATATTTATCTCGAAAGATATCAACGCCCGCATAAAGAGCGATGCCCTCGGCATCCGCACAGAGGACTACGAAAAGCACAAGGTCGATTTCAGCCACATCTACCTGGGGTACCGGGAACTGGCGACCGACCGCCGCACCATCGACCGCCTCGCCAGGGACAAGGCCGTCGATCC
>CAYGWP010000041.1:0-5782 GCA_964353455.1 uncultured Anaerolineales bacterium
CAGGGGTCCTGGACCCTTTTTTGTCTTGGACCGAACCATCCGCCCCCGGCGATGCGTCGGAAACGCCCACGACCTCGGCCCCGCGGACGGCCATCGCCCGCAGCGGGCCGGCGGCGTCCCACGCCTTCCGGTCCAGGAGGATGCCCGTGGCCGCGTCCAGGCGCACGAGGCCCGCCGACGTCGCCACATAGACGACCTGCCCGGCCATCGCCGACCGGGCGAGGAGCCGCTCGCCGAAGTCGCGGTCCCAGCGGACGCATCCGGTGGCGGCGTCTATGGCGAGAACGTGCCCGAGGCCCTGGACGATCATCGCCCCGCCGCAGAGGCCGACGGCCTCCTCGGCGGGCACCAGGGGCGCATCCCATGCCGGGCGGCCCGTGGCCGCATTCAGCGCGAACATGCCCTGGTAATCGCGCGGCATGCAGACAAGCAGTCGCCCCGCCACGGCGGGCGGCGCGCCCTGGCGGCGGAATGCGCCGCTGGAGACCGCCGTCGATGACACGCGCTGATACTCGCGGACCCACTCGATCATGCCGTCGCGGGCATCACAGCGGACCACGAATCCCATGTTTGTCACGGCATAGACCGAGCCGCGATGGACCGTGACGGCGTTGCCGTAATGGACGGGTTCGAGCGGCGCGTCGGTTCTCACCCTTTCCGAGCGGACGATGGAAAAGTTCTGCGAGCCAAGCGGCCGGTCCCAGAGTACCGTACCGCGGGCGGCGTCGAGGCACACCAGGTCGATGGGCATCATCGGGCCGATCCTGTCCTGCATGGTGAGGACGTAGGCCCGCCCGTCGGCCAGGGCGGGGTCGCTGACGGGAAGCACATTCTGCCAGTCGGGGTTCTCGTCGGTGGACCAGAGCGTGCGGCCGGAGGAGGCCTCGAATGCCGCCATGCCGCGAAGGTACTGGCCGGAGGGGTCGAGTCCCCATCGGCTGACGACGCGGCCCTCGGCGACGGCGGGCTCGAACAGCCCCGGAACGGGGGCGAGGTTTACGCGTCCGCCGCCGCGGTTCTCGACTTCGCGCAGGCGATGGCCCGGCCGGTCCACCGACTGGAGCGTGCGGCACCAGAGCGGGCGAGCCGGGCTTGCCGCGGCGACGCCCTGGCAAGCCGGGTCGGCGCCGTAGCAGGCGATCATGTTCGGCCCGGCCACCAACGTATATTGCCCTATAGATTGCACCGAACCGAGCGGCGATGGAAACGCTCTCAGAAGGTCCGGCGGCGCACGGAGGAATGCCCCAAGGCCCCACGGCGCGGCGGCCGGCGTCCTGAGGAGCCGCACGGCGACGGCGGGCTTGCCCGCCATAGCCTCGGCGACGGCGGGCGATGCCGGCGACGCTACGGCCGGGCCGAGGCCGTCAAGAAGCCGCTGGCGGATGGCGGAGGCCGGCTGGCGGCTGCCCATCCACGGCAGCGGGACGTCCGGCCCGGCGGTGCCGAGCGCGGCCAGGAGCGACTCGCGGTCGCCCACCTGGCTGGCCAGTGCAAGCCAGACGCCCACCTGTGCCCTGCCGCGCGCATCGGCGTCCTCGGCGTGTGCAAGCACGTCCTCGAAGGCCCGAAGCGCGAGGCCCGAGCGGCCCTGCCTGAGCCATTGCTCGGCGCCGGCCAGCACGGCCTCGTGGACGGCCGCCGACCAGGGGAACCGCCGGCAGAGCGCGACCAGCGCCTGCGGGTCGGCGTCGCGTGCCCGCTGGAGGGGTTCCTCTGCATCGCGGGCCTGGCTTCGGCGCAGGGGGGCGAGGGTCTCGGACTTCTGTGCCGACAGGACGCGGTCCAGGAGCACCCAGACGGAGGCGCGTAGTGCGCCTTCGCCGAGCATGAGGCCCTGCCCCTCGGCGCTGTCGTCCAGGAGCGTCTGGATGGCCGAGGTGTCGGCGCCGCCGGTTCGGGAGCGGACGGCGATCCACTTCATTTCGAGGCCCAGGTCGCGCGGGAAGTCCGGGGCGACGTCGGGCATCTTCGAGAGCATCTTGATACGTGAAGTCACAGATGAATCGGCGGTCGGCTTGGCGGCTGCCAACTCCTGGAGCGCGCGCAGCGCATCCTCGCTCCGGCCGGAGGCCATGAGCAGGTCCGCCCATGCGTGCTTCCACCAGGCGGTTTCGCCGGAGGTCGCCCGGAGGACGGCCATGATCTGGGCGGCGTCCCAATAGCGGCGCTCAAACATCCGAAGCGCCAGCCGCAACTTCCACGCCCGCTCGACGGCCGGGTGGGTGTCGGCCAGGTATCCTGCACGGGCAAGGGCCGCCAGGTGCGACGAGGCGTACTCGACCCAGGAATCCAACTCGGGCGCATCGCGGAGGCGATCCTCGGTGACCTTCGAGAGCCCCATGTCGAGGGCCTCGACCGTCAGGCCGACGTGGCCGGGGAACGCCTCGACCAGTCGCCGCAGGTACATGCGGCCGGTCGCCTCGCCGCCAAGCGAGGCGAAGTCGGTCGCAATCGCCCGGTAAAGGGCCGGCGACGCTGAGGGGCCCTTCTCCGGCGAATCCAGCAGCGCGCGGGCAAGGGCCATCATGCGCCGGGCAAGTTCGGCGGCGGACTCGTACTGGTCGCCGCCTGCGGCCCCTGGTTCGGCGCGCCAGCGCTCGACGTTGGCCTGCCAGGTGGCCTGGGGCGTGTCCTTGGGCTGATAGGTGACTTGCGGCGGCGCGGCCTTGGCCTGCGCGGAGGCGGCCGTCGCGGCAAGTGCGTGCGGCATCCCCGATTCGCAGAGGCACAGCAGGCCGACACAAGACAGCAATAGGATAGAAAAGGGTCCAGGCCCCCTAAAGGCGTTAAGGGTCCTGGACCCTTTCCTGTCCGGGCCAGTTGTCGCCATACCGCTTCCTGCCATAGTAGCCTATTAAACGACGGAAAGTCGGGCCGGTTGCTTGGAAAACGCCAGGCCGCGCCGCGGTAAAGAGCCTCGCGGAGAGGCTGCTCCGCCTACTTGGGTTCCGGCGACTTTGTCGGCGGCTCGGACTTCTTGGCCGGGGAAGCCTTCTTCAGTTCCTCCGCCTGGGGCGTGCCGGGTTCGGGCCAGTTGGCGGGGATCGGGATGGTCACCTTGCCGGTGGCGGCCCACTCCGTGCCGCGGAGCATGAGGGTCTGGAAGCCGATGCCGCCCATCGGCTTCGGGTCGTGGCCCATCGCGTTGTGAAAGACGCGGCCCTTGCCGAACTGGGTGACGATGATCATCGGCTCGGCCTCGCCGCTGCCGCCCTTGTCTTTGGCCGAGAGGGTGGTGGCCAGCACGCGGGCCGCCGCGTGCTTCAACTGGCGGTGATAGAGTTCGTCCTGGACGTGCTGGAAGTCCTTCATGCCCTGCGTAATCGGGTGGTCCCTGTCAACTATGGTCACGGTGAAGGAATGCTGCGCCCCGTGGCCGCTGACGTTCTTGCCGGTGTCCTTGTCTTTCTGCCAGGAGAGGCCGATGAGGTCGGTGAACTCGGGCCAGTCTCCCCAGGCGGTGCTTGCGGCGTGGAAGAGGACGAAACCGTGTCCGGCGGCGATGTAGTCGAGGAACGCCTTCTCGGTTGCGGCGGGCCAGCGGTTGCCCTCGATCTTCGGATAGGTGGTGTAGTTGCTGACGATTGTCTCGTACCTGGCGAAGTCCGCCGCGGTCAGGGCCGGGACGTCCTCAGTCACATCGACGGTGAAGCGGCCGGAGTCCTCGTACATCTTCTTCAGGACCGGCGTGGTGGCCTTCCATGCGTGGTTGTTTGCCCCGCTGAGGATGAGGATGCGGATCTTGCCGGCGGCCGAGGCGGCGGGCTTGTCGGGCTCATCGGCTGCCTGGGCCGGCGCCGTCCAGGCCATGAGAGCGGCAGTGACAATAACAACCAGCCACATATCTCTTAACATGGAATGGTCCTTAGAGCGTCTTCAGCGCCAGGTCCTTGAACTGGACCTGCATGGGCTTGCCGGCGTGGAGTTGGAGTGCGAGGATGCCTTCCATCGCGCGGCCCTTCTCATCGTCGTCGGTCACATCGGCCGTCACGATGCCGTTGACCTTGTGGACCAGGTGATTGCCCTGGGCGGCGATGACCAACTCGTTCCAGTCCTTCTGCTTGATGGCGGCCTTGATGGCCGCAGGGTCGCTCGCCGTGCCGGTGACCTTGGGTTTGCCGTCGGCGCCGATGGCGACCTTCTGTCCGGGCCGGCAGACGATGCCTCGCCCGCCTTCCTCGTATAGCATGCCGGTATATGTGTTGGCCTCGTCCATATCGGCCTGGTAACCGCCGACGACCCACTTGGCGCGTTCCTTGCTGCGGTACTGGACGCCGGAGTTGTGGGCCTCCAGGCGGAACATGAGGCGGAGTTCGAAGTCCTTCAGGGTTCCGCCGCGCCAGATGATGAATGTGTTCTTGGGCGTGGGGTTCTCGGCGGTGGTGATGCCCGTGATTGCGCCGTCTTTGACGGACCAGAACTTCGGATCGCCGTCCCATCCGGTGAGGTCCTTGCCGTTGAAGAGGGGTTTAGCGCCATCGGCCTTGGCCTCTTCGGCGGCGCGGGCTCTGGATTGAATGACCTGCGATGCGGCAATCGCCATGCCGGCCGTGGCTGCACCCTTCAGTATCTCTCGACGCGTCAGGCTTCTCTCGACCATGGAACTCCTCCTTGTCACCGATTCGACCCTGTCCGCCGGTATGACCCCGCCGACTGACGTTCAATCCCAACCACATCCAGGAACGTACCGCTTGAGACGCCCGATGGCAACGCAAAAGTTGACATCAGAGTTGTGCGGCGGGCCAGGCAATATCATTTGGCGGAATCCTCGTCGAAGTACTTGGGATGTTCGCGGCGGAGGGTATCGACGGGGGCGAGGTCGTCGGTCAGCGGCTTCTCGGCGATGGCCTGGGGCGTCAGGTGCTCGTACTCGGTCCGGACAATGGCGGGGAGGTCGAAGCCGAAGTTCCTGCCCGAGGCCAGCGCCTCGGCCCGTTTGGCCCACTCTTCCACCGTGACGACCTTCTCGCAGGGCGATCCGAAGGCGATGATCTTGCCGGCGGTCCCGGACTTGCACAGATATGTTTGCGGGAATGTAAGTTGATATGTCTTGAGGGACGCCATGTACAGCCGGCTGACGGCCGGTCCCATGCCGGTGGCGGCCGCAAGGCCCGGTTCCCACAGGTTGGCCGCCGCCGCGCCCCCCGGCGCAAGGCGCGACTTCACCAACTCCAGGAACTCCCGCGTCGTCAGGTGGAACGGAATGTGGTCGGCCGAGTAGGCGTCAAGCAGGATGACGTCGTACGTCTTGGCCGACCGCTTCAGGTACATCCGCCCGTCCATGACGATGACGCGGGTGTTTGGCGTCCCCTTGAAGGCGAACCATTCCTGGCACACCTTGACGACCTCCGGGTCGAGTTCCACGATGTCCAGCCGCATGTCGGGGAAGTGCCTCTGGATGAACCGCGGTATGGCCGCGCCCCCCAGGCCCACGAGGAGCACGTCCTTCGGCGCCGGGTGCAGGGCGAGCGCCGCCATCATGGACTGCGCGTAGCGGAGTTCTAGTTTCTGCGGATCCGAGATGACCATGATCGATTGGATGCCCCGGCTAGAGAACCGCATGTACCGCCGGTCGCGCTGGGGATAGTCGGTGACGCGAATCCGGAAGTACTGCGATTCGGCGTCGAATTGAGTGATCGTCGGTTCCTCGGCGCCTACCGCGATGACGAGCGCGGCCGCCACGGCCGCGCAAAGCGCGATGCCGCCCGCCAGGAGGCTGAACGTTCGCTTCATTCCGGCGCTCCGCACGCGCCAATATCCGACGCGGCGGGTCGGGAGACCC
>CAYGWP010000042.1:0-2080 GCA_964353455.1 uncultured Anaerolineales bacterium
TGCGCCCTGGACCGGCCCGAACTCAAACGCGGGCGCGTACGTGAACATCCTGGCCGCGCCGTTCCAGAACGGCGTCTTGCCCGGCTCTCCGGGTCGGATCGGCTCCAGCGACTGGGCAACGGCCCGCTCGCGGAGCGCCGCAATGTCGGTCGGCTGCCCGGCGTCGGGTGCGGCCGCATCAACCCGCGCCACCACACCGCCGGCCAGCACGACCGCAAACATCCACGCGACGGAACTCATGCAGGACCTCCTCGCAGCCGTTCGCCCAAGAGACAGCCGCGCCGAGATGCAGACACCGCCGATCTTGTATCCCGCCCCCCGCCCCGCGCCAATCGTTTTCCGATGCACCAAGTAATGCGTTACTTACGGGTGGCACGGCCACGCTTTGCCTTTGCGTGGCCGTGGTTGCGCCCGGCCGAAAGCCACGGCCACGCAACAGGTCGCCGCGGCGACCAGGCTGTGGCCGTGCCACCCTTCGAGAGTGACGCATTACTGCACCGACCTCTCGCGCCGGGCCTCCTGCGTCCGGCCCGCGCCCCATCGCCTTCCCGCGCCGACCCCGCCCCGCCCTGCGGCGGGGTTCTTCATGGCTGCATTTCGATCGCTGGAATCCTGACCGCGGGACAAATTCCAGCCGCGGGCCTTGACAGCCTTTTCGGTTTTTCATAAAATACCCAAAAGTTATTATTACCGGAGGACGAACATGCACGCCAAGACGAAGGCGCGGTACGAGGCCCGGGCGAGGGTCCTCAGGGCGCTGGCCCATCCGATGCGGCTGTACCTGGTGGATGAAGTCGCGAGCCGCGAGCGGTGCGTGACAGACCTCGCGGTCCTGACCGGGGCCGACATCTCCACCGTGTTCCAGCACCTGGCGGTCCTGAAGTCGGCCGGCATCCTCGAGGCCCGCCGGAGCGGCATGCGGGTCTATTACCGATTGCGGTGCCCGTGCGTGGTGAACTTCTTCGGTTGCGTCGAGGCGGTCCTGAAGGCGAACGCCCGCAAAGAGGCGGCGCTGGCGCGGTAGGCCCCTTTTCTGCGCGGCTGGTTCTCCCGAACCGCCGCGTTGATTACCGCCTATTCGCGGCTCTGTGCGCTACTGCGGCGCGGCGGGTCAGGAGACCCGCCGCGCAGACACGCAACGCTGGATCGCTCTGAGGAGTGGCAGTATGAGAGAGTGGAAGAAATTCGCGGTCCTGGTCGGGATTTTCCTCGTCGCATACTTCCTGCCGCTGGGCAACCCGAAGGTGTCCGGCGCCATCCTTGAGGCCTTCCGGCTTCTCCAGTGGTACGCCGTGAACCACACGCTTGCCTGCGTGGTGCCCGCCATGTTCATTGCCGGGGCTATCTCGACGTTCCTGTCGCAGGCCTCGGTCATGCGTTACCTGGGTCCGAACGCCAGCCGCCCCCTGGCATACACGGTGGCCTCGGTGGCGGGGGTCATTCTGGCGGTCTGCTCGTGCAGCGTGCTGCCGATGTTCGCGGGCATTTACACGATGGGGGCGGGGCTGGGCCCGGCCAGCGCATTCCTGTATTCCGGGCCGGCGATCAACGTGATGGCGATTTTCCTGTCGGCCCGGGTGCTGGGGACGGACCTGGGCGTGGGGCGGGCCATCGGCGCCGTGGCATTCGCGTTTATCATCGGCCTTGCGATGGCCCTCATTTTCCGCCGCAGCGAGCAAAAGCGGGTCGAGGTGGCGATGCAGATGCCCGAGCCGCCGCACAGCCCGCGTCGCCTTTGGAAGACGGCCCTCTACTTCCTGTGTATGATCCTGTTCCTCATATTCAGCGACTGGTACAACACCAACGACGTGACCATCACGATGAACGACGGGGCGGTCATGGCGGCCAACGTCCGATACCAGACGCAGGACTCGATGGACATCCAGGAATACCAGGCCGACGGGCAGTTGAGCACCGACCTCAGGCGCATCAGCCGGGCCGACATCCAGACCGTCGAACCGATGCCGGGTTTCGTGATGACGGTCCACGGCATGAAGGGGTACTTTGCCGGGGCGCTGGGCCTGGCGATCCTTGCGATGCTGTCGCGGTGGTTCTCGCGGGACGAGGGCCGCGCGTGGAT
>CAYGWP010000043.1:0-5408 GCA_964353455.1 uncultured Anaerolineales bacterium
AAATCCGCCACAAAGTCAGGCGGGCAAGAGGTGTCAGGAACCTTTTCCTCCGGGAACATTTTCCTCCAGCCTTTTCGCGTCAACGATGTCCTGGGGTCTGCCGGCGGCCCTCTTGTTTGCGATGAGGTCCGCGCGGCCAATGAAAGGAACGGGTTCGCCGCCATATTCGCCTGGTGACTTTCCGGCGGCGGCCTCTTTCCAGGAAACGCCCGCGATCGATGTCACGAGGTCGATCCGCACAGGAGGGTAGCCCAACTGGATGACCTGCCCGGGCTTCTCGAAATCCTCCTGCTTGAGGCCGATGTCGCCGAATCCGAAGGCGGTCAGAGCCGCCATGATGCGCCGGGCGTTGGCCTTCGTGGGACGGACGTACAGATCCATGTCCGCCGATGCGGGCATGCAGTCGTGATGGTGCAGTGCGTGCCCGCCCACTACCAAGTATTCAACTTTGTTTGAGTTGAATGACTCGAGCAACTTTTTGAACTCTGGGCAGATCGCCATAGAAATGCCTTCGCAGGCGTTCCAACTCTTCCATGCGCTCGCCAGGCGGGCGGCTCAGCCAGTACTCCATGTCCTCTCTCTCGGCGGAGCGGTCGTCAAGCGGTCGTATGCGGAATACTTTCTGGATCATACCGATATTATCCCGGACGGCACCGGCGTTGTAAAGTCTTTACGTGCGGCTGTTCTCCCCTAATAATAGCCTTCATCACCTCGCCGCCTGGTCGGCCGCGGTTGTCTTGAGCCTCACAAGAACGGCTTCGTCTTCACTGGCAGGGCTATTCGGGCGAGATCAATTTCAACGTGGGGAAATAGGTCCTATAGCGTGCGGCGTCGCGCGTCAGGAGCGTCATCTTCTCCACAGCCGCATGCGCGCCGATGAAGAAGTCCGGCAACGGCGAGCGTTTCTCGCCGCCGAGGCGGCGGTATTTCAGAAAACACTTGCCCGCCAGAAACGCCGCATCCCAAGGGACGGGCCGGCGCTCGATCCGGCTCTCGGGCAACGCCGCGTCGAGGTCCTCGATCCGGTCAAAGCCGATGGAGACCTCGGCGTAGATAATCGGGTTGATGACGAGAATATGGTTCTGGGCGCACTCCTGAAGCGCGCTGCCGGACCACCCAAACCAGGCAGGGTCTTCCGTAAGCACGTCCAGAAGGACATTGGAATCCGCCATCACGTCGGCCATCAGTCCCCCCGCGTCAGGGCCATGATCTGGTCGGTGGAGAGGCGTTTGGTTGCCCGGCCGCGCATCGTGGCAATGAGCCGTGCGCCCCGTCGTCGCGTTCTGGCGGCGGACTTCTTCAGGATGACTTTCTTGCCGTGGACGACGAATTCCACGTCCGTATTGGGCAAGAGGCCGGCCTTTCGGCGGACGCTGATGGGAATAGTCACCTGGCCCTTATCGGTCACCCGCATATCGAATTCCTCCGCAGCGATGGTCGCCACTACACAATCTTACTTCAGAAAGTAAGAATGTCAAGGAACAACTTGCGTGCTTCCCATGGCACCGGGCGCAGGCGGTCTGAGGCGCAACCCGGCACGGGGACCCCGCCCCCGCCGCCAAGTCAAACTCTCTGTCCATTTACCGCCTTGCGAACGGCCTGTACAGCGGGTCGCCGATGAAGCATATCTGCCAGGAAACCCACGACTGCGACATGTAGGCCGCCTCGCCCCAGGAGTAGCCTTGAAGAAGCCTGGCCATCAGGATATCTATATGCGGCGTGCCGGAGAGGAACGGCTCATAGACGGCCCCGGCCGTCACGCACGCCCCGTGCAGCAGCAGCGGCCCCACCCAGTGCGTCTTCGGGTCGCGGATGGCCGAGCCGCTGAAACTCTGGAGGTGGTACGCTATAGCGCCGCGGTTGAAGCGAAAATCGGGCTTCACGATCGGCCCCACGGCGTGCTCGGTGTACCAGCCCAGATAGACGGCCGCATCGGGCATCGGGTGCGCCAGGGGCAACACCTCGGGGTTGGTATCGACTTCGGTCTGGAAGCCGGCGCGCCTGAGCATCTCTGCGGCATTGCGGAGCCACTCATCGCCCTCGGCGTAGCCGCCGGTGGTGATATTGCGGGTGTCGATATAGGCGCGGCCCTTGAGGCCCCCCTGGCCCTCGGCCCAGACGGCATCGTCCACGAGGCGTTTGGCGATCTCGGGGCTTGGGCCGTCGAGGCGCGACACCAGGAGCATCGCCCCCTCCAGCGGGGGCGCGAAGGGCGCCTCGGCCCCGAAGTACGGGTTCATCAGGCTGGCGACCAGTTTGTGTTCACCCGACGGCGCCAGGACAAGTTCAGAATCCACGGCCGCCGCCGTCGAAAGGTACATGGTCTTGACGGCCTCATATCCGGTTATCTTGATAGGCATTCCGTACACCGGCACGAGGTACTTGGGCCTGCGGCTGCCGATCTGGAGGCGAAGCGTCCCGTCAGGCAGGGCCACGTCGAGCCGCCCTTCCCACTTCGCCAGGAACGCACGCAGCGGATGCCAGATGGTCTGGTTGAACTGGTCGCGGGTAACCTCTTCACTGGCCGGGGCGCGCACCAGGCAGAGGTTCCCCTCCGGGATGCCGCGCGCTGCCATGTAGTGGCGGGCGACCTCGACGCCTTCGGGAACGTTCTCCGACGCCAGGACGATGGTCAGGGCGGCCTCGGGGTTGGCGGCGATGGCCCGGGGCGCGGCGGCCGCTATCGCCAGAAGGGCAATCAGGATGGTGCGAGGCATCGGCGCTCCGGTCGCTCGCTTAGACCTTAGCGCGGCGGGTCTCCATACCCGCCGCGCAAATTCCAAGCAACCTGCGCGCGGCGGGTACGGAGACCCGCCGCGCCAAGTGGCGCTGTAGTGCTACGGATTGAAGCCGAGGCCGCTGCCCGGGCCGGCCACCTCGTCGAGGATACGGTCCTCGACATAGATGGGCGTGTTGCCGGCGACTGCCAGGGCGATGGCGTCCGACGGCCGGGCATCGACGATCACGCGGTCGCCGTTTCGCTCGATGATCAGGCTGGCGTAGAAGGTGTGCTCCTTCAGGTCCGTAACCACGATCTTCGCCAGCCGCCCGCCCATCGCCTCGATGACCGACCCGAGGAGGTCGTGGGTCATGGGTCGCGGGAGGACGTGCCCTTTGATGCGGCGGTCGATGGCCGCAGCCTCGAAGAACCCGATCACGATGGGGAACGACCGCTCCCCCCCTGCCTCCTTGAGGACGATGACCTGGTGGTCGCCGGTCTCGGTTATCATTATGCGGACAAGTTCGCAGCGAATTTCCATTAGCGGCTCCCGAAACAAACGCTACCGACATTCTAGCGTATTTCGTGCCGGTGGCAAGCGGGGAAGCGATTCGTGCGCGGCGGTTCTCCCGAACCGCCGCGTAAAGGGCTTAAGTTGCGTTGTAGTATCCGGGCCGGTTTTCCGAATCGCGACTCTCCCCCCAGACCCCGGCCGCGTCCCCGCCGCCAAATCAAATTTTCTATCAGTTGCTTTCGTGATGTGTTAGGGCGGCGCCCTCAGCGGGGCTACTCTGTTGTGTCCAACAGGCTCTCCAGATCCGGCACAAGCCGCCGGACATCATCGGCGAAGTCCCGCGTGTTTCCCCCCAGGTTTCCAGCATCTACTCCGCCGCAGTGATACACAGTTCCGGAGAAAATCTCTTCTTCGCCATCCCAGAAGGAAATGGTCTCGCTTGTCCCTCCCGTGAAACCTGGGGCAATCTCTTTGGGCGAGATGTGCCGGATTCCGTTTCGTCTTAGTGATTCCACGATCCCGCCGAATTGCTCTTTGGTTATTCCGTGCGTCTTTTTGGCAAGAACCTCGCCGTAACTGTCCACGGTTACCGTCACCATGTCTTGTGTGACAACGATTTTGTAGCTCCTGTGGAACTCCGGCGGAACCGACGCGTCGCCGAAGCAATACACAATCTTTTGAATGGCGCGCTCTGTCATGTCAGGTCCTTTTTTCTCGGCCGATGACACCGCGCGGCCGGGATCCTTCGCAAAAGGGATGGCTTGCCGGTGGGGACGCAGCAGCGACGGCCCCGATTCCATCTTCCTCCCTACGCTGTTCGACGTGACATTTCCTCATGCGTGGGGCACCTGCACAACACGTTGTCGGGGGCGGGGCATTTCCTTATCTTCTCCACGATCTTGTCGCCCTTCTCCCGCGGGATCGGTCCTGTCGAGAACATGGTGTCTTTATCGGTGAAGAAATCCTCGATGCAGACCAACACGGAGTAGACGTCGCACTCGGGGCACAGGAAGTAGGAGCGCGTCTCCTCATCTCCCCTGACTCGAAGGCAAATGGAAGCCGCCTGCTCCTCGTACCCCCCCAAATCCGCGCCGCATTTCTTACATTTCATGGCTCACCTCCCGGATAGTCATCAAATGGAGAAAATCGCGGATAGGAAACCCGAGTCCTTGCCGTCCCGCCACCTGCTCAGACTACATGGCGAACGATTCCGTCACACTCTTCGGACCATCATTCTCATCCGGTTCTTCGCGGAGACGGAAGGCGCATGCATCCGTTCCGAACTGTTCCTCTGATCTGAGCCCAATTGTCAAACCGGTCGAATCAACATCTTTCAGCCGCTCGTAGTCCACCCGTATTTCATTTGCACCCGCCTTCAGGCGTGCAAGATGTTTCATCTCTTCGGGCAACTTCGGATTCCAACGCCATACATCTACCATAGATGATAAAACTCAAATTTCCTATCAGTTCAAATTTCCTATCAGTTAGTCAGCGAGGCGCTTTTCCAGGGCGGCGACGGCGGCGCGGGCCTCTTCGGCCCGGGCGCGCTCGCGCTCAACCACCTCGGCCGGGGCGCGGTCGGTAAACTGCTTGTTGCCGAGTTTGGCCTCGATGCTCCCGAGGAGCCGCTTCTTGTCGGCGATCTCCCTATCGAGCCGCGCACGTTCCTTCCTGACCATCTCCTCCGGCATCGGAACATAGACGGAACTCTCTATGGCCGGCACATAACTACTGGCGCAGTGCTGCCCCGCGGGGGGCTTCTCGCCGATCCTGAAACTCTCGATACCGGCCAGAGCACCGTACTCGGTGAAGGTTGCGGCCACAAGTTCGCCGTACTTGCCGGCCTCCAGCACATAGACCGTCACCCAAGCGGCCGACTGGCCGCTCTCGGCCTTCGCCTGGCGGACGCCAAGAAGGATGTCGCGGCGGACGCCGAACTCGCGCTCCGCCTCCTCGTCGATAAGCGCATCGGCCGGCGCAGGCCACGCCGCAATGATCAACCGGTCGCTCGGCGGCGCATCGGCCAGGCCTGGCAGGCCGCGGTCGCGGACGGTCGCGCTAACGCCCTCCCATGCCGCCTCGGTGATGAACGGGATGAAGGGGTGCAGCAGCCTCAGGGCGCGGTCCAGCACGAAGGCCAGCACGCGCTGGGCGGTCGGCCGCTCTTTCGGGTCG
>CAYGWP010000044.1:0-12319 GCA_964353455.1 uncultured Anaerolineales bacterium
CGGTCTCGGCATCCAGGGGGCGGGTGTCGGTCGCCTTGAGGTCGCCGTCAACGCGGTATGCGGGCGGGTGGCCGACCTTCATGTGCAGATCGCTGACCCTCATCGCCCCCTTCTTGGCGAAGATGTCCAGGAGGTCCTGAAGGCTGAGCCGCCGGCCGTCGCCGGCATCGTAGATCGGGTCGCCGAGGCCAGGTGGCGCCATGCGATTGTCTCTCAACCTACATTCCGCGGACGTTCACGCGCTTGCCGGTGTGTGAACTCTCGATGGCCGCAAACACCATCGCAAGGCTCTTGATGTTGTCGTGGCACTCGCACTGGACCTTGCGCCCGGTCCGGAGGTGCGCGAGCATCTCGCGCAGCGACCCGTGCATGCCCGTGAACTTAAGGGGCGACGGGACGAGGGCCAGGGGCGTCTTGGGTCGGAAGAACCCCTCGTCGCCCGCGGCCGTCTCGCCGAACGGCGGCAGGTCCCGCTCGTAGATGATTGTGCCGCGGTCGCCTATGATCCGCCAGTCGCCGTTCCAACTCGTGTGGCAGCCCTCGGAGCACCACGAGCCGCGGTACGCGAAGCGCACGCCGTCGGTCATCTCGAAGATGCAGTTGGCCGCCACATCCCCCTTGTACCACGACCCCTTGGGGTTGAATTCCTCGGCATAAACGCGGACGGGGTCCTTGCCGCCGATCATGCGGGCCATGTCGAAGTGATGGATCGACATATCAAGAATGAGCGGGCTGGGCATCTCGTCGCGGAACCCGCCGAAGTGCGCGCCGAGGAAAAAGTCGCAGTTCAGCGTGGTCAGCCGCCCCACCCGCCCGGCCGCAACCGTGCGGGCCAGCACGTCGTGCCTGGCGTCCCAGCGGCGGGACTGGCTGACCATGTAGAGTTTGCCGGCCTTCTGGCTCGCGCGGACCATCCTGCGGGCCTCGGCCATCGAGGCGGCCATCGGTTTCTCGCCGACCACCGGCAGCCCCGCGCGCAGGGCCGAGCACGTCACCTCGCAGTGCGACTCCGGCACCGTCAGGTCAACCAGGAAATCGGCCTTCACCTCACGGAGGGTCTTGGCGAGGTCGGTCGATGCGGCGCAGCGGAGTTTGAACTCCTCGATACGCTTCTCGGCGTTCTCGCGTTTCTTGTCCACGACGGCGGCCACTTCGACCTTCTCGGCCGCAAGGGGCTTCAGCCACGCCCCGGAAATACCGCCCGCCCCGACGACGATTGCGCGCAGTTTCGCCACTGCACACCCCTTTCGCATTGCAACGACGGCTCGCGGCCCGATGGGCCGCGGCTAAAAGGGGCTTACGCCCGGCCCAGTTTTTTGATGCCCTTGAGGCAGTTTTCGACGGCCTCAAGCGGAGGCACGCCGCCCACCTCGTATTCGACGATGTACCACTCGGTGCCGCCGATCGTCTCGCACAGGTTGAAGATCTCGGCCCACGGCAGTTCGTCTTCGCCGATGACCGCCTTCGGGTTGGACTTCGACCAGGGCTTGGCGTGGAGCGTCAGCGCCCGCCCGGGGTACTTCTTCAGGTACTCGACGGCCACGCCGCCGCTGCCCATCGCATTGCCGACGTCGAACTGCATGACGACTTCCTTCTTCGTGTTGCCGAAGAAGATGTCCCACGGCCTCTCGCCGTCGATCGGCTGGAACTCCTTGCCGTGGTTGTGGTACCCGACGACCATGCCGTGCGGCTTGACCTTGTCGGCCAGTTCGTTGAACTCCTTCGCCCTGTCGAGCCAGTCCTGCTTGGTCTTGGCGGGCATGCCGGGGACGATGAGGTACTTGTTGCCCAGGGTCTTATTGAACTCGATGGTCTTGTCGAGTTCGCTCCCCCGCACGGTGCCCAGGGCGGTGTGCGTGCCGCAGCACTTAAGGCCGTTGTCATCGAGCATCTTCCGCAGGTCCGCGGCGGACTTGCCGAAGTACCCGGCGAACTCGGCGCCCTTGTAGCCCATCTTGGCGACGGCGGCGATGACGCCCGCCGGGTCCTTCGCGGCCTCGCTGCGGACCGAGTACAGTTGCAGCCCGACGGGGATCTTCGCCACGGTCGCACCTCCTGTCGCTGAGCCTGCCGCCTCCGCGAGCGCCTTGCCCGCCTTTCCGCCCGCCGCAAGCGCTGCCGCGCCCGCCGCTCCAAGCCTCAGCACATCGCGCCTTGATACCATTGCCTTCTCCTTTATGGATTGTGGACACGTTACCGGTCAGCCCTGACACGGATAGCAGGATACCGCCGGTCAGCGATGCGGGCGAGAAAAATGTCCCGCGCAAATTCAGTGGACCGCCGGGGCGGGGCGGCCTATTATTCAGCGGCGCCCCGTTGCGCCGCGGGGGGAGAAAGCGGAAGGAGCCCGGCCATGGCGATTCAAGGTTACATCGACTACCAGCGGCGGGAGTTCTGCAAGGCCGTCGGGTGCCCCATACAGCGGCAACTCGACAAGGCCGTGGCCGGGTCGGCCGAGGCCGAGGAGGTCCGCGGCATCTGTAAGACCGACTGCATTCACACCACCTACGAGTTCCATCACTGGCTGACCGAGCAGGGGTACGAGGTGGTCCGGCCCGCCAAGCCGCCCGCGGGCAAGGGTTGACGGCGCACGGAAAACCTCTTCCATTCTTCGCTGCACGTCGATATGATGCCGCCACTGTGAGTTCACGTACATCTTGTCGCAGGCTTAGCCGGCCTCGGCCAGACACGCCGCCGCTCCTCACCGGGCCGGCGGTCGAAATGGAGCGCCGCCCCTGCCACCGCGGGGGCGGTTGCTTTGGTATTCTCCCGTATGAGAAAGGGCGCCATGCCAGCCATCCCGTCAACCCAGCGCGCGGCCGTCTATTATCGCAACAGCGATGTGCGGATCGAGGAGCGGCCGGTGCCGAAGATCGGCCCGGGCGAACTCCTCGTGAGGATCCGCGCATCAGGCATCTGCGGCTCCGACGTCCTGGAGTGGTACCGCATGAAGAAGGCTCCGGTCGTCCTCGGGCACGAGGTGGCCGGCGAGATCGTCGCGGCCGGCGAAGGCGTGAAGCGGTACCATCTGGGCCAGCGAATCGCCGTCTCGCACCACGTCCCGTGCAACACGTGCCACTACTGCCTGGCGGGGTACCACACGGCGTGCGAGACGCTGCACACCACGAACTTCGATCCGGGCGGGTTCTGCGAGTTCGTCCGCGTGCCGCCGCTTCAGACCGACCGCGGCGTGTTTCCGCTGCCCGAGGGCGTCTCGTTCGAGGAAGGCTCGTTCGTCGAGCCGCTGGCGTGCGTGGTGCGCGGCCAGCGCTCGGCGAACCTGCGGCCGGGGCAGACGGTGGCCGTCTTCGGGGCGGGCATCTCGGGCATCCTCCACATCGCCCTGGCGAAGGCACTCGGGGCAGGGCGGATCATCGCCACCGACATCGCCGAGTTCCGCCTGAACCTGGCCCGCCGGTTCGGGGCCGATGCGACGTTCGACGCCCGCGACGACGTGCCCAGGCGCGTCCGCGAGGCCAACGGCGGCCGGCCGGCCGACCTGGTGATCGTCTGCGCGGGGGCGCTCGCCCCGTTCAAGCAGGCCCTCGCCTCGGTTGACCGCGGCGGGACGATCCTCTGCTTCGCCACGACCGACCCCGGCGTGGAACTGGCCGTGCCGCTCAACGAATTCTGGCGGAATGATATAACGCTGAAACCATCTTACGGGAACTCGCCGCACGACGCCTCGGTGGCCCTCCAACTCATCGCCGCCCGCCGCGTGCCCGTCTCCGACATGATCACCCACCGCCTGCCGCTCGCGGAGACCCCACAGGGCTTCCGCCTCATGTCCACCCCAGGGGGCGAGCACCTGAAGGTCGTCATCCTGCCGCAGGGGTAATGAAGCGCGAGGGCGTAATCCCGTGAAAGGCCTTGACTTTCGCTGTAGTTGTGTCATAATAATGTCGAGAAGAGCAAGGTGTTCAGGATACGTATCTGCTCCCCGCTCGCCACGCCGTCTTAGAACGGCCTCGGGCGGGGTACTTTTTTAGGGGGATCCCAAGGTGAATGCCCAAGACAAGCCGGCCGCTCGTCGGGCCATAGCGTTCATTGACGGCCAGAACCTCTTTTACGGGGCCAAGGAGGCGTTTGGTTATCCCTATCCGAACTTCAACGTCCACGCGCTGGCGGAGCGGGTGTGTCGGACAAGAGGCTGGACCCTCGCGGAGACGCGCTTCTATACCGGCGTTCCCGCCGCCTCGGATGATGTGTTCTGGAATCACTTCTGGTCGGCGAAACTGAAGCAGATGGCCCGCACGGGTGTCCATACGTTCAGCCGGCCTTTGCGATACCGAAATCGAACCCTTCACCTGCCCGACGGCCGGGTTCAGACGGTTCTTGTCGGCCAGGAGAAGGGCGTTGACATCCGCCTGGCGCTGGATATGGTCCGCGCGGTGAACGAGTCCTTGTGCGAAGTGATACTGATCTTCAGCCAGGACCAGGACCTGACCGAGGCGGTCGAGGAAGTCCGGTTCATAGCCGACAAGCAGTCGCGGCCAGTGTGGGTTGCCTCTGCCTATCCGGTCAGCCCGACCTCGCTGAACACCAGGGGAATCGACAAGACCGAGTGGATCAAGATCACCCGCGCCGATTACGACGCCTGTCTCGACCCGCGCGATTACCGGCCCAAGCGCCAGTCGTAGGGTGTGTCCTCCGGGTCCACGTGCCTCCATGCGAATCGCGCGAACGTTATCGTAGCATGTGCAGCCGCGGCCGCCCGAAAAGGGGGGAACTGCCGCAGCCCGTCGGATATAATAGTGGCGGAATAAACATGGGAGGCAGGGCTATGGCGCGAGAAATCAGCGTTGTGATCGAGAAGGATAAGGATGGATACTTCGTGGCATCGGTCCCGGCGTTTCGGGGCTGCCACACGCAGGCCAAGTCGCTCGATGTCCTCATGAAGAGGGTCAAGGAAGCCATTGAACTGTGTCTGGAGGTCGAGGAGCCCGTCTCCAACGAGTTCGTCGGCGGTCAGCGCGTGGCGGTGGCCGAATGAGCAAGTTGCCCGCCTATGGATTCCCCCACAGATCGGCGCTATGGGCCGCAAACGCCTTCTGAATTGCCTCGTCTGCCTTCAAAGGATAATGCACGAGGCGGTACTGCATCGCCTGTGAAGATACGGCGTATTTCCTCCGGAGCATGTCTGTGACTTGGTTCTTCAGGGCATCGAGATTGCGAAACGCTATCACTCGCACGACTTCGCGGTATGCCGACGCCGCATCCGCTCGCAGGGGACCTTGAGGCATCAGAAGGGCCGCTGCGAGCCGGCGGGTGTTTGCCTCAACGTATCGGTAATTGTCTTTGAGTTTCTCCTGGAGTTTCAAGGCGCCCGCAATGTCCTTCGCCGCGTCAATGTGCTCCTTGTGAAGCGCGTAGTGGGCAATCTCCTCGGCCATAGTAAACCGATACCTTGCTTCCCGGTGATCCATTATGAATTCGTCAACAACGATCCAGTACTGGTCTTGGCAATCCCGCCACAAGGCGCCGCAGACCTGACACGCGGTCTGAAGCCCCGGAATGGGGTTGATTTCGAGTCCCAGGTGGAACGCCACGTCCTCTATTTCAACCGGGATGGACAGACTGGAGGGAAAGGCGGCGGCAAGGAGGACCTTGGCTTGCTTTTCCAGTTCCCAGACCTTGTATTCGCGGACCGGATTAGAAATGCTTCTCGATGTATTCGGCGAGTTGTCGGAATTCCGCTTCACCGAGTTGCTTTCCTTTAGCCGTACGCAGCAGAATCGGAACTCCCGGCTGCCTGGCCGCATACCCGACGATGTCCGGCGCCGCTGATCCGGGCCGCGCCTTGGCCGCAAGGTCGTTCAGTCTGGCGAATTCCGGCGAGTCTTCCTTCAGACCCAACGCCTTCGCGATCCGGCCTATGCCCTCGGCGCTGACCGGCGGCGGCATCCTGCCTGTCTCAAGCCGACAGAGATTTGACGGCTTCATCCCGGCCGCCGCGGCAAACGCACGCAGCCCGAAGCCGGTTTCCGTCCGGAGTTTCCGAATGAACTTCCCGAATGTTTCAGTCCTTGCATTCATCGCCCGGCCGTCCTCGCCCGTGTTCTCGTGTTATAATACCCTATAACATCGGCACGGTCAAGGCGCTGAATCAGAAATTCCAGAATCCACCACGTACGCGCACGTCTTGGTCTAGAACACCGACGGCTGGTACGGGAACTTCTCCGTCCGCTTCAGCGTCTCGGCCAACGAGCAGGAGGCGGCGGTGCAGGTGGGGTCCGACAGGCAGACGACCGCAGAGGCGACGGCTAACTTGAGGCTGCGCTCAAGGTCCCACCCCTCGTGGATTCCGTAGAGCATTCCGGAGCAGAACGCATCGCCCGCGCCCGCCCCGCCGCGGATGTACCCCTCCGGCAACCGGAATGACGGCTGCCAAAGTTCCTTCCCGTCGGCCGTGCGGACGTACCCGCCCTCCGGCAGGTGGATGCACACCAGTTTCCGGACGCCCAGGCGCAGCAGTTCCTCGGCGCTTGCGCGGATGGCCTTCGGGTCGGGATGGCCGTCGGGCTTCAGGTCGTGGCCCGTGGTCCGCCCGGCCTCAAGTTCATTGAGGATCGCGTAATCGGCATGGCGGAGGGCGGGCTTCACGATCTTCGGGAACCGCTGGCTGTCCTCGCTCACCACATCGACGCTGGTCTCGATGCCCGCGTTCTGGCACCGCGCCAGCAGCCGCGCCGCCACCGTGCCGAACTGGTCGTCCGGCTCGTCGAACCGGTCCAGGAGCAGAAGGTACCCGAGGTGGAGTATGCGAGCCCGGATTCTCTTGACGTCCACGTGCTGGAGTCCGAAGTGGGCGTTGGCGCCGCGGTTGTGGAAGAACGTGCGGTGGCCGCTCAGCCTTACGACCATGACGTTGGTGTATGAGGTGGGCGCGGCATCGGTGGCGGCTAGGCCGGCGGCGTCAACGCCGAGGTCGGCCATGTTCTTGTGGATGAACTCGCCGTCGGCATCCTTGCCCGTCAGGCCGATGGCCTCAAGGGGGATGGGCTTTCCCGGCTTTCCGTCGGGCTGCGGCGGAGGGCCGAAGCGGGCGATATCGATAAGGCAGTTGTACGGCGCGCCGCCCGTGCCGCGCCCTTCTTCCAGGATGTTGGCCAGAGTCTCTTCTTTCGGCCAGCGGTCACAGATATAGATATGGTCGATGATCCAGTTGCCGGCGGCGGCGATCCCGCGACGTTCCGTGGCCATGTTCCGCTCCTTGCCATCCATGCGGACCTGGGCATGATAATCCCTGCCCGGCCGCGTTACAAAGTTTTTACAGAAGCCGCCGGCCGGCAAACGTGGATATATCGGACGGGCGCCCTGCGCCCACTTGTCGCGGGGCGGAACCTCGTTTATAGTACCCTGGTGAAACGCCTCGGCGGGAGGCACGAACCGAATTTCCGGGAACCTCCCGCCGCGCGGCGCGTCTAAGAGAACGGATCGGACGAGTGGCGCCTCGATCGGAATCCAGCGGCGGGCCGGCGGACCAGGAACTGGTCGCCAGGGTCATCGGCGGTGATGGCGCTGCGTTCGCCACGATCGTCGAGCGGTACCAGGACCGTCTGTACAACACGGTCCTGCGGCTCGTCGGTTCCGCCGAAGATGCACGCGACCTCGTCCAGGACACATTTGTCAAGGCATATGAGAACCTCGGCGGCTTCCGCGGCGGAAGCAGCCTTTACACGTGGCTCTTCAGAATTGCCGTGAACACGAGCCTGAGCCACCGCCGAAAGAAGAAGTGGACCCGGCCGCTCCCGGCGACGGACGCCGACGACCCGCCCGCCGCAGAAGGCCTGGCTGATCCGCACGCGGCGGACCCGGCCGAGCCGCTGATGGCCGCCGAGACGGAGACGCTCGTCCAGCAGGCGCTCGGCAGCCTGGACGATGAGCACCGGACGGTGATCGTCCTGCGAGACATCGAGCAGTGCGATTACCACCGGATGGCTGAAATACTGGAAGTGCCCACGGGGACCGTCAAGTCGCGGCTCCACCGGGCGCGGCTGATGCTTCGAGACAAACTGAAGCCGCTGCTGAAATAGAAGTTTAGCCGCGACTCGAAGAGGAGCGCGCGGCGGTCGCCGCAGGGGTATTAAGGTACGCGGCAAGTTGTCGTTCAAGGCGAAGTCATAGATTAAGGCGAAAGCCATGGTGTGCGAAGAGGCGCGCGAAAATCTCTCGGCGTATCTGGATAAGGAACTGACCGGCCCAGAGTCGGAGGCCGTCAGCGCCCATCTGGATGCCTGCGCCGACTGCCGCGCGCTCGCCGAAGAACTGCGCGCGACGGCGGCCCTCGTGGCCGGTCTGCCCGCCCGTGCCGCCCCCGAGGACCTGGCCGGCGACGTCCAGCGCGAGATCGAGCGCCGGGCGATCGTCCAGCCCGCGCACGTTGAGGGCCATCCGCAGGAGCGGACCCTGCCGATCCGCCGCGCCCGCCTCTGGCCTCGCTTCGCCGCCGTGGCCGCCACCGCCCTTCTGGCCACGGGCATCTTCATCATTGATTACGCCACGCGGACCGCGCCCCTGCCGGTTCTCGAAGAGACGGCGGCGGTCCACGACGAATCGCCCGCAGCCGACCAGCAGTCGCTCGCGGACGCTTCGCACAAGGAGAAGGCGGCCACGGCCTTCAAGACCGCCGCCCCGGCGACGGCTGCCGCTCCGACTGCGACGGCCCCCGCCGCCCCGGCGGTCGCTCCGCCCCCGGTGGCGTCTGCGGCCCCGGAAACTGACAGGAAATTGAAGGTCCCTGGTGCTGAACCCGCCCGCGGAATGCGGATGAAATCCGGCGAGGTCGCCGACACCGGCGCCCGTGCGCCTGTAGCCGAGGGTAATGAGTCGCTCTTGAGGCTTCACCAGGCCCCTGTGCCGGCAACCCCGCCTCCCGCCCCGGCCCCGGATGCCTTCTACCTGGCCGAGAAGACCGAGAAGGCCGCAAGGCAGGCCGAGACGCCTCCGCAGGCGGCGATCGCGGGCGGCACGGTTGCGGCCGAGAGCAAGCAGCGCGCAGGGTACGCGAGAGCCAATGAAACGCTTGCTGAACAGCCGCAGCCTCCCGCCGCCAAACCATCGGTTGAACTGGGAGCGGTTGTCAGGCGTGACGGCACCACAATCACCACCGATGAGGCTGCCGTTACGGTTGTTCCCGCCGCGCCGGCCCCGGCGGCCCCCCTCGCTACCGCTGCGCCGCAGCCACGGGCGGAGCATGGCGACGACTCGGCGGCGAAAAAACCGCGCGGCGGTCCGGCGCGGGGTCCAACGCCGGCTGAAAGCGAGTCGCACGTGACGACCCTGGAGGCGACCGTGACAGGCCGGCCGAGCGCACCTTCGCAGCCCGCACTCGCGCTCGGACGAGCGGAACGCGACGGGACCGAGCCGGTGACCGTCCCGGAGATGATGAGGCGGGTGGCCGGCGGCAGCGCCTCGATAGATCAACTGCGGGCGTTGGGTGAGAAGGAGCGGTTCCGCAGCGCCGAGAACCAGATCGTCATCCGCGCCGACTCCGTTGAGGCCGCCGACCGCACCATCGTCCACCTCTTCATTGCCAACGGCTGGCAGCCGCTCTCTGGCGCGAAGGCGGGCGGCTACACCGGCGGCACGACCGAGTGGGGCTACTATGATCGCAACGGCCGCCGCGAGCCGACCGATAAGCCCGCGCCCGCCGAAGGGACCGCACGGGACCGCAAGTCCGGCGCCCAGCCGGCCGGCATCTACTTCCTCGCCTCGCAGAACGGCGAAGACACGTGGGTTGTCCTGGCGGACCGCGATACGCTTTCCCGGTTCGGCAGCCAGTTGGCGATGGCCGACGGGATTACCGTGGGCATGGATTCCAGCGGCGAGTTCCGCGCCATCGCCCGCCTCCAGCAGGAGTGGCGGCGGGAATATGCCAAGGCAGATCAAAACTTGGCACTGGGCGGCACGGCCGGCGCCGCGCGGCCGGCCGAGAGCCCGGCCACGGCGGAGGCCGTAAAGGAATCCAGGGCCTTTGCCCCGTCCCCTCCGGGGGCACGCGTGGCCGAAAGGAAAGGCGAATCCGCGGAACAGCCGGGCTTCGTGACCGCGAGAGTCCAGGACAAGTCGGATGTCGCCCAAGCGGCAAAGCCGCGGGCGAAATCCCCAGCCGCAGCGGGCGACCAATTCGGCGGGAAACCGGCGGGCGGAGGCGCAGGCGCTCCTCCGGCGCCGGCGGCCGCGACGGATGAGGGCGGAAGCCTTCGCTTGAAAGGGACCGCCAAGGGCGCCGCAGCCGGCTCCGCGGCAAGTTCGCTCCATTACACCGGCGCGGCTGCGCAGGGCCAGCCGTCCGGGAAGCCGCAGGCCGCCCTTGCGGAAATCGATGCCGATGAATACGGCCGCCGGTACGGCCTCGCCGCGCAGGAGAACCAGGTGCTGCTGGTGATCCGCATCCGGCGCGCCGTGCCGGAAGCCGCCGCCCCAAGCGCAGAAAAAACCGCGCCGTAGCGCGGCCCGCGAACCACAATCGTCCCCCGCGGCGGGCCGCGCGAGGACGGGAAAAAGTAGGGGTCCCCCTTCTCCCTGATGCTGAGCCGCATCCGTCACCCCGCTGCCCGCCGCCACGCGGCCCGGGCCCACTGCCGGCCTCCGGTCGCCCCTTGCACTCGCTGTCACGATGTGGTGCAATTGGCGGGTCGAACAGCATTGAGAATGTCCCCTTTTCACCCCTGCAGTAGATGCTCGAGGGTGTGGCGTCGCGGGACTTCTCGGGCAGGTCCGAACACCTAATCGATCTGCAACTTCCCGAACTTCTCCGGGACGTGCCAGCCGGCGCTGGTCGGGGAAAATGCCTGCATCTCGGGCTTCTTAAAGTCGAGGGCGCGTAGTCTTCCCACGTTGAAATACCAGGGTTCCTGCGCGGTCGGCTTGGAGCCCCCCACCCGGTGGTGTGGGTCGGCCTCGGCCTCCGCTCCACCGACGACCGGGATGCGCAGCCGGACCCGCCAAAAATCGCTCCCGCGTTCGGTTTTGACATCCGCCAGGGATTCCCAGTTCGGGCCCGGGTTGCCATCCACGAGCACACCGTCGGGATTGATCTCGAGGTGGTAGTAGGAGTGCAGCGGGGTCGCCAAGGAGACAACCACGTTGTCCCCGTTGTGAACGTCCTCGCTCACCCTCAGGCTTTTCATTTCCGGCTCTTTGCAGACGATATCGAAGAGGAGCGCGTTCTTGTCCCAACCCACACGGAAGGTGGTTTTGACAGCCGGTTCTCCGCGTGTCATGTTGTCTTTCAGCAAGTAAGCGGTGGCGTTGTGCAGGTCCGGGCCTGCGACGCCAACTGCCACAGGGGCTTTGGCGCGGGCTTCCGCCAAGCTCGCTTCCTTTTCCCGGTACTTCGCGATCAGTTCTTCCTTCGGCTGGAGTTCCGAGAGGATGGCCTCGATACGCTGCCCGTAAAGAGTGTCGCCGGCAGCCTGCCGCGCTTTTTCCAGTAACTCGCGAAAACGGAGGCTGACTGCGAGCGAAACATTGCCCGGGTTCCCTCGTCCTCGGCCCCGGCTTTGGTCTTTGTAGGCGAGATTCTGCTCAGCGAAAGTGATGGCTTCCTTCATCTGCTTCGCCGCAGGTCCGTAGAACAACGTGCAATACTCATCGAGCACCTTGTCGATGTCCTGGTCGGCGTCCCAGAGGAAGCGGGATTGGACGTAGAGCGTGATGTGTTCCAGCGCCGGGGCTCGCCATTTTCCCCCCACCTGGCTCTGCTCGCCCGTGTCCCCCAGAGAAATCCCCTTGAGGGCCTTCAGGTCCTTGGCCACGGCTCGCGGATGAATGACCGGGTAGGAGATCGGTTCGCCATCGCCCCAGATGTGGTAGCGGTTGTTTTCGAGGCGCAGGATGTTTCCCGGCGCCATTTTGCTCTGCCATGTCCGGATGCGCTCCCAATACTGCGCCCAATGCTCCGGGTCCTCCATCTTGGGGCGTCCGCAGTTGCTGATCCAGACCGAAAGGTTTGGGCTGAATTTCTCGATCGTGTCCGGCGGATCGACGTAGGAGGTGTAGGCCCCGCACGTGATGCGTTTGTCCGGATGGGTTCTATAAACCTCCCGCGCCACCCGGTCGGCGAACCCCCAAACCAGTTCGGAGGCCGACTTGCCTTTGCATCCTTCGCACCCACAGAGCCTCAGCCCGTCCACCGGCCAGATATCGCCGCTGGAAAGGTCGTACCTGTCGAAGAGGAAGCGGATGTAATTGACCGTTTCCTTGATGAGCCCTTCCGCCGTGAAACAGGGCGTTCCGCGGTCGCGATGCCCGGTGTCCCTTTTTCCGCCGATGAGCGCATAGTATTCCGGATGGGCCTTCTTCATCGCCTCGT
>CAYGWP010000045.1:0-10010 GCA_964353455.1 uncultured Anaerolineales bacterium
CGTGATCGTCGTTCGCTACGCCGACGACTTCATCGTTGGATTCCAGCATCGTGCCGCGGCGGAGAAGTTCCTGCCCGCCTTGCGGCAACGATTGGCCAAGTCCGGGCTGGAACTCCACCCCGACAAGACAAGGCTGATCGAGTTCGGACAGTTCGCGGCGACCAACCGACGGAAGCGCGGGCAGAGCAAGCCGGAGACCTTCAACTTCCTTGGATTCACGCACATCTGCGCGACCAAGCGGAGCAACGGGTACTTCACGGTCTTGCGCCAGACCATGCGGAAGCGGCTGACGGCCAAACTGGCCGAGATCAAGGCCGAACTGAAACGGCGAATGCATGACCCCGTCCCGGAGGTGGGTAGGTGGCTGCGGTCGGTGGTGGAAGGACACTTCCGCTACTACGCGGTCCCAATGAACGGCCGGGCGTTGGCGGTGTTCCGTTACCGGGTGGTCGGGCACTGGCATCGCACCTTGTCGCGACGCAGCCAGCGCAGCCGGAACACCTGGGAGCGAACGCTCCGCTTGGCCGCTCACTACCTGCCTTGTGTTCGCCTCTATCATCCTTATCCTTTGCGTAGGCTTGGCGTTGTCACCTGAGGCAAGAGCCGGATGCGGTAATCCCGCTCGTCCGGATCCGTGGAGGGGGTGCCCCGTCAAGGGGCATCCCTACTCCGACCTATGTTCCGGACTTATATACGCGGATTTCGCAGATGCGAGGCGTGCCGTCCTTGGATGCCCCCGTCAGCGTCAGCCGCAGCCGGTCGGCCTGGACCGCGTCAAACGTGTGGATGCGCCTGCGCAGGGTGTTGCCATCGACCTTCAACACCTCCCGCCAGCCCTGGCCGTCGGGCACCGAGATGGTGTAAGCCGAGGCCGCCATCGCGGCGGTCTGGAACGTCACGTGAACCGTGTTGAACCGGGCGGTCTTCGGGAATTTGAGTTCCACCCATTGCGGCAGCGGCTGGGCCGGGTCGGGCATCCAGGCGTTCGGGTATCCGGCGACGGCGCGGTTCCAGCCGTTGTTGACGTTTTCGGGGCCCATGACGATGGCGTCGGTCGCCGGCGTCGGCGTTTCGGGTTTCTGCGGCGCGGCCGGGATCTGCGGCGGTTCGCCGCCGGGTTCGAGGCGCACCTTGTAGCAGCCGTCCATCGTCTTCCAGCCGCCGGCCTTGTCGGTATAGGCCCGCGAAGTTCCCGGCGGGAAGTCGGGGTAGAGGTCCCACTTGAGGCCTGGCGCCGCCGGCAGGCGGACCCAGTACAACTTCCCCTTTTCGGTCGCGGCCCGCAGGGGGAAGGCGACCCAGCCTTCGCTCATGGGGGGAACGGCGGCCTCGGCGGCGGCGATGTCGGCGGTGGAGGAGAAGTCCCCAAGTTGCTTTGCGGCGCGGATCGCCAGTTTCAGCGGCGTCGGCTTGTCATTCTCGGACCGGAGGTACGCCGCAACGGAATCGATCCGGTCGGCCGGGGCGGTGAACATGACGGCGCGCGGCACGTCGATGGTGTGGACGGTTCCGCCGTGCGGCCCGGAGCCGTCGGCAGCGGCGACCTTCGCGCGGTCCAGTTTTCCGGTGCTCGATGCGGTTGCCGCGGCCGCAAGGGCCAGGTCCGCCGGGTCTTCGTTCCTGACGCCAGGAAGATAGCAGCCGTCGCGCAGAAGCGCCTGCTGGAGTTCGCGGATATGCTTCTCGTACACGCCGCGGGGCGTGGTCTGGTGCGCGAGCGCGACGGCGGCGCCCGTTCCGGCCGCCTGCCCCAGGACGCACGTGGTTCGCATGACCCGCAGGCCCCCCAGGGCCGCGTGGGTCACCGACACGTCTCGACCGGCCATCATCAGGTTATCGACATTTCGTGAATACAGGATGCGATACGGGATGCTCACCTTGTACCGGTATGCATGGAACGCCCCCGGCCCCTTGACCCAGAAGCCCTGCGGGTGATGGTCGTCGATGGTCCAGCCGGCGTAGGCGATGGTGTCGGGGTGCTGAATCTTCTCGGCGTAGTCCTTCTGGCTCATCACGTAGTCGCCCATGAGGCGGCGCGATTCGCGGGTGCCGGGCACGTGGTTCAGCCACACAAGTTCCCGCCTGGCGTTGGCGTCCTTGAACTTGGGGTCGAAGTTATGAGCATAGTTCCACAGGCCGATGTTTATGCGGAAGAGTTCGTCGCGTATCTTTTCGGCGTCGTGGATCGTATCGACCATGCCGCCGTACTCGACCCACCACGTGTGGATGAGGCCGCCGCTCACGTCATCGGGCCGGCGGCCTTTGCCTTTCGAGAGGTCCAGGAAGTTCGCAGGCCATTCGCCCTTCGACTGGTACGACCCCTGGGGCACGGTCTCGAAATCCGAGGGCTTCTCCCACTTGCAGACCCACGGCGGGGCGGTGAAGGGGACGGGTTCCGCCCGCGTTTCGAACCTCGCGTTGTGGAGGGTGTTGCCCATGGTGCGGGCGTCGGCGGAATCGGGGGTGAGGGTCTCGCCGAACTCGCTCTTCGCCTCGCGGCCGACGCGGAAGTCGGCCCCCGCCCAGAAGCCAACCCACCCGTGGCCGGTGCAATCTATGAAGATGCGGCCGGAAAAAGCCAGGCGCCGGCCGCTTGTCACGTCCTGTGCGACGACCGCCGCGATGGTCTTCGGGTCCTTCATGCGGATGCCCGTGGCCCGGGTGTTCAGGTACAGGTCGATGTTCTTTTCGGCGCGGACTACGGCCTCCACCCTGGCGGAGTCGCCGGCGATTTCCTCGATGATGCCGGTCTCGCGCGGGTCGAACGGCTCGCGCGACTGGTCGCCGCCGATGGGAACCTCGATCTCATCCGACGCGTTGCCCCCCAGGACCGGCCGGTCCTGGACGAGTGCGACGCGGCAGTCGTGCCTGGCCGCGGCGACGGCGGCCGCAGCCCCGGCCAGTCCGCCGCCGACCACGACCACGTCGTACGGTTTCGGCTCCTCGATGTTCGGGGGAAGCCCGCCTGAGCGTATCCGTTCCTGCGCGAGCGCCGAGGAATCGGAGGGCGGCGCGTATCCGCCCGTGGCCAGGACGACCGCATCGCACCGGCCCCACCAGCCGGTGAGGTCGTGCAATCGGACCTCGACCTTTCCGGGCTGGAGGTCGAACTCGCCGCCATCAATCCATTGCCATGTATCGTCCTTTGCCTTGCCGAAGGCGGCGGGCGACGCCTTGCCGCCCACGATGACCTGGAATCGGCCGGGACTGTGCTCCGGCAGCCAGTCCTTCGCGCGGACCCAGAGGCGGTATCGACCCGCCGCCGGCACGGGCGCCTCGGTCACCGCGTCGGCGACGGGCTTCCCGATGCCGGTGGCCAGCAGGTAGGGCGACCCCATGAGGTCAACGAATTGCGGGTCGTTCGCCCAGCCGCCGGTCTTGGCGAAATGCTCGGCCTCGAGCCAGATGACCGTCCGGGCCTCGGCAGCCCATGCGCCGGCGGCGGCGAGGATCGAGAAGGCTGCGGCACAAGCAAGCAGCGTTAGGTTCATGGCTTGCTCCGATTGAACCCGCGGGATCGGCCGGATGCATCGGAATTGTATTTCCACGAGCACCGAGCGGCCATGAAAAAGTTGTTGCGGGCGGGCCGGGCGGGTACAGTGTTGGCGGTCATTCTTGCACAGGGAGGCAACTCATGCATCGTCGCGAATTCCTTCGCAGCACCACACTGGCAGCAGCCGGAAGCACGATCGTGGGCGCGGGCCTGGCGGCACGCCGCACGCAGGCCGAGGCGGCCCCGACGGTCGTCTCCGCCAAGGCCGACACCCGCCCCAACATCCTCTTCTGCATCGGCGACGACTGGGGCTGGCCGCACACAGGGGCGCTCGGCGACAAGGTCGTCAAGACGCCCGCCTTCGACCGCGTGGCCCGCGAGGGCGTCCTGTTTCCGTACGCCTGCTGCGCATCGCCCTCGTGCACGCCGTCGCGCGGCTCGATCCTGACGGGCCAGATGTTCTACCGCCTCGAGTCGGGCGGCAACCTCTGGAGCGTCCTGCCGAACAAGTTCAAGGTCTATCCCGACATGCTGGAGGCCGCCGGGTATTGCGTCGGCCTCATGAAGAAGGGCTGGGGGCCGGGCGACTTCAAGGCCGGCGGCTGGACGCGGAATCCGGCCGGACCGTCGTTCCAGAGTTTTGCAGATTTCTTTAAGAGTGTGCCCGGTGGCAAACCGTTCTGCTTCTGGTTCGGCAGCCTTGACCCGCACCGGGGGTATGAGCCGGGTTCGGGCGCGGCCAGCGGCATGAAGGCGGCGGACGTGCAGGTGCCGCCGTGGCTGCCCGATGCCCCGGAGGTCCGCAGCGACATCCTCGACTACTACTTCGAGTGCCAGCGATGCGACCGCGACATCGGCGACATGATGAAGATACTGGAGGACGCCGGGAAACTCGACAACACCATCGTCGTGGTAACGGGCGACAACGGATGGCCGTTCCCGCGCGGCAAGACGAACCTGTATGACTACGGCACGCGGCAGCCGCTGGCTGTGCGGTGGCCGGCCCGCGTGAAGGGCGGGCGGACGGTCGAGGACTTCATCAGTTTCTGCGACTTCGCCCCGACGTTCCTGGAGGCGGCGGGCCTTCAGCCGACGCCTGAGATGACCGGCCGCAGTTTCTTCGACGTCCTTACGGGCGACAAGTCGGGCCGCGTTGACCCGAAGCGCGGGCAGATCGTCGTCGGCCGCGAGCGGCATCACGGCGGCGCAAGGCCGGGATGCCTCGGATACCCCATGCGCTCCATCAGAACGTACGAATATAGGTACATCTGTAACTTCATCCCCGACCGCTGGCCCACCGGCGACCCGCCCATCTATGCCGAGTGCGACGGCGGCCCGACCAAGACCTACATGGTCGCCCGCGCCGACGACCCGAAGGTGAAGCCGCTCTTCGAACTCTCGTTCGGCAAACGCCCCGCCGAGGAACTGTACGACATCAGGAAGGACCCGAACGAGATGACCAACGTGGCGGCCGACCCGGCGTACGCCGATGCGAAGAAAAAACTCTCGGCCGACCTCGAGAAGTTCCTCACGGATACCAAGGACCCGCGAGTGATCGGCGGCGGCGAAAAGTTCGACGAGTACCCGTACACGGGCAACGTTGACAGCCAGGGCAAAGCGCCGGCGAAAAAGAAGAAGTAGTTACCAATCATGGTGAGCAGGATGGTAAGGTGCTGGTTAGCCGCCGCGCTTGCGCGGCGCGTGTTTTTGCTTTCGGCGATGGCACTTGCCATCGCTGCGCCGTGCCTCGCCGCCGAGCATCCGTACATCCTCTGGACCCGCTCGGACCTTGTGGCCCTCCGCAAGAAGGTCGAGACCGAGCCGTGGGCCACGGCCCAATATGAGAGGATGCTCGGTAAGCCGGATGAGCACGGGCGGAGCCTCGCACGGCTGTTTCAATTCGCCGTCATGGGCGACAAGGCCGCCGGCGAGGCCGAGAAGAAGGAACTCCTGTCGCTCCTCAGGGCCCAGGACCCGCTGGGCGGGTCGCAGGAATTCAACGTCCTTCGATATGATCTTCTCTACGATTCCCTGGCCGCCGACGAGCGCCGGGCCGTCGAAGACTGCTTCCGCCGCTACATCGAGTACTCGGTCGTCATCGACGGCGTGTTCGACCCGAACCTCTTTAACGACGGCCGCAACTATTCGCGCTACGACGCCCGCCGGTACACGCGCTCCAACTGGCTGCCGAACATCATCTGGCCGCGCAAGGTCAGCGGCAACCTGATGGCCCTGGCAATCGGCGATGAGGCCGTCATCCGCCGCACCTGGTCGGCCTACGGGTCGTGGCAGTGGTATTTCGATGAGTACCTATGTGACACAGGCCTCTACGCCGAGGAGTTCTCGAAGATGGGCGCATCGCCCGGCGCCATGCTCCTCTATTGCATGGGCCTGGAGCGGCTCGGACTCGGCGGCTTGGGCTTCGGATACCGCGGCCGGGGCGGCGCAACCATGCGCGGGCACATGGCCGGCCTCATCGACCTGGGCTACCCGCGGGTGGACCTGGGGAGCGCGCGGCCGCACTACCCGATGATGACGATGGGGGACCTGAGGCAGATGGGTTCCAGCCAGCACGACCAGTTCGGCGGCTTCGCGTTCCAGCACTCGCTGGTGCGCGGATACCTGGCCGACGGGACGGGCGGCAACGAGCGTTGGGTCTCGCACGGCGCGTGGGGCGGGACGAAGCGCGGCAAGTCGCCGCAGTGGGACCTCGACAAGACCGAAAAGATGCAGATACCTCTCTGGTTTGAGATCGCTCACAGGCTGTGGCCCGAGGCCGGGTTCGACTACTTCCTCGCCCGGATGCGCGGGCCGGACGAGGACCGATATGTCCCGAGCCTCTTTTTCGGCCTCGACCCGATCGACCCGGCGAAGGTCCGCCCGCCGCGCGCTCCGTCGGCCGTCTGGCCGGAGCGCGGTATCGCCATGCTGCGGGCCGAGGACGGGCCGGCGTACTGGGAATCCGACGCCCCGGCGGTCGCCATGCGCCTTGCGACCGACTACGCCCACAACGTGAACGACGCCTTCGCCATCCTCGGCTACTACGCGCTGAACCGGCCCATCTACCTCAACCGGCAGGTTGCCCAGAGTTACGCCTACGGTTGGAGCCGGAGCGTGCGGAGCCACTGCGGCGTGGCGGTGGATGCGATGGAGCCGAAGTTCACGAGCGCTGTGGCCGTGCGTCACGGCTTCGACGCGCAGGCGAAGTTCGTCGCGGCGCGGAGCGAGAAGGTATATCCAGACGTGGATATGGAGCGGGCGCTCTTCCTCACGCGCGAGTACCTGCTGGACGTTTCGCATCTCTCCGCCGCCGAGCCGCACACATACGGCTGGCTCGTCCACGCCCTCGGCCGGGCCGCGCCGGATGATGAGAGGGCGTGGTCTCCGTCCGAGACGCTCGCCGCCGGCTTCTACAGGACCGCCGTCGAGATCGAGGGCGAGAGGACGCTTGATGCCGGCGGCCGCACGTGGGCGATGACCGTGCTCCAGACTTGCGCTCTCGCGGACCCGAAGCAGAGCCGCGTCGGGGAGGCGTGGTACGCGTGCAAGATCGGCGTCCGCATGACCATGCTCGGCGAGGCGGGCACCAGCGCCTTCATCCACAAGACGCCGGAGCGCGAGAAGAGCACGCAGGACGGGAAGCCCATCCCGCCCGCCGCGGGCGCGAAGGCGGAACCGGCGAACGAGTTCGGCGGCATCACGATCGTTGCGGCCCGCCAGGCGCAGGGCACGACGTTCGTTGTGCTCCACGAGCCGTTCAAGGGCGGCGATGGGCGCATCGCCGAGTTCCGCCGCATCCAGGAGTCGCCCGATACCGTCGCGGTAGCGGTCATCGGCAAGCCCGGCACGGGCATCGACGACCGCGTGATGATCCGCCTGGGCGATGAGTTCGACAAGCCGGTCACGGTGGCGGGGGACGGCGAGAGTTTCACCTTCGCCGACCGGGCGCACGTGCGGATCGGAAAGGACCGCGTCGATGTCTCGGGCACGCTTATATCGCTCAAGGTCCGCGTTGCCGGCTCTCCGAGACTTTTCGTCAACGGCCGCGAGCAGCCCGCGGTGATGGCCGGCGGCTTCCTGACCTTCGTCGCCGCGCCGTAACAGTTTCTGGTTACCCGCCCCGCCTGCCACGGCGGATCGCCAACTTGCGGGGCGCGACTTGGGGAGTGTAGCCATGCGACTCGCTTTGCTTTGCGCCGGCCTGCTTCTGTCCACTGCGGCCGTTGCGCCCGCGATGGCCGAGACCGCCGGGGCTAAGCAGGAGGCGCTTATTGCGACCGCGCCCGGCGGCATCACGTTCACCGTAACGGCCGACGGCCTCTCGTCCATCAAGGTCGGCGATGCCGAGGTGGCTCGCGGCGGCTGGCACGCAGTCAATGCCGACGGGCGGTTCAAGGCGGGGCCCGACAAGGTCCGCATCGGCAAGATCGTCGAGAAGTCCATCGAGGTGACCGTGCCCGGCCGCGCCCGCGTGCGGCACGTCCACGAGGACGCGGTGGCCGTGTACGATTACGAAATCGCGGGCGAAGACGTGACGATCCGCGCACGGGTTGAGAACAACCACACGGACGAGCCGGTGGCCGTCCTGGGCTTCGAGGGTCTTGCGTTCGCGTTCGCCGCGCCGCCCCAGGGGCAGATGCCGAGTTGGCACGCCTCGTACCTACAGCATGTGGGCATCAAGATATGTCATCCGAGTTACTCGGTGCGAGTGGGCGGCAGTTGGGCATCCGACGGGCGGTTCGGCGTGGGCCTTACGCCGCTGGCCACGGGCCCGGCCCGCACCATGTTCCACTGGGACCGCAACTGGGCCATTAAGCAGCCGGAGGACGACAAGGGGCCGCGGCGCCTGGCGTATTACGTCCCCGCGCCGGTGCCGCCGGGCGGGGCGCGCTCGTTCGCCATGCGCCTCAGGGTGAGCGCGAACACGGATTGGCGTCATCTCCTTGAGCCGTACAAGGAGCACTTTCTGGCCACGTGGGGGCCGCTCCGATACAAGCCCGACCACCGGCCGGTTGTCCAGTTCGCCTCGGCCGACAAGACGCACGTGACGCCCGACAACCCGTTCGGCTTTCACGGCGCGAACCGCCGCTTTGACCTGCCGGAAGGGGCGAAGGCGTTCTGCGACTGGGTCATTCCGGGGATGAAGGAGGCCGGGGCCGGCGGCATCGTCTTCTGGGCGCTCCAGGGCCACGAGCCGCGCGAGGCGATGTACCGGCCGGACTTCGACGTCTTTCCGCCTGAGATCGAGGCGAACTTGCCCACCCTCAACCGGCGGTTCACCGAGGCGGACCTCCGGTGGGGCGTATGCGCGCGGCCGGGCGAGATCGCCTATCGCGCGAACTGGACGAGCGACACAACGGTCCGCATCAACCCCGACGACCCGGAGCACATCGGCATGATGCTCGCGCGCTTTAAGAAGATGACCGATGCAGGCTGCAAGGTGTTTTATCTCGATACGTTTGGCTCATCGCTCGAAGACGTCCGCGCGATGATCCGGTACCGCGAGAGGCTGGGCGCGGACGTCCAGACCTACGTCGAGCACCAGTGCGACGCCGTGATGCCGTACTCGGGGGCCTACACCGAGGTCAACTATAGCGCCGAGAAAAAGCAGTATGGAGTCCTCATCGGGATGCGGAACTGGGAGGTCTTCCGGTGGCTGCTCGGCGATGCTTCGGCCGTCGTTACGTCGCGATGCGACTTCAAGCCTGCGGGGGCCGAGGAATCGGTCTTCCGGTTTCTCATGCGGAACCGGATGTCGCCGATGGTCGGCGACTGGCAGGTGGGCAAGACGGCGCCGGAACTTAAGGCCCTCGGGGCCGAGTTCCTTGAATTGCCGGACAAGTGGCGATAATTGCATTTAGCCGGCCATCTTGATGGCCGCGCGCTTTAAGGAGGTCAACATGCGCATCGTAAGCCTGGGCTTTGCCTTGTTAGCCGCATGGCTGGCCTTCGCGCCGCCGTCGCCCGGCGCCGAGCCGGATGCCCGCCGGCCGAAGAAACTCATCGCGGTCGGGTGGGACCTCGACTCCGACACGGCGTGGATCCGGCGGCACGCGGCGGAGATGGAGGCGCGGCCGTTCGACGGAATCCTCATCAACGTGGTCGGCCGGCGCGACGACAAGAAGCCGTGCCCGATGCGCCTCGCCTTCTCGAAGGAACCGTGGAAGGCCGAGTGGTTTGACTCGGCCCGCGAGGACCTGCGGGCCTGCCGCTTCACGCGATTCACCGACAATTTTCTGGTGCTCTTGGCGAACCCCGGCGACGTTGACTGGTTCGACGAGGACGGCTGGCGGGCGATCATGGAGCACTGGCGGATTGCCGCGCGCCTGGCCAAGCAAGCGGGCGTCAATGGCATCGGCTTCGACCCGGAACCGTACTACGAGCCGCACGCGGCGTTCAAGTACCCGGCCCAGGCGGGCCGCGACCGGCGCACGTTCGAGGAGTACGCCGCAAAGGTCCGCGAGCGCGGCCGCGAGGTCATGAAGGCCGTGGCGGCAGAGTACCCCGACATCACGAT
>CAYGWP010000046.1:0-2590 GCA_964353455.1 uncultured Anaerolineales bacterium
CACTGCAGGCAATTCGCGCCCGGCCCGCCCGAGAAGTAGCCGGGGTTGTAAGGATGGTCGGGCGACGGGCCGAGCCAGAGATCGAAGTGGAAGTCCGCGGGGGGCTGGCCCTCGGCGGGCAGGTAGCCGGGTTTGCGGATCTGGCGGTTGCCCCATGCGTAGGCGGCCGTCAGGTCGCCGATGGCGCCGTCGCGGACGGCCTCGCGTACGCGGTTGAAGTTCTGCATGGCGTGGCGCTGCATGCCGACCTGCGTGGCAAGTTTGGCCTTCCTCGGCAGCCAGTTGGCCCGCACGATGCGGGCGTCCTCGACGCAGATGGCGAGCGGTTTCTCAATGTACACGTGCAGGTTGCGGTTGAGCGACCAGTTGGCGATGAAGGCGTGCGTGTGGTCGGCCGTGCAGCAGATGACGGCGTCGAGGCCCTTGTGGTCCAGACACTTTCGCCAATCGACATATGTTGTGGCGTTGGGGAACTTCTGGAGGGCCTCCGGGAATCGCTTCTCGTTCACGTCGCACAGCGCCACGACGTTCTCGCCGGTAAGCGACCCGGTATGGGCCAGGCCGCGGCCCCAGACGCCGATCAGGGCGACATTGAGTTTGTTGCTTGGGGCGCTCTCGCCCGCGCGGGCGCCGCTGGGCAGAACGAGCAATCCGGCTCCGGCTCCGGCGGCCGACCTGATGAATTCACGACGGTTCATGCGTGGTTCTCCTCTTGCTCATGGTCCATGTGTTCTCTGAAAGCCGGCGGATATCCTAGCAGGCGAGGCGACCCAAAGCACGTTTTTTCGCCCCGGCGCTGCAATGCGTCACTTACGGGTGCTTGCCTCGGCGCGTGGCCGAAAGTTTAGCCGCGACTCGAAGAGGAGCGCGTGTTCGAACGGCACGCGCGCTCCTCTTCGAGTCGCGGCTAAACGTGCCACCCCCGTAAGTGACGCAGCATCCCCGCTCGCTACTTGGCCCTTGCATCCGTGCCGGACATTTGGTGCAATCGCCGGGCCGAACGGGATTGGGGCTGTAACTGTTTCAGCGGAAAGGAGTCGCAAGTGGCTGACGGGATTACTCGGCGGGAGGCGATGATCGGCGGGTTGGCGGCGGCCGCAGTGCTGGTGGGCGGACGGCGGCGGGGCGCGGCAGCCGGGGAGGCCGGGCAGCAGGCGGCCCCTGTGGTGGCGGACCGGTCGAAGGACGCCCCGGCGTCGCCGGTCGCCATCCAGCGGTGCGAATCGTACGAGCCGCAACTGGTGCGAAAGCAACTGGGCGCGGCCATCGACCTCGTGGGCGGCATCGGGCCGCTCGTCAAGGGCAAGACCGTCACGATGAAACTGAACCTGACGGGCGGCGGCGGGCCGCTCGGCAACCTGCCCGCCCATGAGACGTACCAGGTGCATCCGCAGGTGGTGGCGGCGCTGTGCGCGGTGCTGGCCGAGGCCGGGGCGAAGCAGATTTACGTGGTCGAGAGTTGTTACTTCCGCGACCCGCCCGAGAAGGCCCTCAAGGCGATGGGCTGGGACGTTGACGCCATCCTTGCGGCAGGCGACCGGCGCGTGGCCATCGAGAACACCCGCAACCGCGGCGCGTGGCCGGCGTACTCGAGACTCAAGGTGCCGTGGGGCGGGTTCCTTTACCCGGCCTTCGACGTGAACGCCCGCTACGAGAAGACAGATGTATTTATCTCGCTAGCAAAACTCAAGGACCATAACAACGGCGGCGTCACGCTGGCGGCCAAGAACATGTTCGGCATGCCGCCGATGTCGCTCTACGGGACGGAGGCGCCGAATGAAGACACGCTGACGGCCCGGATGGAGATCTTCCACTATCGCGAGAGGCCCGTGCCGGCGGGCGTTCCGGCCGAGGTCAGCCTGAGTCTGCCCGCCGGCCGCCCGGCGTGGCAGTACCGCGTGCCGCGGATCACGGCCGATTGCGTGGGCGCAAGGCCCATCGACCTGGCGATCATCGACGGCGTCCACACGGCGACCGGCGGCGAGGGCCCGTGGATCGACGGCCTCAGGGCCGCGTCGCCGAAACTCCTCATCGCCGGCCGCAACCCGGTGTGCACCGACGCCGTGTGCGCCGCCGTCATGGGCTATAGGCCGGATGCAGCGCACTTCGAGTACCCGTTCCAGGGCGAGAACCACCTGCGTCTGCTCGCGCAGGCGGGGGTGGGGACGTGCGACCTAAAGCGGATCGAGGTGCGCGGCCTGCCGATTTCTGATGCGCGGTTCCCGTTCCGCTCGCCCGCGGCCCACGCCTCTTCGGCGCCGTATCGGTGGCGCACCGACCGCCTTGCGTGAAGGAATCTCGGAGTATTGATTTCCTTGACGTCGTTAGACCAGGCTGTACAGTGGTGGCGAGGCCGGGGCGCACAATCCGGCCCCTGTCCGTGTGGTCTCACGATCCGGTCCCTCAGGGGAGTGCCTATGGCCGGTCCGGGCGATGGCAGCGACGTGCCGACCCTCAGCAGTCCCGGTGCGGATGACGCTCGCGGCCCACAAGAGACCCCGCCCCGGATCGAGGGCTACGAGGTCCTCGGGCCGCTGGGCGAAGGCGGCATGGGCATCGTCTGGCGGGCGGTGCAGTTAAGCACCCGTCG
>CAYGWP010000047.1:0-2133 GCA_964353455.1 uncultured Anaerolineales bacterium
GTGCCGCCCGACCGCGCCCACTTCCAGCCGCACGAAAACGTCATCGTCGGCAACACGGTCCTCTACGGGGCGACCGCCGGCGAGGCGTTCATCTCGGGCGTGGCCGGCGAGCGGTTCGCCGTCCGGAACTCCGGCGCCACCGCCGTCGTCGAGGGCCTGGGAGACCACGGCTGCGAATACATGACCGGCGGCGTGGTGGTCGTTCTCGGTTCCACGGGCTACAACTTCGCGGCCGGAATGAGCGGCGGCGTGGCCTACGTCTATGATGAGACCGAACTCTTCGGCACGCGGTGCAACTTCGACATGGTTGACCTGGAGAGCGTCTGGAGCGAGGAGGACCGCGCGGTTCTGCGGAACCTCGTCGCCCGTCACGCACTTTACACAGCCAGCCGCAGGGCCATCGCACTGCTTGAGGACTGGGAGGCGCACCTGCCGCTCTTCGTCAAGGTCATGCCGATAGAGTACCGCAAGGTCCTGGAGCGGATGCGCCAGCGCGAGAGCCGCGACACCGAGACCGTGTCGGCCACCGAGGAGGTGTACAGTGGGTAAGCCGACCGGATTCATGGAACACGAGCGTAAGGACGCCCCGAAACGGCCCGTTGAGGAGCGCGTGGCCGACTATAAGGAAGTCGAGCAGCCACTCGCGCCGGACCAACTGGAAATCCAGGCATGCCGATGTATGGATTGCGGAATCCCGTACTGCCACGCATTCGGGTGCCCGCTCGGGAACCGCATTCCGGACTTCAGCGACATGGTCCACCGCAGCCAGTGGCGGCGGGCGCTGGCGATACTCGAAGAGAAGAACAACTTCCCGGAGATCACCGGCCGCATCTGCCCCGCAATGTGCGAGGCCGCGTGCAGCCTCTCCATCAACCAGAAGCCCGTGACGATCCGCCAGATCGAACTGGCAATCGTCGAGCGCGGCTGGCGCGAGGGCTGGATCAGGCCGCGGCCGCCCGCGAAGAAGACCGGCCGCCGCGTCGCCGTCGTCGGCTCCGGCCCGGCGGGGCTTGCGGCGGCCCAGCAACTGGCCCGCGCGGGGCATGACGTGGTCGTCTTCGAGAAGGCGGCGCGACCGGGCGGTATCCTCCGGTACGGCGTTCCCGACTTCAAACTCGAAAAGTCGGTCCTCGACCGGCGGATCGAGCAAATGCGGGCCGAGGGCGTCTCCTTCGAGACGGGCGTCGAGGTCGGGGCCGACATCTCGCTCCACTACCTGCGGACGCGGTTCGACGCGGTCTGTATCACCGCCGGCGCACGCGTGCCGAGAGACCTGACGATCGCCGGCCGCGGATTCGAGGGCATCCATTTCGCCATGGATTTTCTCACGCAGCAGAACCGCCGTAGCGCGGGCGAGACCGTCTCGCAGGCCGAGGAAATCCTGGCGACCGGCAAGGACGTCCTCGTCATCGGCGGCGGCGACACGGGGGCAGATTGCGTCGGCACCGCCCGCCGGCAGGGGGCGAAGTCCATCACGCAGATCGAACTCCTGCCCGAGCCGCCCGCCCAGCGGGCCTGCGACAACCCGTGGCCCACGTGGCCGCTCATCCTCCGCACTTCCAGTTCGCACGAGGAAGGCTGCACGCGCCTCTGGAGCATCCTGACGAAGGAGTTCCTGGGCCGCGGCATCCGGGTGCGCGGGGCGCGGTGCGTCAAACTCTCATGGAGCCATCCAGATGCGTCCGGGCACCGGGACTTTAAGGAACTCCCCGCCTCGGAGTTCGAGGTCAAGGCGGGCCTGGTGCTCCTGGCGCTCGGCTTTGTGCACGTGGAGCACGGCCCGGTGGTCGAGCAACTGGGCCTCCGGACCGATGCGCGCGGCAACCTGGCGGTCGATGCGAACTTTATGACGAGCGTGCCGGGGGTCTTCGCCGCCGGCGACACGGTGGCCGGGGCCTCGTTGGTCGTCCGCGCCATAGCCCAGGGCCGGCAGATGGCCGCGGCGGTCGATGCCTATCTTCAGTGCATCTCCACGCGGCAGGAGCCGATGCCGCCGCGGTAGAAGTTGAACTGCACGTCTCGGTGCAGCGCAAGGAGCGACATCGGCACGGCGGCGTCGGGGATGCGCTTGCCGATCAAGAGGGTCGTCAGGCGCATCCCGAAGGGGTTGTCGTGGTTGCCGGCCTGCCAGAT
>CAYGWP010000048.1:0-1840 GCA_964353455.1 uncultured Anaerolineales bacterium
GCCCCTCTCCCACAAGGGGAGAGGGGTGAACTGCTCCACGCTAAACGCGTACCGGGCTTCCGCCCCCGGCCCGAAAGGCTGTACTACCCGTCGCGCAGGACCGCCGTCATCAGCGCGAACACCCGCTCGCGCCAGTCGTCGTTGTCCTCGTGCCCGGTGCAAGGATAGACGGCCAGTTCCTTGCGGCACTTCATGTGATTGAACACCGCAAACACCGTCGAGGGCGGGCAAATCAGGTCCCACAGGCCCACCGAGACCAGCACCCGCCCGCGGATCCGGTCCGCAAGGTTCATGTTGTCGAAGTACGAGAGCGTCTCGAAGACCAGGTCGCAGCGCTCCGGCCACGCCTTGATGTAGTCGGCGATCTCGCGGTACGGCCCTTCGGCCAGATCAACCGCCCGCCGGTAGTGACAGAGATACGGCACCGACGCAGCGGCGAGTTTCACGCGCTTCGGCGCGAGGGCCGCCGCAGCAAGGCTCAGGCCCCCGCCCTGGCTGCCGCCCATCACGCCCATCCGGTCGGCATCGACCGAATTCAAGCCCGCCGCAACCTCCAGCGCACGCACGCCGTCGGCATACACGAAGCGGTAGTAGTACGAGTCCGCGTCGAGGATGCCCGCCGTCATGAACCCCGGCCGGTGGCCTTCAGGATAGACGGCGGCATCGGTGCTCGAACCGTTCTGGCCGCGGCAATCGACGCCCAGGACCACGAACCCCTGGCACGCCCACGGCAGCAGTTGCATGATGCCCGGCGCCCTGCCGCTGTATCCGTGATAGACGACGATGGCCGGGTGCCGACCGCGGGCCTCGGGTTCCAGGAGCCAGCCGGCGATCCGTCCGCCCTCGAAGCCGTCGAAGAGGGCGCGCGAGACCCGCACCCCCCGTGCCGGGTACTTCTCGGGCTGAAGTTCCAGGTTGAGCGGCTGGGCCAGCGCGGCCTTCAGCGTCTTCGACCAGAACGCGGCGAAGTCCTTGCGTCGCGTGAGGGCCGGCTTGTACGTCTTGAGTTTTTCAAGCGGCATGTCAACAAGAGGCATGGCGTTCTCCCTGGGTTGCCCATGAATCGGTCGTGCTCTCGTAGAGCGTAAGTATAAAGCGGCTCGCGCGCCTCAAAATGCAAACGAATTCTTGTCGGCGAGTATCGGCGTTGCCTTCGAGCCGCGACCGTAAGGTCGCGGGTATCCAGTGCCGGTGAGAAGCCCGGTCGCGCGGGGGCCCAAAACAGCCCAAATGTTAAGTTGGGGAACATAGCAAACACAGGGAACGAAATCTGTCTTTTTTGGCGGAAGAATTTTCTGTGGAAATCCCTCGCGATTCCGGCCGAAACTGGCGCAAGTCCTTGCAGGACAACCATTTACGCTGCGCGGGCCGTTATTCCGCACGCCTCAAGCCCGACACAACTATCCGCCGATACCTCAAGTGAAAAGAAGCATAATGTTAGATGCGCGTAGATAACAAGATAGAGACCAAGGGGGCAGTGCCCGGAACGACACGGCTGACCCACGCCCGAAGAAACCGGGGATCGCGGCACGAGAAAGCGAAGTCGCCGAGCCGAACTCGACCGCGGCAGAGAGCGGGAGCGGAAGATGAAGAATGATGATGGCGAACTCATGAAGCAGGACCTTCAGGCCGAGGCGCACGTGCCTGAGACACCGCCGCCCTTCGTCGAGCCGCCGGACGTCGCCGAGACGCTCCGGCTCCTCGGAAAGGTCAGCCGCATGCCCGACATCCGCTTCGAGAAAGTCCAGCGGATGCGGGAACTCATCGCCGAAGGTAAACTCGAGACGCCCGAACGCGTCAATGGGACCGTCCGGCGCCTCATGGAAGAACTAGGGCTGTA
>CAYGWP010000049.1:0-8622 GCA_964353455.1 uncultured Anaerolineales bacterium
TGACGCCACAGGTAGATGCCTTTCGCCTCATCCCACTGGCTGTCGATCCATGTCTCGACCCAGCGGTCGGCGATGCGGATGATGGTGGCCTTGATGTCGAGGTTGGCTTTGGGGGCCGCCTGGGCGCCTGCGGCCAAGTTGAACGTCACTGCCAAGGCGGCTGCGAGAATGCAGAGGCGAGCAATTGGTCTCATGGCTACTCCTTCCCGTGGCACCGGCCTGTCAGTTGACGTGTTACGCGTGCCATGCGATGACGACGGCCGTGAGTGCGACGGCCGCGGTCTCGATACGCAAAGTCGTGTGACCAAGACGGACTGGGACAAAGCCTGCGGCATCCAGCGCCTGTCGCTCCTCGTCGGTCAGCCCGCCCTCCGGGCCGACTACGATGCTGATTGATGGGGCGTGACCCTTTAGCACTCCGGCAATGGGCCTTGCGTGGTCCGAGAGGTCGCCGTAGATGCCGGGGCGCTCGGCGGCGGCAAGGAATTCGTCGAGCGTCCGCAAGTCTTCGATCGCCGGCAGGAAGTCAAGGCCCGCCTGCTTGGCGGCGGCGATGCAGTGGCCGAGCCAGCGCCGGCGCTTCGCCGAAGAAAGTTCGCCTGTGCCGGCCACGCTTCGCGCGAACCGTATCGGCGCGAGCGCCGCCACGCCGAGTTCCGCCGCCTTTTCCAGGAGCCAGTCCAGCCGGTTCCCCTTGGGCACGGCGAAGGCAAGCCGGATGACCGGCGCCGGGCGCTCGGCGCGGCGATAGACCTGGCGAACCTCGACGGTGACCGCCCCGTGCTTGACAGCGGCCACGCTCGCCGACGCCGACCCGCCGCTGCCGTCGAAGAGTTCAATCGCATCGCCGACCTTCAGCCGCAGCACGTGGGCGGCATGGTGGGCCTCCGTCTCGGGCAGGATCAACCGACCGCCTTCCCGAAACGAAGAGGCGGAGGCTGGGTCTTCGGCGGGAATGAAGAACCGCGGCCGTCTCGGCTCCTGCACCAAGCGCGGACCTCCAGTGGCCTGTCGGGAGGCAAGACTACCACAGAGGGGACACGGGCAAAAGCGCGAAATCACTTCGCCGGCGCGGGGGCCGCTGCCGCACGCGGGACGCGGGGCGCCGCAGTGTAATCGTCCACCACGTGGATGTCATTGTATTCCAGGAGCGTGCCCATCGCGCGCTGGAGGGCGGCCAGGCCGACCATGTACGAGGCCATCGCCTCCATCTCACGGACCTTGGCATCCGCCAGGTCTCGCTGGACGTCCAGCAGGTCCTTCAGAAGGGCGGCGCCGGCGCTCACGAACGCTTGGCCGTCGTGGAGGGTCTGCTCTGCGGCCTGGCGTGCCGCGCGGCGTGCCTGGACGGCCTCCTCGGCTGCCGCCAGGTTCCGCACGGCTTCGCTGACTTCAAGGAGGATCTTCTGGCGGGTGTCCTCTCGGTCCTTCAGGGCCACCGCCTGATTGAGTTGCGACCGTTCGTGCGCGGCCACGCGGGCGCGGTTGCCGATCGGGATGCTGAGGTCCAGGCCCACCGACCAGTCGTAGTACCGCGTCTCGAACTGCTCGTTGATGGCACGGTCCACGTCCGGGTCGAGGCCCGTGAAGCCGTAACTGGCCGCAAGGTCGAGTTGCGGCAGTTCGGCGTTCCTGGCGACGCGTTCGCGGACGCCGGCCTGCGTTATCCGCAGATCGGCCTGCTGCATCTCTGGCCTGTTCTGGAGCGCGGCCTGCATACTCTGGCGGAGCATCGGCAGCCCCACCGGCAGCGGGGCGGCCATCGGGAGTTCCGTGGCGGCCAGGGTGCCCGGCTGATCGAACGGCAACTCGGGGTCGTTTATGAGCCGCTTCAGGCGGTCGCTCGTCTGTGCCAGGCGCAGCCGCGCCGACACGAGGTCCGCCTGGCGCGACGTGACGGCGCTCTCGGCCAGGCTGACGACGACCCGCTTGTCCTTACCCTCCTGAAACCTGAGGCGGACGATCCTGAGGTTCTCCTTCGCGGCCTCCATCGCCTCTACGATCGCCTGCACCTGGGTCTCGGCCAGCACGAGTTGCCAGTAGGAGGTCTCGACATCCAGGATGGTGTTCATGACGCCAGTCTTGAACTCGGCGACGCTGATCTTCTCGTCCAGCCGCGCCAGGACGATCGGGCTGGTTGTGACCTCCACGCCTCCGCCCCTCAGGAGCGGCTGGCTGGCCGAGAGCCTCACGGCAGAGGCGTACTGTGGATTCGGCAGGATGAACGCGCTGTTGGACTGGATCCAGGTCCAGTCCTGCGAGAGACTGACCGTGGCGCCCGTCGGGATGAGGGCCTCCAGGCCCGTCGAGAAGTCCCACTGCCGCGCCATTAGCACGTTAGCGCCGAGGATGAACGAGCCGGCCTTCTGCTTGACGCGCGAGAGGGCGTTGTTGAGGAACCACGACGGGTCGAACATGGCCTCGGCCTCGCGGACGGACGTGCGGGCGATTGGCGGCCCATACCGCGCGATCTGGATGCCGAGGTTGTTGGCGAGCGCCCGGCGGATGCACGATTCGAGCGTGATGGGGATGCGGTCTCCGCTTCGCGTGAGCGGGTCAACGAAGCCTTCCAGCGTGGCGCCGGCTTTGGCCTCGGCCTTGGCCGCAGGCGGGGGCTGGGCCTTCGCAAGGTCTGAGAAACGGTCGGGGTGGGCCGCGTTCTTCTCGGCGTAGCCCATGAGGACCTGTGCGCCGGCGGTCTCGACGGAGAACCCGCGCGACGTGCAGCCGGCGATGAGAACGGCGGCGGCGAGACATGCAGCCCGCAATCCGAGATCCACGGCGCACCTCACGCGTCTTGTCTCCGCCCCGCCGAAGGTTCACAGGCTATCATTATTGCGCTGCGGAGAACAACGAAAAATCGGCGGCGCACGAATCAGGCGTCGGCGTACAATCGCAGCATCCGACGAGCCAGGTCGGCCAGACGCCGCCTGAGTTCCGGCGGCCTCAGCACCTCAACCTCCGGCCCGTATCCGAGGACCCACCAGACGATCTCATCCAGGCCGTCCACCGTTGCGGTGAAATGAGCGCGGCCCTCCTCGTCCCAGGAGATGCGCTGCGTCCTGTGCCAGTTGACCTCGGCCACGTTCGGGCTGACGAGCGGGCTGAACTGGAGTTCGACTTCGTAGGCCTTGTCGCCGCGCATCATCCTCCAGGCGTTGCCAAGATGCTTCTCAAGGGTCTGCCCTTGCGGGATCCCGAAATGGGAACCGGTGCAGGTGAGGCTCCTGAAGCGGCCCAGTTTGAAAGTTCGGATGGCGCGGTGCTTGGACGAGCGGCCGATGACGTACCACGCCCGCTCGTTGAACATGAGCCAATACGGCTCCAGCCGCGTGTGGATCTGGCCGGTGTCGTGGAACGAGATGTAGATGGCGTCGAGCGATTCCCTTCGCGCGACCGCCCGCTGGACGAGGCGGTACGTCTCCTGGAGGGCGTTGTGCCGGGCGGTCGGTCCGGGGCGGACTGCCATGCTCCGCAGGAGTCCGGCGAGCATCGTCCGGAGTCCCAGCGGCAAGGCTGATTCGATCTTGGCCGCCGCGTCCCGCGCCGGCTGGAAGAGCGGCAGGCCCGCGCCTCGGCCCAGTTCCGTCGCCATGAGCACCAGGGCCAGCGCCTCTTCCAGATTCAGGTTGATGGCCGGCAGCAGGCCCGTCGCGTGGACCTGGTAACTGCCGTTTGCGTGGTTGTAGAAAAATGGGATGCCGACCTTTTCGATGGTCGCGAGGTCGCGGTAGATCGTGCGGCGCGAGACGCGGCACTCCGTGGCCAACTGGTCCGCATTGAACGGGCGCCCCGCCTGAAGAAGCGTGATGATCCTCAGAACGCGGTGGAGCCGGCCGATGTCCATCAAGAGGCTTCTCCTCACGGCTTGACCGATGCGGCGTCACTCCGACGGGGCGGCGGCAGGCACGTGAAATGAGTCGTGTCCCGCTCGGCGCATGAGCGGAACGCCTGCCGTCACCAGCAACCGCAGGTCGCGGTACACGGTCCGCCTGCTTACGCCGAAGCAACCTGCAAGGTCATCGACACTATAGCAGGCTGATTCGAGCAATCTCAAGCACTTAATGAGACGGACGGCCCTGATCTCGCAGCGCCGCGATCCCGATGCAGGCAAGGCGGCCCCCTTTCCGTCCCGTGCAACGCTATTGTGTCGCGCCTGCGGCCGCCGCCAAGCATTTTGGGGCGGGGTGTGACAATAGTGTGTCACAGGAGAATACGCGCTTGACGCCGGACGCCGCCTGTGCGCTACTAGTAAACGGAGGCCATCATGGAAAACAGCGAGATCGCCGCCGTCTTCACCGAGATCGCCGACATCCTGGAGATCCAGAGCGAGAACGCCTTCCGCATCCGCTCATACCGAAATGCCGCCCGCATCATCGGAGACCTGGCGGACCGCGTCGCCGACATGGCCGCCGCCGGAAAGGAATTCACGGAACTTCCCGGCATAGGCGCAAGCCTGGCCGAGAAGATTCATGATATCCTGAAGACCGGCACGTGCGCCACGCTGGAGGATCTCCGCAAGCAACTTCCGCCGCACCTGACGGACCTCCTGAAGGTCAAGGGCCTGGGGCCGAAACGGGCGAAGATCCTCCACGAGACGCTCGGCATCAAGGGCCTTGCGGAACTGAAGGCCGCCGCCGAGGCCGGCAAGATCCGTGCCCTGGAGGGAATGGGCGAGAAGACAGAGCAGAACATCCTCAAGGGCCTGGCGATGCTGGAGTCGGAGGCCGGCCGGATCAGCATCAAGCAGGCCGCCGAGCACGTGGCCTCCATAGGCCGTCACCTCGGCAAGATCAAGGCAATCCGCCGTTGGGAGGCCGGCGGCAGTTTCCGCCGCCGCCGCGAAACCATCGGCGATCTCGATTTTCTGATCGAAGCGACGGACCGGCCTGCGGCCGCCAGGGCGATCCTTGCGTACGATTCCATCGAGGAAGTGCTCGGAAGCGGGGCCGAGAAGATCTCGGCGCGTCTGGCGAGCGGCGTCCAGGTGGATTTCCGCTTTGTCGAGCCGGAGGCGTTCGGCGCGGCCGAGATGTATTTCACCGGCTCGAAAGCCCACAACATTGTCCTGCGGAAGCGCGCCCAGAAGGACGGCCTGAAACTGAACGAGTACGGCCTCTTCAGCGGCCAGAAGCAGGTGGCCGGGAATTCCGAGGCGGAGGTCTTTAAGGCGCTGGCCCTGCCGTGGATTCCGCCCGAACTCCGCGAGGACCGCGGCGAAATCGACGCCGCAGAGCAGGGCACACTCCCGAAACTCATCGAACGCGGCGACATCAAGGGCGACCTCCACGTACATACCGTTGCCACCGACGGCGCTGCAACAATCGAGGAGATGGTCGCCGCCGCCCAGGCGCACGGTTATCAGTACCTGGCGATCACTGACCACTCGAAGGCCGTGACGGTTGCGCACGGTCTGAACGAGTCGGCCATGCGCAAGCACGCCGAGCAGATTCGCGAGTACGGCGACGGCCTCAAGAACTTCAGCCTGCTGGCGGGCGTCGAGGTGGACATCCTCAAGGACGGACGCCTGGACCTGGATGAGAAGGTCCTTGCGGAACTCGACTGGGTCTGTACCAGCGTGCACGGCGTCTTCGAGATGCCCGAGGACAAGATGACCGACCGGATGATCGCCGCGGTGGAGTCGGGCGTGGTGCACTGCATCGGCCACCCGTTCGGGCGGCTTATCGGCAAGCGCGATTCGCTCCGCTTCGATGCGGACCGGGTGTTTGAGGCGTGCAAGCGGGCCGGCGTGTTCCTTGAGATCAACTCGTACCCGGACCGCCTGGACCTGCCGGATGTGTACTGTAAGCGCGCCCGGGAGATCGGCTGCACGATGGTGATTTCGACGGATTCGCACAAGACTTCGGACCTGGACCTGATGGAGTTCGGCGTGTCGGTAGCGCGGCGGGGGTGGCTCGAGAAGGGCGACGTGCTCAACACCCTGACGGCAGCGGCGCTACGGAAGCGCATCAAGCGAGGCTAATCCGTGGGTCGAAAACACGACGTCTCTGCCATGTCGAAACCCGATGCCGCCAGACGCGCGGAGCACCTTCGTCGCGAGATCGAGCGACACAACTGCCGGTACTACGTCCTCGACGACCCGGAGGTCTGCGACGCCGAGTATGATGAACTCCTCGTTGAACTCCGCGCCATCGAGGAGCGGTGGCCCGACCTGGTGACGCCCGATTCGCCCACCCAGCGCGTTGGCGGCCGGCCTCGCGACGGCTTCTCCACGGTTCCCCACGAAACGCCGATGCGGAGCCTCCTCTCCATCTTCGGCGAGGATGAGATCCGCCGGTTCCACGAGACCTGCCGCAAGGAACTCGGGGTCGATGACGTGCCCCTGGTGGCCGAGCCGAAGTACGATGGCGTCAGCATCGAGATCGTCTATGACCGCGGGCGCCTGGTCTCGGCCGCAACGCGCGGCGACGGTGCGACCGGCGAGGATGTCACGGCCAACGTCCGGACCATCAAGGAAGTTCCCCTGCGGCTGCACGAGGGCAAGGTGAAAATCCCCGAGCACCTGGTGGTCCGCGGCGAGGTGCTGATGCTGAAGAAGGAGTTCGCGGTCTTGAATCGCGATGCCGAGACGGCGGGCGAGAAGGTCTTCGCCAACCCGCGGAACGCCGCCGCCGGCTCGGTGCGCCAGCTCAACTCAAAAGTGACCGCCCAAAGACCTCTGGATATCTTCTGCTACTTCGGGCTTGTTCACGGCAGGGAGCTTAGGACCCACCTGGAAACTCTTGAGTACTTAAAAACGCTCGGGTTTAAGGTGAACCCCAATATCGAGCATTGTCACGGAATAAAGCAAGTCGAGAAGTTCATAGGCAGGTGCGAGAAAAAAAGGGAAAAACTTGATTACGAGATCGACGGCATAGTCATCAAGGTCAACGACATCGCCGCCTGGAAGAGGCTTGGTGCGACATCACATGCGCCCCGTTGGGCGCTTGCCTATAAATATCAACCGATGCAGGCGGAAACTGTCGTGGAAGATATCCAGGTCCAGGTGGGCCGGACCGGGGCCATAACTCCCGTTGCATATCTTAAGCCCGCGCATCTTGCAGGTGTCGTAGTGAAGAGGGCGACGCTCCATAACGAGGACGAGATCCGGCGCAAAGATATCAGGATTAAGGACCGTGTTATCATACAAAGGGCGGGGGAGGTCATCCCCGAGGTGGTCAAGGTTGTCAAGGGGAAGAGGACAGGGCATGAGAAGGAATTTCACATGCCAAAAAAGTGCCCCGTGTGCGCCTCCGCGATCGTTCGCCCCGAGGGAGAGGCCATTGCCCGCTGCACGAATATCTCTTGCCCTGCCCAGGTCATGGGAAGGATAATCCACTTTACGTCCAGAAGCGCCATGGATATCGAGCATGTCGGCCCCGCACTGGTTGAGCAGCTCGTAGCAAATAAATATGTTAAGGATTTTGCCGACCTTTATTTGCTCACCAGGCAAGATATAAAAAAGCTTGAGCGAATGGCGGATAAATCCGCGGAAAACGTGATCAATGCGATACAGGGCAGCAAGGACAGGCCCTTTGACAGGCTCATATATGCTCTTGGTATCCGAAACATCGGCTTGCATCTTTCCTCGGTACTTGCCGCCAATTTCCCCTCTATCGACGCGCTTATCGGGTTAAAAAAGGAAAAACTACGAAGCATCCACGAGATAGGGCCCATTGTGGCGCAGTCCATTGAAGAGTTCTTTGGGAACAGGGAGAATTTGAAGGTAATAGAAAAATTACAAAAAGCGGGTGTCCGCACAAGATCATCCGCGCCCAAGGGCCCACAGCCTCTTAAGGAAAAAAGCTTTGTTTTTACGGGATCGCTTTCTCAAATGGGCCGCCCTGATGCTGAAGCGCTCGTAAGGTCGCTTGGTGGATCGGCTTCCTCGTCCGTATCAAAGGCCACCGATTATTTAGTCGTTGGCGAAGAGCCCGGGTCAAAGCTTGGTAGGGCCAGGAAACTGGGTGTAGCGACAATTAATGAGGCGCAATTCCTGGACCTTATCAGGGGCAAATAAATCTCTCTTTCTTCAATCGCGATAGCAAATTCATTGACGCCGCCATCTTCCCCGTGATCAATCATCAAGATTATTTCTCGCCGATTTCAAATTTATTTGAAGTTCCAAAACCCGCGTGATATACTTCGGCAATGATACGCAAGGCAAGGATCTCTGACGCAAAGGAGATACAAAATTTAATAAACCATTATGCCGCTGCCGGAGTGATGCTCCCAAGGTCATTAAATGAGATATATGATAATATCCGCGACTTTTTTGTGGTACAGACCAATGGTCACATTAAGGGATGCGCGGCGCTCCATATTGCCTGGGAAGACCTCGCCGAAATAAAATCACTTGCCGTTGACGAGACCTTTAAAGGCAAATCCTGGGGCAGGAAGCTTGTATTGGAGTGCATGCATGAGTCGAAACAGCTTGGCATCAAGAGGGTTTTTGCCCTGACGCTTATCCCCGATTTTTTCAAGAAACTTGGCTTTAAGACCATCAGTAAGAAGAAGCTTCCTCAAAAGGTCTGGGGCGAGTGCATAAACTGCATAAAGTTCACTGAATGCGATGAGGTCGCCGTTGCTTATGACTTCGACGAAGCGGAAGAAAAAGGTCCC
>CAYGWP010000050.1:0-1884 GCA_964353455.1 uncultured Anaerolineales bacterium
GGAACGCGGCGATCTTCTCGCCCGGGCCCGCCATGCCGAGGACGTCGCCGTTCAGGAGTTCCATGCGGTACTTCGTCTGCGTGGGCGACCGAGCCGACTCACGGGTCTGCGGGTCGTCAAGGATCACGAGCGACGGCCGCACAACCTGGCCGTCGAGTTTCGTGTGCTGCTGGCCCCGCATGTTCGAGTCGAGGCTGGTGACGGTGATGATTGAACCGCTGCCGGGCGCATACTCAAGACCCGCGGCGCGGAGCGACGGCGACAGCGTGTCGCCCACGACCGTCGGGAAGACGAGCTTGTCGGCGGCCCAGGTGACGTAGGTAGGCTCGCCGCCGATGTGCTGGCCTATCTGCCGGCGAGCGTTGTTGCGGAGCATCCATAGTGGGTAGACCGCCTCCGGGAAGTCGGCCCTAAGCAGCACGTTGCCGAGAACCTCTTTCTTAAGGGGCGCCAGCAGGTCCAGCGCCCGGTCCTGCGACCCGCCGATCAAGCACACGTAGTCCCGCGCCCCCGTAAGTATGGCCCACAGGCCCGCCAGGCGCGCCAGCGTGGTCTTTCCGCTCCCTCGCGGCATAGCGAACGCGAAGAGGCCGCCCTGAAGCACCGCCCGTTCAATCTTGGCGATGACCCGCAGATGATCGTCGGACCAGTCGCGGTAGAACGCCTTCGGAAAATACGTCTCGCAGAAGAACCGGAAGCCCGCGCACGCCTGCTGCCGGCGGTCCATGTCCTCGACGTCCGGCAACGGGCCGATGTCCTGGGCGGCGGACGTCTCTCGCCGGTTCCGCTCCGCTTGCTTGGCCTTCTTCTCATCGTAGGTGAGCGGCACGGGCCGCGGCAGCCGCCGGCGGTGCGCGAGCCACGCGACGTACCGCACGAGGTCCACGTGGCGGCCGTCGCCGACGCGGTATCCCGCCTCATCCATCTGGCGCGAGAGGCGCGCGGCGCTGGTGACCGCGCCCAGCGGCGTCGAATTCAGGAGCCGCACCAGTTCCGACGGCTTCAGGTTGCGGGTGTCAACCGCCATGCGAGTCCTTCGCGTTCAGCCATGCGGCGTAGTTGAGCAGGTTGATGGTGCCGTCGGCGTTCGTCGGGGCACCTGCGGCAACGTCCTCTTGGAGCACCTCGATCGTCACCCGCTGGCCGCCGGCGGCCGAGAGCACCTTGGCGGCGTCGGCCAGCGGGAGGGCCGAGGGGTTCAACGTCGCCTTCACATCCTGAGCCAGGTTCTCCATCGTGGACCTCAATTGGCCTGTGCGTCGAAAAGTGGAGCGGCGTCTCGGAACTGCCCCGATCCCTCGAACCTGGGAGGTTCGCGGCTCTCTCTTGAGCCCTCCGCCGCTCGCGTTTCCGCACTTCCCTCGAACGTCCAGACGCAGTCATCCTTCTTCGGGTAATCCTGATCCCACTGGAACGGCGACTCCCTGAGGAGCCGCTTGCGTAAGCCGTGGCCGCACAGGAAGTGGCAGTACCGGAACTGCCGCCCACGCACCCGCCTCAGGCCCACGCTCCGCGTGAAGGCATGGTCCCGGCGCCCGCACCGCGTGGTCACCTGCCGGGGATGCACGACCTCGTTGGCGGCCGTCACATAGAACTCGGTCCGGATGAACCCGCCATAGAGCCAGTTGTCGGCCTGATACACGAAGCCGGGCTTTCCGCGCATGCCATCGGCCCACGAGAAGAGGACCACGCGGCCCGGCTCGCGCTGGCGGATGTACTCCCGGCAGAGCCGCAGGAAGTGGCTCTCGCCGTTCCGCGGCTCGGAATCCAGCATGCACAGCCGGTTCAACTCGAAGTAGTCCGACGTGGTCAGGCTCGGGAACAGCCGCTGGATGGTGTGCCGCGGCCGGACGCCATAGCCCCACGACGCCACGCCCACGAGGT
>CAYGWP010000051.1:0-5412 GCA_964353455.1 uncultured Anaerolineales bacterium
TCATCATCCGGAGCCTCAACGCGTTCCCGGTCCGCCGCGCGAGCGCCGACCTGGGGGCGGTCCGCGAGGCCCTCAGGCGCCTCAAGGACGGCCAGGTCGTGCTGATGTTCCCCGAAGGCACCCGGACCCGCGACGGGTCAATCGGGCGGCTCCAAGGCGGCCCGGTCACGATTGCCGCGCGGGCCGGCGTGCCCGTCATGCCGATGGTGATCGACGGCGCGTTCGAGTCCTGGCCGCGCACGCACCTGTTGCCCCGGCCGCACCCGATCCGGGTGGCCTGCGGCCGGCCGCTCTCTGCCGAGGAGGTGGCCGCGGGCGACCCGGACGCCCTGATGGAAGTCCTCCGCGGGCGGATGGTTGACCTCCAGTCAGAACTTCGCCGCCTCCGTCGCGGCGGGGTATAATTGCGGCAATCGAGCCGCGGAAGCGGGAAGCCCGCTCAAGCGGGCTGAAGGAAAAAGAAAAAAACAAAACTGGTGGCCGCGCGGCGTGCCCGGCCCTAAAAGGGCCGGTCTAGACCCGCCTTCGGCGGGCGAAGGCCCCTGAAGGGGCCTGTGCGGCGCAGACGGATTTTTCCGGTGAGTGAGAACGTGTGAAAAAATTGAACTCGCCGCTCCAGACTCCCGTTCTCAATAGCGCCACAGGGGGTCAGATGAGCGTTTTTCGCCCTGGCGGCGATTATTTCGCAAGTTCTGAGTGACGAGGGGCGCTGCCGGAGGCCCGTTTACGGGCCTTCGCGCCGGTCCTTCAGGACCGGCGTCTAGACCGGGGCTTGTAGCCCCGGTGGGGATGGGTCGCCGGCCGCTCTGTTCTTTTTCCTTGTGGTTAGCCCGCTTGAGCGGGCTTTCATTGGACGCGTGGGGCGAAGGCCCCCGAAGGGGCCTGCAAAGCAAGGCTATGTCAATGACTACAAATAGTGGCAAACCCATGCCTTCCAGCGCCCCGACCATCGAGGTTGCGGCGGGGAGCGGCGTGTGTTTCGGCGTCCGGCGGGCGCTGGAACTGGCGGAGAGGGCGCTCGCCGAAGGGCAGGCCGTTTACTGCCTGGGGGCGCTCATCCATAACCCGCAAGAGGTCGCTCGGCTGGCCGGCAAGGGGTTCCGCGTCATCAGTTCGCTTGACGAGGTTGCGGCGGGCGGCGGCACGCTACTCGTGCGGAGCCACGGTCTGGCCCCGGACGTTGTGGCCGAAGCACACCGGCGCGGCATGCAGATCATCGACGCCACCTGTCCGCTGGTGCGCCGAGTCCAGACCCTGGCGGTCGAGATGCAGCAGGCCGGGTACCACGTGGTGCTGGCGGGCGATGAGGCGCACCCCGAGGTGCGGGCGATCCAGGGCCACGCGCCCGCGACCCTGGTGGTCGGTGATATCGAGGCGGCGCGGCGGCTGGAACTTGCGGGGCGGGCGGCGCTGGTGTCGCAGACGACGTTTTCGCCGGAGGAGTTCCGCGAGATCGCCGCCGAGTTCGTGCGGCGGGAACTCGCGGAGGTCCGCGTCCTGAACACGATCTGCGCCGCCACCGTGGACCGGCAGCGTGCGGCGGCGGAACTCGCCGGACGCGTCGATGTCATGTTCGTCATCGGCGGACGCAACAGCGCCAACACCAACCGCCTGGCCGAACTCTGCGGGGCGCGCGGCGTGCGGACCTATCACGTGGAGCAGGCCGACGAGGTGACGGCCGATCAATTGCGCGGCCGGCGCCGGGTGGGCGTTGCCGCCGGCGCCTCCACGCCGCAGTGGATCATCCAGATGGTCTGCGACCGCATCAAAGCCTTCAAGGATAGACTGTGACCGGCGCGTCCGTCCGGGCAGCCGGGAGGTTATCCGGGTGACACCGTACCCTGCGTGGCGACGAATCATCGCGGCGGAGGCCATTCTGGCCCTCTGCCTTCCCGTTGCAGCGATGGGGGGCAGTTACGAACTCGCATCGATGCTGCGCATACGCGACATCATACCGGGCACCGAACAGGTCCGGCTCCTGCCCGACGGCGGATTCGAGCGCGGCGGCGAGGGTTGGAAGAAGAAGGGCGGCCGATGGGGGCAGTGGACCGTCGGTCCGCACGTCGCCCCGGCACCGGGCGTCTGCGGCCGCATGGCGGTCCATCTCGACGCTGCCACAGGGAGCGGCTCGCACCAGATCGACGGCCTGCCGCCATACCAGCGCGACTGGTGCCAGGTCTTCAGCGGATACATCTGGCTGCCGGGCGCTGATACGGTCGGCGCCGCCCCCGGCGTGCCGGGCGAACAGCACGTCTGCTTCTTCCGTCCGGTATGCTACCCGGGCGGATGGACGGCATACGCGGAGGGTTGCTACATTTTCGGCGACTTCCGCCCGCACGACCGCCAGACCCGATCGAACGACCGCGTCTCGTACAACATCAAGGGCGGCATCGTGGGCAGGAACCCTGGCCCGTCTGCGCAGCAGAGCCGGTTCGGCTTCCGCGACAAGGCGGGCCAGTGGCGGTCGGTAGTCATCATGGGCGACAATCTGGCCGACACGCCGATCGTGGAGTTTGCGCCGCCAGTCCTGCGGTATGCGGCCATCGCGGAGTCATCGGACCTCTTGGCGATTGAGTTGCGGCGGACGAGGTTGCTTCAGGCCGGCCAGTCGCTCGACGCGGATGCCGCGATCAAGGCCCTCCGCGAAAAGTCGCAGGCGGCGCCGCTGGCCGCGCGGTGGCACAACGCCCTGGCCGAGGCATACGTGGTCCGCTTCGCACGCAACCTTGAGGATTACGATTCCTGCAAGGCGGCGATGTCCGAGTGGGAGTCATCGCTTCGGGCCGATCCGGACCAGCCCCTGGTGTCGCATCGCCTGAGGCTGTATCGCGGGTACATTCCTGCCCAGCCATTCACGCCCGGGAAACCGCCAGCGGACCTGCCGCCCGATCCGAAGGCCGCCGGGCTGGATGGGCCGATCGAATTGGCCAGTTACATCCGCCTCCGCGAAATCATGCCCGGCACTGAGCGCGTGACCCTTGTGCCAAACGGCGATTTCGAGGCCGGTCCGAGCGGTTGGACCGCGACGCCCGGCCGAGATGGCCTTCACGTGGCAAGAATCGAGGGCCTTCAGACACGTCTTTCAGGCACGGCTCTTTTCGGGGGCAATGTCCTCTATGCCGAAGCCCCGCTTCCCCGCGAGAAGGCCGAGGTCAAGTCGGCGCCGATGAACCTGGACCCCGGCGTCGAGTACGTTGTCAGTGCCTGGATCGCGCCGCTCGGAGAGGGCGATGATGAGCCGACCGGCCCCGGCGCCATCGCGGTTGGATTTGCCGGCGAAGGTTCGATTGCCTGGGGCTATCCGATCCGGCACGCCTATACGGCCCACGAGGGGCTGTTTGTGTTTGGGACGGTGAAGTTTGGCAATGCCTCGATCGAGCGGCGGGTGCGGATCAGCGTCGGCCCGTGGCTGGGGAAGGGGGCCGCCGCCTCCCTCAAGGGCGCGGCGGCGGCGGAGTCGCGCGGCGTGGGGGTGATCATAGACAACGTGGCTGTGACGCGGGCCTCGGAGTTCCGGCCGCCGGTTTTCAGGGCCGGCGCCCATCTTGAGTTCCTGGCGATGCTGGAATCGGGCACGGCCGGCGCGGTCACGGCCTCGGTTGCCGACCTGGAATCGGCGGCAAGGCAGGCGCCGCGCGACGCCCGCGCCCGTAACCGCTTGGCCGCCGCCTGCATGGTGGAATTTCTCCGCGACCCGGCACGCGAAGGCCTTCTCGAGCAGGCGATGGAGGAATGGAAGTCTTCTCTCGGCGTCAACGCCGACCAGCCGGACGTGCAGCGGCAAGTGGACGTCTGGGCGGGCTACAGGCAGGTCCCCTCTGCCTTGCCGCACCCGTATGCCGTCCCCGGTAGGCCCTGACGGACGGTGATCCGTCTTCCCAGGTTTAGTCGAATCGGGGCTTGCAATCGGCGGGTAGTTGGCCTATAGTACCACCCTTTTCCGACCCTGCGGAGGGCCGGAATCCTCTTGGCAAAGAGGGCGGCAAGTGGCCCGGCGGCGGGCCCCGAAACGTTCTTGCCGTGGCAAGTGCACCGGAAACACAAAAGAGGTAACATGCTTAAGAGTCAAGTCAATCGTCAGTACGGCTTGAGTGACAGCGAAATCGATCAGGAAGTCTCGGCGGTCCTCGGAAAAGCGCAGGAAAAAGACGGCCTCAAGCAACTCTACGAGGAATCCATCAAGGCGTTCGAGCCGGGGAGCGTCGTGGCCGGGCGCGTGGTCCGCGTCATCGGCAACGAGGCGGTCATCGACGTGGGCTTCAAGAGCGAGGGCAGCGTCCCCCTGGAGGAGTTCGACGGGGCCGACGTCCAGGTGGGCCAGCAGGTGGATGTGCTGCTGGAGGCCGTTGAGGACGAGACGGGCCTGGTGATCCTCTCGAAGCGCAAGGCCGACCGGATCAAGGGCTGGGAACGGGTCCTCACGCAATACAAGGAAGGGGACGTCGTCAAGGGCCGCGTCAGCCGCAAGATCAAGGGCGGCCTGCTCGTGGATATCGGCGTGCCTGTGTTCCTGCCTGCGAGCCAGGTTGACATCCGCCGTCCGGCCGACGTATCGAATTACATCGGGCAGGAGATTTCCTGCAAGATTCTGAAGATCGATGCGGACCGCCGCAACATCGTCGTGTCTCGCCGCCGCCTCATCGAGGAGGAGCGCGAGCAGGCGAAGCAGCGCCTCCTGGGTGAGATGCACGTGGGCCAGATCCGCGACGGCGTCGTCAAGAACATCGCCGACTTCGGCGCGTTCGTTGACCTCGGCGGCATCGATGGCCTGCTGCACATCACCGACATGGCCTGGGGCCGCGTCGGCCATCCGAGCGAAGCGGTAAGCATCGACCAGCGCATCCAGATCAAAATCCTCTCGATCGACCGCGAAAAGGAAAAGGTGGCGCTGGGACTCAAGCAGAAGTCGGCGTCCCCGTGGCACAACATCGAGGCGCGGTACCCGATAGGAGCGAAGGCCAAGGGCGAGGTCGTCAACATCACCCCCTACGGCGCGTTCGTCAAACTCGAAGCGGGCATCGAGGGCCTGGTGCACGTCAGCGAGATGTCGTGGACCAAGCGCATCAACCATCCGTCGGAGGTCGTCAACCCGGGCGAGCAGATCGAGGTCGTCGTCCTCGCCATCGACAAGGCCAAGCAGGAGATCAGCCTCGGCATGAAGCAGACCGCGGTCAATCCCTGGACGCTCGTCAAGGAGAAGTATCCCCCCGGCACGGTCGTGGAAGGTACGGTCCAGAACCTCGCCAACTACGGCGCGTTCATCGAGATCGAGGAGGGCATCGACGGCCTCCTGCACGTGACCGACATGTCGTGGACGCAGAAGATCGGCCATCCGTCCGAGGTCCTCGAAAAGGGCAAGAAGATCAAGTGCACCGTCCTCCGCGTTGACCAGGAAAAAAAGCGAGTGGCCCT
>CAYGWP010000052.1:0-6290 GCA_964353455.1 uncultured Anaerolineales bacterium
CTCGTCAAGACCGCCTTCTTCGGCGAGGACCCCAACTGGGGACGCATCGTCTCCGCCGCCGGCTACGCCGGCATCTCCAGCGGACCCGACACCATGCGCCTCGAGATGGGCGGCGTGGTCATCTTCGACCGCGGCACGCCCGTCGAGGCCGACGCCGCGCGCCTTCAGTCCGTCATGAAGGCCCACGACATCGACGTGCACCTCGACCTCGGCGCCGGGAAGGGCCAGGCCCGGTATCTCACATGCGATTTCAGTTATGACTATGTGAAGATCAACGCGGAGTACACGACCTGACCGTGGCCGATTCCGCAAAGGTCTATCGCGCACGCTATCTCATCCCGGCCGAAGGAGCCGCGGTGGAGGACGGCGCGCTCGTCGCGGCGGGCGGGCGCATCGCGCGCCTCGGGCCGTGGTCGAAACTCAAGGCCCACATTGGGCCGAGCGACGCCGTCGAACACTTTCCGGATGCGGCCATCGTGCCCGGCCTGGTGAACGCCCACACGCACCTCGGCCTGACGGACATGGGGGGGCACTTCAAGCCGACGGCCGATTTCGCCGGTTGGCTCGCGCGCCTGATCGCCAGCCGGGTCATCAGAACGCAGCAGTCTATCCGCCGCGCGGTCCGACAGGGCGCCGACCAGGCCCAGGCGGCCGGCACCGTCGCGGGGGCCGACATCACGCCCGAATCCATCTGCGACAACGTCCTCACGGCGTCTGACGGACGCTGGATCGTCTTTGGCGAGGCATTCCGGTTCGGTCCGAAGTCCATCGATCGCCTCCGGCAAACCGTCGAAGGCATGGAGCGGCTGCGGCGGACGACGCCTGTCGCGGTCGGCCTCTCGCCCCACGCCCCCTACAGCACCGGCCTGGCCGTCTATAAGGCGGTGCGTCAGGTGGCCGATGCAAACGGCTGGCCGGTCACCACACATCTGCATGAGACGCTGGACGAAATAGCGTTTACGGAGCGGGGCGACGGGCCGCTCTATGAACTGGTCCGCCAGTTCAGCCTCCTGCCTCGCGGCTGGATGCCGGCAGGCGTTCGCCCCATCAGGATGCTGGCGGATGCCGGGTTCTTCGCCAAGCCGGTGCTCGTGGCCCACGGCAACTATCTTGAGGATGACGACGTCGCGGTCCTGGCCGAGAGCGGCTCCAGCGTTGCGTACTGCCCGCGGAGCCATGCATTCTTCCAGCACCGCGAGCATCCGTGGCGGCGGCTCCTCAAGAAAGGCGTGAACGTGTGCCTCGGGACCGACAGCCTGGCCTCGTCGCCGAGCCTCTCGATGCTGGACGAAGCGCGGTTCCTTTTCGCCAACGAGAGCAAGGCCGACCCCCGCCTCATTCTCGACATGGCGACGCGCCGCGGCGCGCGGGCGCTCGGGCTGGAAGGCGTGACCGGCGACCTTCGGCCGGAACTTCTCGCTGCGTTCTGCGTTGTATCACCTGTCGGCAAGACCGGCGACCCGGCGGCGGCGATTCTTTCGGGAGCCGCCAAAGACATCCGCCTCATCCGCCCGTAAGCAAGACAGAAAAGGGTCCAGGACCCTTAAGGCGTTAGGGGTCCTGGACCCTTTTCTGTCACAGCATTGTTGCTTTGAGGCGCCAGCGGCGATAGAATCTCACCTTCGCCTACCGGGGCGGCAGACGGATGAACCGATGTTGCACAAGGCACTCATAGCGGCTGCTCTCCTCGCCTTTCTCTCGGTGACAGGCTGTTCCTCCAAGTTCTACACCGAGCAGGCCGACCGCGAAGTGTACAAGATCGTGGCCCAAACGAACCAGAGGGCCCTTGGCCGCGCGCCTGCGTTTACGATCAACCCGAATCCGCTGCCCGCGCTACCGCAGCAGGAGGGCGAGAAGGGTTTGGACATCCGGCCGCTGCCGCCGGAAGAAACCGCTGCATCGTTCATCCGGATGCCGCCTATCCTGGTGCCAGGGCCGATCATCGCGCCGCTGCCGCCGGGGCTGAACCTCCTGCCCGAACCGCCTTCCAGCCCTCCGCCGGCAGGAGGCGCTCCGGGCGAGGCCAGGGGGTTGCCCCCGCCGCTACCGACGGCTTCAGCCAACGCCCTCAAACTGTCAGTGGCCGACGCCCTGCGACTCGCCGTTAGGGCGAGCCGCGACTACCAGACGCAGAAAGAGACGGTGTACCTGACGGCCCTGACGCTGACGGGGCAGCGGCACGTGTTTGACCTCATTCCGTCGGCCATCGGGACGACGAACCTGAAGAGCAATGGCACAGGCCAGGAGGAACGTGTCAAGACCTGGGACGGCTCGTCAACCGTGGGCGTGTCGCAGAAACTGGCGGGCGGGATGGTCCTCGTGGGGGCACTGGGCGTGTCGGCCCTGAAGTTCCTCAACAAGGAGTTGGGCGACACGGTCGATTCAGCCTTCAACGTGAGCATGTCGCAGCCGCTGTGGCGGGGCGCCGGGCAACTGGTCGTCCAGGAGAACCTCGTCCAGGCGGAGCGAAACACGCTGTACTCCGTCCGCACCTTCGCGCGGTTCGAACAGACGTTTGCCGTCGGCATCGCCTCGAAGTACCTCAACGTTCTCGAACAACGAGACGTTGTGCTGAACGAGTGGACCAACTACCAGGCACTGGTGGCCAATCGCGAGCAGGCCGACTGGCTCGCCAAGGCCGAGCGGCTGCCGCAGTTCCAGGTGGACCAGGCGAGGCAGGACGAACTGCGGGCCTACAGCCGCTGGATCGTGGCGCGGGAGGCGTACGCGAACTCCCTCGACTCTTTCAAGATCCTCCTGGGCATCCCTGTAACGACTGAGATTGCGCTGGACCCGCAGGAACTGGACCGCCTTGCGGCGGCGGGGCTTCACCAGACGCAGGAGTCGCTGGATGAGGTCACGGCGGTCGCGATGCGGACCCGGTTCGACCTGGCGAACGTCCGCAACGGCGTCGAGGACGCCCTCCGCAAGATCAAGGTGGCCGAGAACGGCCTGGCGGGGGATGTGAACCTGGTGGCCAGCATCGGGTACCAGTCGGTCGGCCCGAATCCGCAGTCTGCGCGGCTGATATTCAACCGCGGGGACTACGCGGCAGGCCTGGCCATCAGCCTGCCGCTCGACCGGTTGAACGAGCGGAACGCACTCAGGCAGACGCAGGTCTCCGCCCAAGCCGCACAGCGGCAACTGGACCTGACCGAGGATGAGATTCGCCTGGAGGTCCGAGAGGCGCTGCGGCAACTGGAGCAGACACGCGAATCATACGAGATACAGAAGCGGAGCGTCGAGTTGGCGGAGCGGCGCGTCGAGAGCACGCAACTCCTGCTCCAGGCCGGACGGGCGGTTCAGCGCGACGTCCTGGAGTCGCAGCAGGCATACGTCGAGGCCAAGAACGCCCTGACCGGCGCCCTGGTCGATCACACGGTGGCGACGCTGGAGTTCCAGCGCGACGTCGGAACACTGGTCGTCGATGAAGAGGGACAAATCCATGGCTGGGTCCTTACCGATAACGGCCGCTAGCGCGGCCGGCGTGAAGACGCACCTGCGCGGGAAGCGGCTGGCGCTGATGGCCGCAGGGGGGGCGGCAATCCTGGCGACCGCGGCGGCGGGCCTCTGGTGGGTGCTCGGCAGTTCGGCCGACCCCGTCGTCAACACCGGCGAGACCGCCCGCGCCACGAGCGAGCGGCTGGTCGTCACCGTCGTCGAGAGCGGCGAGATCGACGCCAAGCGGTCCACCAACGTCACGTGCGAGGTCGAGGGACAGAGCACCATCGTCTGGGTCATCGAGGAAGGCCTGCTCGTCAAGCAGGGCGACAAACTCGTCCAGTTGGACTCCGCCGACCTCCAGGAACGCCTCTGCACCCAGGACATGATCCATAAGACCGCCAAGGCCGCGCACGAAAAATCCGACAAGACGTTCCTGATTACGCAGAGCACCCGCGAGAGCATGCTGGCGGAGGCCGGGCTGAAGGTCAAGTTCGCACACATGGACCTCCGCAAGTACCTGGGAGCGGAACTGGCGGACCGCGTCGTCGCCCAGGAGGGCAAGGGCGGATTCGAAACGCTGGTGCGCGAGCCGGCGCTGGCCGGCGCGGCGCTCCAGGAAAAACGCAAACTCCAGAGCGATATCGACCTCGTGAGCGAGGAACTCTCGCGCGCCGCCAGCAAGGTCGAGTGGACGCGGACCCTCGAGAAGAAGGGGTACGTCACCGGGAGCGAACTCCAGGCCGACGAACTGGCCTACCGCCGCCAGCAGGTCGCCCTAGACCAGGCCAAGACCGCCCTGGACCTCTTCCTCCTCTACGAGTTCCCCAAGTCGGCCGAGAAGGCCTACACAGACTGGCTGGAGGCCAAGCGCGAGTGCGAGCGAGTGGACGCGCGGACAAACAGCGAACTCGACAGCGCCCGCGCCGACCGCGACAACAAGCAAGAAGCCCTGCGACTGGAAGAGACGCGCCTGAAGAAGGTCCAGGACCAGTTGGCCAAGTGTACGATCTGCGCGCCGCAGCCGGGCATGGTGGTCTATGACACCGGCGCGGGGCGGTGGGACCGGGCGACCATCATCGAGCCCGGGGCGGTCCTCCGGCACCAGCAGAACCTCATCAAGTTGCCCGACCTCTCGGAGATGAACGTCAAGGTCAAGTTGCACGAATCGGTCGTCAAGCAGGTCGCCGAGGGCGCCCAGGCGTTCGTGACCATCGACGCCTTCCCGAAGGACCGGCTGACCGGCCGCGTCACGAAGATCGGCATCATGCCCGACCGCAGCCAGTGGTGGCTGAACCCCGGCCTCAAGAGTTACCTCACGGAGATCGGCCTCGACGCCACGCCCAAGGGTCTGAAGCCCGGCATGAGCGCCCAGGTGGAGATCCTGGTCGATACGAAGGACGGCGTGCTCCAGGTCCCCATCGCGGCCGTGTTCGTGGACAAGGGGTTCCAAGTGGCCTACGTGAAGACGCCGGCGGGGCCGGAGACCCGGCGCGTGGAAGCGGGCCTCTCGAACGAGCGGATGGTCGAGATCACGAAGGGCCTGGCGGTGGGCGATGAGGTGTACCTCTTCAAGCCCGCCGGCGCCGAGGAACTGAAGGTCTCGGAGGAAGAGCAGCGCGCCGCGCAGCAGCAGGCCGACTGGAAGGCGGCGGAGAGAGCAGCGGCGCCGCCGGCGCCGGTGCCAGCCGCCGAGACTGCTTCTCCCCCCACGGTCCGGCCGCCGCGCGAACGGTCCGACAGATCGTCCGGCGACGGCGACGGCAAACGCGGGGGCGACAAAGGCGGCGCAAAGCGTCCATGAGCCTCGCTGAACTGGTCAACCTGCGCAAGGTCTATCAGATGGGGGCCGGCCTCGAAGTCGCCGCCCTCCAGGGCATCGATCTTACGGTTGAGCCGGGCGATTACCTGGCTATCATGGGCCCGTCGGGGTCCGGCAAGAGCACCCTCCTGAACCTCGTGGGGTGCCTGGACCGGCCGACGAGCGGGCGGTACATCCTCGGCGGACAGGACGTCTCGGCCCTTTCGGACTCGGACCTCTCGGAGGTGCGCGGCCAGCGGATCGGCTTCGTATTCCAGTCGTTCAACCTGATCCCGCAACTGACGGCCCTAGACAACATCGAGGTGCCGCTCTTCTACCAGCGGATACACCGGCGTGAGCGCCGGCGGCGGTCGCTTGAACTTGCGGAGCGGGTGGGCCTGGGGAATCGCGCCCGTCACAAGCCGATGGAACTTTCGGGCGGCGAGCAGCAGCGAGTCGCCATCGCGCGGGCCCTGGCGAACGACCCGCTCATCATCCTGGCCGACGAGCCGACCGGCAATCTCGACTCGCGCACCGGCCAGGAAATCCTCGCGATCTTCGACGACATGGCAACGCGCGGGCGGACGCTCATCATCGTGACTCATGATGAGGCCGTCGGCCGGCGCACGCACAGCATTGTCCGCGTCGCCGACGGGAAGGTAGTGGCCCAGGAGCGGCAGAAGTAGCCGGCCGCGGCGGGTCGGGCCTTCGCCCGCCGTAGGGCTACGGCCCGCAGGCGGGAGACCCGCCGCGCGGAAGTGTGAGACGCGAGCGCGGCGGGTCTCCCGACCCGCCGCGCGGGAATACCAATGTTATCATTCAAGACAACCGAAACCTTGCGGCTGGGCGTCGAGAGCCTCATGCTCCACCCGGCGCGGAGCGTCCTGACGATGCTGGGCATCCTGTTCGGCGTCTGCGCGGTCATCGCCACGCTTGCGGTCGTCGAGGGGATCGGCCAGAAGATGCAGGAGGAAGTGCTGCGGATGGGCGCGACGAACATCATCGTCCAGGCCGTCAGACCCCCCGAGAGCCAGACGACCACCAGTGC
>CAYGWP010000053.1:0-6738 GCA_964353455.1 uncultured Anaerolineales bacterium
TGCGACCGGCCCGACGATCTCCCGCAGTTGCTGTGCCGTCTCGCGCGAGGTCAGATAGCCGACGAACTGCCCGCTGCGGACGATCGGCACCCGCTGTGACGGCACGCCCTCGTCATCCCAGCCGAAGGTGCCCAGGCCGCCGGGGGCCGTCGCGTCGGCCACGATGTTGACCTCGCGCGACCCATACTGGAACGAGCCGAGTTTGTCGATCGTCAGAAAGGAGTCGCCCGCGTACGAGAGTTCCATCCCGAGGACGCGGTCGAGTTCAATCGGATGGCCGCACGATTCGTGGACCTGGAGGGCCAGTTGCCCGCCGTCGAGGATGATGGTGCGCCGGCCGGCGGGGCAGGGTGGGGCCGCAAGGAGCGCCTCGGCCTCATCGGCCACGCGCGGGGCCTCCTCAACGAGGTTCATCGCCCGGACGTATTCCCATCCGGCGGTGGCGAAGTTGCCGCGGAAACTGTTCGGGTACGAGCGGACCTGGAGTTCGCCGCCCGAGATGGCCGTGGCGGCGATCCCGCCGCCGGTCTGGATGATCCGCTGCTCGATCCGCGCCCCCTCGGTCGAGGCGAAGTGCTGGTGCTGGAGGAACGCCGACGCGAACGCCTGGGCCAACTTGATGTTCGGCCCGCGCATCGCATCCGTCGCCGCCGCAAGGAGCGCGAGTTTCTCCTCGAGCGGCACGCCGAAGGGATTGACCGCGTGCGGCGTCTCGTAGAAGCCCGTGGCCGGGGCCTGCGGCGCAAGAACAATCGGCTCCCTGCGATACCGCGCCGATGCCCGTGCGATTGCCGCCGCCTGGCGGACCGCCGGCTCCAGGGCGGATTCCTCCAGCCGATGCGTGCCGAAGAAGCCCCACGCCCCATCGATGATCATCCGCACGCCGAAGCCGGCCGAGCGGTCAACGGCGATGTGTTCCGGCCGGCCGTTCTGGACGTTGATGTTCTCGCGGCGGTCATCGCGGATGCGGATGTCGCCGTACGTGGCTCCCGCCTGCCGCATCAGGTCGCAGGCCCGCTCAAGAAGCGCCTTCACTTCGCATTCCTTTCCATTGACGATAGGCGCAGTATAAGGCTGCTTGTGGCAGGGACACAAGCGCGATTTGCCGGCGGCCGAAATGTGTCACTCACGGTGGTGGCACGTTTAGCCGCGACTCGTTTAGCCGCGACTCGAAGAGGAGCGCGCGTTGCCGTTCGAAAACGCGCTCCTCTTCGAGTCGCGGCTAAACTTATAACTTCGATTCGCGGCTAAACTTATAACTTCGATTCGCGGCTAAACGTGCTGTTGCTTTCGTGTCGATGATTAGGGCATGGCTGACTACCTGGTGTTCGAGCCGGTGCTGCCGCCGGTTGCAGCGGCGCTGGTGACTGCTGCGCTGGTTGCGGCCGTCATAGCGACCGCCCGGCGTTGGCCGTTGCCGCTTTCGCGCGGCCGGCGGGTGCTGATACTGGTTCTCAGGCTTGGGGTCGTGGCGGCGGTGGCGCTTATGATGTTCGGACCTGTCATCAAGTGGGAGGGGCAGCGGGAGATCTCCGGCGAGGTGGCCGTGCTGCTGGATGCTTCGCGCAGTATGGCAATTTGCGATGTGCCTGCGAGCCGCGACCGTGAGGTCGCGGGTACCCGGGAATACCCGCCGACTCACGTCGGCGGCTCGGACTTGCTTACCCGTGCCGAGGCCGTGCGGCAGGCGTTTCTTGCTGCGGGCAAGGCGTATGCCGACCTCGGCGCCCGGAGTCTCATTAACCCTTATGCCTTCGGGTCGCACGTGAGGACCATCGGCAACTTCGCCCCCGTTCCCGACGACCTGCGGACCGACATCGGCGAGGCACTGGACGCGCTCGTCGCCGGGGATGCGGGCACGGGCCGAAAGTTCTCGACGGTTCCTTTTCCGACGCGGCTGGCGGCGGTGGTCTTGATCTCCGACGGCCGCGCCAACCGCGCTCGCGCATCCGCCGAACGGGCCGCCAAGGCGCTTGCCGGGCGCGGCATCAAGGTCCACGCGGTGCTGGCCGGGAGCGCCGAGCCGAACGACCTCGTGCGCGACGTGGCCGTCCGCGACCTGCGGGCGCCCGCGCGGGTCTTCGCGGGCAACCGGCCCGAGGTCCGCGTGGTCGTTGCCGCGCTTGGCGTCAAGGGCAAGCCGTTCGACGCCGTCTTGACGCTCAATGGCAAAGAGGTTGATCGTCGCCGCATCATGCCGGCCGCCGACCAGACCGCCGAGGAACTCGTCTTCACTCCGCAGGCGGGCGAGCCGGGTCTTGCGCGGATCGCCCTCCAAGTCGCGCCGCTGGAGGGCGAACTCATCACTACCAATAATCGGGCCGAGACGGCCGTTCGGGTGGCGGAGGGCGATGTGCGGGTCCTGTACCTTGACGGCCGCATCCGCCCCGAGGGGAAGTTCATCGCCCGCGTTCTCGACGAGGCGAAGGAGATCGACCTCGACCGGCGACTGCTGATTGGCGGCAGTACGAGCCGCGGCCGTGGGGTCGCGGGTGCACCGGCCCCTGATGAAGTTGACGCCTTCAACGTGGTTGTTCTCGGCGACCTCCCGGCCTCTGCGCTCGACCCGGCTACCGTCGCGCGCGTGGCCGAGCGGGTCCGCGAGGGGAAACTCAGCGTCCTTGCCCTGGGCGGCCTGAGCGCATTCGGGGCCGGCGGCTGGGCCGCGACCCCGCTGGCCGGCATCCTCCCGTTTGCCATCCGCGACGGCGACGGGCAGGCGCCCGGGCCGATTCGGTTCAGGCCCACGGCCGATGGGGCGGGGCACTTCATCTTCAAGGCGGAAAAGGGTCCAGGACCCTTTTCTCCCGGCGGCGCGGCGGCCTTTGATGCGCTTCCGCCGCTCACGGGCGCAAGTGCAGTCGGCCCATTGCAGGCCGCAGCGCGGCTGCTGGCGGAATCGCCGGACGGCACGCCGCTCATGGCAGTCCGCGAGTTCGGCCGCGGCCGCGTGGCCGCCGTCACGGCCGACTCGACGTGGCAGTGGGTCCTGGCGCCCGGCGACACGCATGGGGCGGAGGTCCACCGGCGGCTCTGGCGGCAACTCGTGCTCTGGCTTGCCGGACGCGATGCCCGCCCGCAGGCCGACCTCTGGATCGCCACCGACCGGCCGCGGTACCTTCTGACCGACCCCGACAGCCCACCCGCAGCAGAGGTGACTGTCCACGCCGTTGGCGCGTCCATGCCGCGCGAAGTCCGCCTGACGATGCCCGATGGTGCGAGCCGGCTCATCCAGTTGGCGCCGGCGGATGGCGACTGGCGGGCTACCGTGCCGCTCTCTGCCGCCGGAATCCATCGGCTTGGCGTCGAGGTGGCCATCGGCAACGAGACGAGGCGGGCCGAGGCCGAGTGCGCTGTGGAGCAGCGGGATTTTGAGACGGCCGCGGTTCTGGCCGATTCCGAGGCGATGCAGCGGATCGCCCGGGCCGGCGGCGGGACGTTCCGGCGGATCGACGGCTTAACGGCGCTCCTGGCGGACCTGGCCGCCGGCCTGCCGCCGCAGTTCGAGCCGGTCGAGCGCCGGTGTCCGATTGCCGGCGGCGGCATATTCCTCGCGGTGGTCGTGGCCCTCCTTGCCGCCGAGTGGTTCCTCCGCCGCAAGTGGGGTGCGGCGTAGGGGGGCCGGGCACGCGCGATTGTGGTACGCGCTCCTCTTCGAGTCGCGGCTAAACGAGTCGCGGCTAAACGAGCCGTGGCCAAACCAGGCGCGGCGGGCGTTTTCGCTTGAATAGGCGGGCCATTTCGATAAACTTTCATATTGTTGTGCCACTCGGTAAGGAGAGTCATCATGGCGAACGTGTATCAGGGCCAATTGGTTGCCGGAAAGCACCGCTTCGGCGTGGTCGTGTCGCGCTTTAACGAGTTCATCACGTCGAAACTTCTCGGCGGGTGCCTCGACACCCTCGAGCGGCACGGGGTGGACGCGGGCGCGATCGATGTGGCGTGGACGCCGGGGTCGTTCGAGATTCCGGCCATCGCCAAGAAGATGGCCGACAGCGGCAAGTATAGCGCGGTCATCTGCCTCGGGGCGGTGATCCGCGGCTCGACGCCGCACTTTGACTACATCGCCGCCGAGGTCGCGAAGGGCATCGCCCAGGTGGGGATGGCCAGCGGCGTGCCGACCGTGTTCGGCGTCATCACCACCGACACGCTGGAGCAGGCGATCGAGCGGGCCGGCACGAAGGCCGGCAACAAGGGCGCCGATGCCGCCGCCAGCGCCATCGAGATGGCGAACCTGATGGATCAACTCTCCTCGCTGCGGCGGTCGAAGTAAACCGTGCGGCCGCCGCCGCGACGGGTCTGACCCCATCGTGGTCTCGAAAGAGGTCGCCGCGGCGACTTCCGAACATCCGGAAAAGGCGCCAGACCCCATCGAAAGGACCCGCCCATGGACCGCAGCGTCCCTGGTGTATTCCTGGCCGCGCTGGCCATTGTATGTGGTCTCCTGGAGTTGCCGTCCTCGGCCCAGGAGGTCCGCTTCACGGTGGGCGCAGGTCCCGGCACGCCTGTTGACCGCCGCCTGTTCGGCCATTTTCTTGAGCGGGCCAGTTGGGGCGAACCGGGGCCCGAAGGGGCGCTCGTGCCCGGCACGCACGACCTGGACCCGCGAGTTCTGGAACTCCTGAAGGCGATGCGCATCCCGATCATCCGGTTCCCCGGCGGCACCGACGTCGATTACATCGACTGGCGAGACATGATCTCGAACGTTCCCGGTCGGGACGGGCAGGACCGCCCCGTCACCATCGGGCGCAGCGGGAAGCCGATCACGAACCGCTTCGGCTATGATGAGTACTTCCGCCTGCGCGATGCGCTCGGATGCGAGACGATCCTCGTGGTGAACTGGCTCGACGCCGTCTCGAAGAAGCGGCCGCTGCGGGAGGCCGCGCTCCTTGCCGCCGGCCTCGTGGCCTACACGAACGCCCCCGTCGGCGCGAAACTCCCCGAAGGGATGCCCGACTGGCCCGCCATCCGGGCGAAGAACGGACACCCGGCGCCCTACGGCGTCGAGTTCTTCCAGATCGGCAACGAGTGGTGGGGGTTCAAGACCCGCGCCATGCAGGCCGCCGGCATTGAGGACCCCAGGCAGGCGGGCCTCTGGTACGGTGAGTGCCTGAACGCTTACATTGCCATGATGAAGGCGGTGGACCCGAAGATCGAGATCATCATCGACGGGGCGGGCGCGACCGACCCGCTCATGGCCGCCGTCCTTGAGGACCCCGCCATCCGCCGCACCGTCCGGTACGCCACGTTCCACTCCTATGCCCCCGGGTCGATGGACAACCTGAAGCGCGACGGCAAGCCGTACCCGTTCGACAAGATCACGGCCGAGGAACTCTGGCAGACTTGGGCGGCCATGCCTGGGGGCTTCGACGGCGACGGCCTGAATGTGGCCTTCGGGTCCCAGATCGGTTACGCCCGCGGACTGGGCTACCGCATCGTCTGCACTGAGTGGAACTGGAATGGGTGGGGGCTTGATCGCGCCCAGCCGCGCCCCGAGATCGACGCCGCGGCGGCCAAGGCGATAGGGGCCGCCGGATTCCTGCATGGCCTCATGCGCGCCGGTGATGCGATTGACCTGGCGTGCCAGTCAAACCTGATCGGCTGCGGGTGGGCAATCGGGTGCGTGCAGGTTGACCGCAACGAGGGGAAAGGTCCGCCGCACTACTCGTCCACCGGCCAGGTCACGATGTTCTACGCCCTTCATCACGGCGACCGCCTCCTGCCGGTGCGGGCCGAGAACGTTCCGACGTTTGCGCAGCCATACACGGTCGGCTGGACGCCGGGCAAGCCCAAGGTCGCCTTCCTTGATGCGGTTGCCACGGCCGATGGCCGGACCCTATACTTCCACGCCATCAACCGGCACATGAGCCGGTCATTCGACGTGAAGATCGACCTGGGGCAGGCGGGCGGCGTTGAGCCCCGCGCGGTCCACCACGTGCTTGTGGGCCGCCTGAAGGATAAGCCCGGGCCGGGTGAGACTGCCGAGGTGATGACCGTCGAGCGGCGTCCGCTGGAAGTGTCCGGCGGTACGGTGGCCGTCACGCTTCCGGCCCGCTCGATCTCGTGCATCGAGATTCCGAGGAAACAGTGATGGCCATGCGAGATAAGGACTACATTGCGGTCGTGCAGTGCGAGATCGTCCGCCAGCGGTGCTCGGGGTATTACTGCGAGAAGGCGTTCAACGAGCGGGCGGACGGCTTTGCGGCGTATCCGAAGGACAAGGCCGTCCGCATCCTGTACATGACTTGCGGCGGATGCTGCGGCAGGGGCGTCCAGCGGCGCCTGACGCACCTTGCTCGGAAACTGAAGAAGCACGAAGGCATCGACCGCGACCGAATTGTTGTGCAGTTGTCGTCCTGCATTACGAAGGACAACTACCATTCGCCGCGGTGCCAGTTTGTGGATTACATGAAGGAGATTATCGCGCGGGCGGGCCTGGAGTGCCGCGAGGACACGCACATCAGCCCCCGTGCCGAGGAGCGCCGGCGGGCGGGGGTGTACGGCAAGCGTCCCGCGAAGCGTGCGCGACGCAGCCGCACTTAGAGCACTCAAGGGTTGGATAGTGGCGCGGCGGGTCTCCGCACCCGCCGCGCCGGCACGCAACACTAGGCAAGCGCGGCGGGTCCGGCCTTCGCCCGCCGTAGGGCTACGGCCCGCAGGCCGGAGCCCCGCCGTGCCAACACGCAACGTTAAACCGCTTTAGCCGGACGTCGAAGCGACCGCGTTAAGAGGCTGTTT
>CAYGWP010000054.1:0-2141 GCA_964353455.1 uncultured Anaerolineales bacterium
GGCCGGGTCAGGGTTGGCCTTGACGGCGTAGTACGCCTGAACGCGCGGCAGGTACTTCTTGAACTGGCGGTAGTTGTCGCGGAGGACCTTGTGGTCAACCACGAACAGCGGCGTGCCGTGCTCCCTGGCCAGCCGCTTGAGGAGTCTCAGGTTTGCCATTTAGTTTCCCTCTTGTAGGGGCGACCCCACGTGGTCGCCCACCCACCGCGTTCTGCGCGGCGGGTCTCCGCACCTGCCGCGCGTGAAGAATCCTTCCGGTGCCTTTGTAGGGGCGACCCCATGTGGTCGCCCTCCGCGTGCCAGGGCGGCCACGCGGGGCCGCCCCTACGGCGTCAATCCCCGTCGGTGATAAGGAAGTTCTTGAACTGCCACGGGTCGCTCGTGTCCAGGGCGGGCTTGTTGTAGCCCGCGAAACTGTTGGAGTAGTGCTTCAGGGGCGTCCAGTCGGTGGGGGTCGAGATGAACTTCCCCAGGTACGGCCTGGCGATCCCCAGGACGTAGTCGTGCGGCAGGTCGTCGGGGACGCACACGCCGCGCGCGGGGTTCTCGATCATCCACATCGCGGCCGCCACAACGCCGATTGCCACCTGCATGGTTGTGGCGTTCTGGTGCGGCACGAGCCGGCGGGATTCCTCGATCGAGAGGTCGCTGCCGGTCCACCAGGCGCTATAGGCGTGGCCCATGATGAGCGCCCCGAGGATGTCGGCGCCGCCGGTGATCTCGTCGGTCATGATCCGCTGGCGCTCCACCAGGCGGTAGTCGTAACCGCGCAGTTCGTTCAGGCTGGCGACGGCCGAGTCGCACGGGCAGTAGGCGTAGTGCACGGTCGGGCGATAGACGGCCTTGCCGTCTTTCCAGACCGTGAGTCTGTCGGACATGGTGAACGCCTCTCCGTGCCGGATCACCATGCCGACGATGGCGTAGTCGGGGACCCACGAATTCACCCATGTATTGATGCCCATGCGTGCCAGGCATATCTGGTTCCGCGGGCCGTCGGAATGCTCGTAGGCGTGTTCGGGCAACTCCTTTTCGTGGGTGCCCCGGCCCATCTCGGCGGTGGTGGTGCCTTCCTCGCGGAACCCCTCGACGCTCCAGGTGTTGACGAACTCGCTTACCTGCTTGGGCTTGTCGGTGATCTGGGTGTCGCGCTCGCTACAGTGGATGACCTTGACTCCAAGTTTCATGGCCAGCCGGTTGAAGGCCCCGCTGCGGATGTGCCCGCGGATTTCCTCGGCGTCCCCGCCCCGCGCCAACTTGTCGGCCAGCAGCCGCTCGCCGATGTCCAGGAGGCCCTGCTTCGTGAAGTGCGAGATCAGGCCCGGATTGGCCCCGTGCTCCACGACGGCCGTCGGGCCGGGCTTCTTCCAGCCGGCCGTCATCCGGCGGAGGTTCATGTGACGCCGGTACAGCGTTCGCTCCGTCGGGTGCTTCGTGTCGGCGCCGGCGTACGGGTCCCAGAGTTCCACCGACGTGTTGACGTACAGGACGCCGCGGTCGTGGCACCACTGGAGGATGTCGGTGCACTCGATGTTCCACGCCAGGTCTATGAGCATGTCGCCCGCCGAGAGGTGCTCGGCCAGGAGGCTGCCCAGGTTCTCCTGCGTGACGCGGTCGCGGACGTAATGCACGCCCTTCCTGGTCCAGGGCCGGAGTTCCTCGGCCCGGTCCTCGAAGTCGATGATCGTGATCTTCTTCGGCGGGACCTTGATGTGCTTTACTAGGATGGGCAGCGTGCACCGCGCCACCGCGCCGTACCCCACGAAGACGATCTTGTTCTTGAATTCGATCATCGCCCGCACGCTCCTTTCAATCCGCCGCCGCGCCGCGCTGGTGGCCGCATACAGGCAGTAGTGCGTCACTCTTGGGGGGTGGCACGGCCACGCTGTTGCGTGGCCGTGGCCCTCGCCGGGGCACAACCACGGCCACGCAAAGGCAAAGCGTGGCCGTGCCCCCCGTAAATGACGCAGTGCCACACGCACGGATTGTGCGCGCTTGCTCAGCGCCGGTCAAGTCATCTTTGCGGCGGGCGGAAAATCTTTTAAGGACGGAGGAAAACCTCGCGCCACTCGGCGCGGCGAGTCGGGAGACCATGCGTGTTTAGCGTGGCGCAGTTCATCCCTCTCCCCTTGTGGGAGAGGGGC
>CAYGWP010000055.1:0-21566 GCA_964353455.1 uncultured Anaerolineales bacterium
GTCACGCTGGCCTACGAGACGTACGGAACGCTCTCGAAGCGGCGCGAGAACGCCGTCCTCCTGCTGCACGCCCTTTCGGGCGACGCACACGTGGCCGGCTACGTCACGCGCGATGACAAGAAGCCCGGCTGGTGGGACATCGTCGTCGGCCCCGGCAAGGCGTTCGACACAACAAAATATTTTGTTGTCTGCCCGAACATCATCGGTGGGTGCAAGGGGAGCACCGGGCCGTCTAGCCCGAACCCCGCCACCGGGCGGCCGTGGGGCCTCGCGTTCCCGATGGTCACGATCTCCGACATGGTCCGCGCCCAGAAGGCCCTGATGGACCACCTGGGCATCCCGCGGTGGCTGTCGCTTTCGGGGGGCAGCATGGGGGGCTTCCAGGTGCTTGAGTGGGCGGTGGCGCATCCGGACCGGGTGGCCTCGGCCATTCCGATTGCGACGACCGCGCGCCTGTCGGCCCAGGGCATCGCCTTCAACGAAGTTGGGCGGCAGGCCATCATGGCCGACCCGAACTGGCAGCAGGGCGAGTATTACGGGAAGCAGGCGCCGACGGCCGGCCTGGCGATCGCGCGGATGATCGGGCACATCACGTACCTGTCGGACGAGCAGATGCACAGGAAATTCGGCCGCCGCCTCCAGGACCGCAAGGCCTTCGGCTACGACTTCAAGACCGAGTTTGAGGTCGAGAGTTACCTGCGGTACCAGGGCGACAGTTTCGTCCGGCGGTTCGACCCGAATTCATATCTGTATATAACTAAGTCGATGGACTACTTCGACCTGCCGGCAAAGTACGGCTCGCTCGTCGAGGCGTTCCGCCCGGTCCGCGCCGAATTCCTGGTCATCTCCATCTCCTCCGACTGGCTCTTCCCGACGTACCAGTCCAAGGAGATCGTCAAGGCCCTTAAGGCCAACGGCGTCCCCACGACGTTCACGGAACTCGATTCTCCTTACGGGCACGACGCCTTCCTGGTGCCGAACGAGCAGATGGCCGCCACCATCTCCGGGTTCCTGGCGAACGTCCAGCGGCGCGTCCGCGGCGAAGGCCAGGCGAGGGCCGCTTCCCTATGATCTCCCCGCACAAGAACCGCCAGACCAAACTCCGCCTCGACTACGAACTCATCGAGTCGATGGTGCCAGAGGCCGCCAAGGTCCTCGACCTGGGCTGCGGCGACGGGCAACTGCTGGCCGACCTTATCGAACTGCGCCGATGCGAGGGGCGCGGCGTCGAAATCGACGACGAGGCCGTCCTTGAATGCGTGAAGCGAGGAGTGCCGGTCTATCACGGCGACATGCTCGAAGGGATGAGTTTCTACCGCGACGGGCAGTTCGACGTCGTGATCCTCAGCCAGACCCTTCAGCAGACGATGGACCCGCCGCACGTCATCCGCGAGATGCTCCGCGTCGGCAGGCGCGCCATCATCTCTTTCCCGAACTTCGGATACTGGGGCGTCCGCCTCCAACTCCTCTTCCGCGGACGCATGCCCCGCAGCCGCGCACTGCCGTACCACTGGTACAACACGCCCAACGTGCACCTGTGCACGGTGAAGGACTTCCGGGAGTTCTGCGAGCGTGAGAAACTCCGCCGCGTCGAGGAGATATACCTCTCCGCCGGATACCGCCGCATCGGCGCCCGATGGGCCAACTGCCGGGCCGGCATGGCCATATTCCAGGTCGAAAGGGCCGAGCGGCCTTAGTGTTTTGTCGCTCGTCAAGGGATGGATTGCTGGGTGGCACGGCCACGCTGTTGCGTGGCCGTGGTCTTCGCCAGGGCAGAACCACGGCCACGCAGAGGCAAAGCGTGCGTGCCACCCCCCAGAGTGACGCACTATCCTGATTGCACTTTCCGTCTGGACTTGGCGCGGCATTCCGGCGTAAACTGTTGCTGTGCCGCACATGGCCTCCAGACCGCAAAGGGACGAAGTCATGCGTCCGTATGCACGGATCTTCGTGTGTGCGGGGTTGCTCCTGGCCCTGGCGCCGGCAGGGTGTGCGCCTCAGACCCGCGCCGCGCCCGGGCCTGACCCCGACGCCCTCGGGCCGCTCGACCCACAGGCGCTCCGCACGGTCTATAACACGCCCGCCTTCGTCATGAGGACCGTCAAGGACGGCCGTCCGGTGGCGGTGCAGGACACCGAGATCCCGGCAGGGACCGTCATCGACGACTCGAATCTCGTGGTCTTCGTCGAAGGGTCGGGCGACCCGGTTGACGTCTTCCGGTGGACCGCGCGGTTGCTGGCCGAGAGTCCGCACGGTTTCCCTGATGCGTCGGAGCGCCTCGTCATCATCCTCGTGCACTGGAGCGAAACCAGGGACGTCGTTATCGAGCACCTCAGCCGGGATTCGCAGTTGGCCGGCGCCGCGCGGCTGCACCAGATGCTCGAAACGCACCGCCTGCGCCACGGCGATTGCGGACACGCCAGCGTCATCGGTTTCAGCGCGGGGACGCGAGTGATGCAGTTCGCATACACAGGCACGCTGACGGCGGGCGCGCCGGCGTACCCCGAAGGGCTTCGCCATGCCGACAATCTCGTGTTCCTGGGGTCGAGCATTGGCAGCGAGGACCCCATGCCCGTGGAGTCGATTCGCGGGCGGTTCATCAACTTCGTGAACCCTCGCGACACGCACTACGGAGACCGCGCCCCCTACATCGCCCCGGCGGGGGAGAAGGTGCGGCCGCTGGAGTTCCTGGTCGAACATACGCTCGTGCCGCGGCCGCACTTCGGCGCGAGCGTCGAGGGTTTTATCCGGGCGCCCACGCTGACCAGCGCGGCCCAGTTCGACGCGCTCGAGACCCCCACGGCCGCACGCGATCGCCAGGTCCTTGACCAGGCGTTCCGGATGGTCAACGTCCCCATCCCGCAGGAACTCGTGCCGAAGGACATCCTCGGCCTGCCCATTCTGAACGACGACATGGACGACTACTTCAACCAGGCGCCGAACCATTACATCCTTGTGGGCCGCGGGCCGGCCAACAGGCTCGACGGCCTGGATTTTGCGCAGTACCGCGCGGCGGCCGAGCAGTTCGTCCGCGAGCACGTCGGCGCCGCGGCGATGCACGGGCGGCTGTATCGGTTCGATCTCGGACTTCCGGTCGATGGCGCGAAACGCTGAAGGGGGTCGCTCGACCGGCCCCCGCATCCGGGTTTTGCCGGCAGAGACCGCAAGAGAGAAAGTGGGGCCAGATGTGCGGCATAGCCGGCATTTATAATTTGCGGGGGCGCGGCCTCCCGCAGTTCAGTCCGGCCGACGTTCTGGCGAGCATCCGCCACCGCGGTCCCGACGACGAGGGCTGGTTCCAGGACGACCGCCTGTTCCTGGGCGTCACGCGGCTCGCGATCATCGACCTGGAGAGCGGCCGGCAGCCGGTGGCCGACGAGTCGGGCCGCTTCCACCTCGTGATGAACGGCGAGATCTATAACTATGCGGACCTTACGGCGGAACTGAAGTCGCGCGGCCACGTCTTCCGCTCGCGAAGCGACACCGAGTCCGCTCTGCACCTGCTGGAGGAGAGTTGGGCCGGCGCACTGGATCGCCTTGACGGCCAGTTCGCCATGGCGGCCTACGATGCCGCTGCGAACCGGCTGCTCCTGGCGCGCGACCGCATGGGCATCGCGCCCCTATACTACGCCGAGGTTGGCGACTGGCTGGTCTTCGGTTCGGAGATGAAGGCGATCTTCGCCACCGGCATCGTGCGGCCCGAGATCGACCCGAGGGCGCTCGACGCCGTGGCCGCGTTCTGCTGCGTACCGGCCCCGCGCACCGTGTTTCGCGGCATCCGTCAACTGCCGCCGGGGCGGTATCTCGAAGTGAAGGGCGGGGTGGTCGCCGAGCGCACGTACTGGGACATCCCGTTCAACGACGCCGGGCAGTACCCCAGCAAGAGCGTCGGCCAATGGGCGGACGAGTTTTACGAGGTCCTCCACGGCGCATGCTCCAGGCAACTCATGTCCGACGTGCCCGTTGGCCTGTACCTCTCGGGCGGGATCGACTCGTCCAGCGTCGCGGCAATGGTGGCTGACCACGCGGACGTTTCGCGCCACGTCTTTTCGATTGCGTTCCCGGAGCCGGGCTTCGACGAGAGCCGCTGGACGGAGCGCGTCGCCGGGTTCCTGGGCATTAAGATGCACATGTTGACGTATCACCAGCGCGACCTTGCGCGGGACCTGCGCCGGCACATCTACCACGGCGAGACGCCCCTGGTATCGACCGAGGGCGTGGCCCTGATGGCCCTCTCGAAACTCGCGTCGCGGGAGGTCAAGGTGGTGCTGACCGGCGAAGGCGCCGACGAGTCGCTGGGCGGCTACGAGTATTTCCGCTGGGACGCCGCACGCTCGCACATGGGCGACGGCCTGCCCGGGAAGGCGTTCCAGGCAATCGTGCGGCTGGGGGTGCGGTTCTTGATGGGCAATCGCAACGCCATCGCACCCACGCCCGAGGATGCGGCCTACGCGCAGGAACTGTTCGGCTTCGACCCCTCGATCATGGCTAAGTTCCTGTACTTCCGCATGGTGCGGGAACTCGTCTACTCCGACGAGATGCTCGCGCGGCAGGGCCGGCTTTCCGACGCCGAGTTCATCGACCTGCCGCTGGACCGCATGCGGCGGTGGGACCTCCTGAACCGCACCCTCTACTTGAGCAGCCGCATCCTCATGACCAACCACCTGCTGGGTTCGCACGGCGACCGCGCGGTGATGGCCAACTCGGTGGAGGGCCGTCATCCCTTCCTCGACCGGGCGGTGCAGGAGTTCCTGGGCACGGTGCCGCCGGCCGTCAAGACGCGCGTATTCAGTTCGAAGTTCCTCCTTCGCCGCGCGATGGCGGGCCGGCTGCCGCGCGAGGTCATCCACCGCCGCAAGAAGATGTTCCTCGCCCCGTTCGGGACGCCCTTCGTGGGCCAGGACGCCACCGACGAGATCCGCGACCTGCTCAGGCCCGAGAAGATCGAGGAGTTCGGCTACTTCGACCCGGAGAAGGTGGGGCGGCTGGTCGCCCGCATCGAGGCCGTCAAGGACCAGGTCGCCACGGACCGGGGCGACAACTTCCGCGTGCGCCGCCACGTGGTCGAGCGCACGGTCCAGGGCATGGCGATGAACTTCGTGGTCACGACGCAGATGCTCGAAGACCTGGTTCGGCGGGGCGAGTTCTGCCGCCACGAGGATGCCGCAGCCCGGCAGTCCGCCGCACAGATTACTCTCGGCGACCCCCAGGCATGAATCGCCGGCCGTGGCGCAGGCAGGAATGGGGTGGGCGGGAGGCAAGCGCTCGAACCGTGGGCGAAGGCTTACCTGAAACATTTCGCCGGCCCGCTCTCCACCGACGTGCGTATTGTCGCGCAGTTGGTGCAGGGTGTCAGCTCTTGACCGTATAGCGCCCGATCCTCGGCGGGCCATCGAACGTGACCTTGCCCTCGCGCTTCAGAGCGGCCAGGTCCCTCTTGTGCCACACTTTTTCAACGGGCTGCTAGCCTCCGTGACCTCGGCGGGCCAGCTCTTGCTCTGCCAGTTTTCGGACCGCCGAGCAGTCGACCGTCTGTCGTACCGCCTTCGCGCCGGTCTCTTCTCTGTCGAAGCCCATCTGGACGGCCACAAAACGCACAATGATCTGAGGATCCTTCGTCCCAGATAGTTGTCCCAAAAGCTCCTGCGGGACCGCAGGCGCGCTCTGCTTAAGGACATCGGCAATAGCGCTCACGGCGGCCACCTTGGAATGACCCATTTCGAGAATCTGCGGACGGGGTTCATCGGCAACCTGTAAGAGATCAAAGAGGGGCTTTACGGCCCGGGCGTCTCCCATGCTGCCGAGGGCTGCGGCCACATCAGGGCCATGTTCATCATCCGCATGGAACCACAAGGCTGCAACCAAGGGCTCCAGGGCCGCCGGGCCCTCGGCCAGCGCCTCCTGGAACTTGCACTTTCCCACCTTCAGCAGCGCACGCTGCTCCGGGCCCTGAGGATCTCCGCCCATGTTCTCGAAAGCCTCGAGCGCCGCGTCCCGGACCTCCTGCTGACGGTCCAACAAAGCTCTGAGCAAGGGTTCCGCCGCGCGCGCGTCAGCGATCCGTCCCAAGGCTTGGGCGGCGTTTCGGCGCACGGGCCAATCCGGGTCCTTGAGCGATGCCAACAGCGCAGGCACGGTCTGGGCGTCGCCAATCTTACCAAGGGCTTCGGCCGCCCTCTCGCGCAGGAAGTCGTCCTTGGCGCTCAGACAGGCCAGGAGGCCGGGAATGGCCCGAGGATCGCCCAATTCCCCGAGCGCCATGGCTGCGCAGGAACCCACGGAACGGCCTTCGTCCTTGAGTTGCCTGATCAGGGGCTCGAGGGCGCGCCTGTCCCCGATCTTTCCTAGGTTGGTGACGGCCCTTTCTCTGACCTTTTCGTCCGGGTGTTGAAGCAAGGCCACCAAGAAGTCAAGTGCCTTTGGGCCGCCTGCCTTTGCCAAGGCATCGCAGGCTTTCCATGGGAGGTCGTATTCGGCTGACGACTGGAACGTGTGCCACTTGACCCGCGTCGCTTGGTCCAGATACGGCATCGCCGCTTCCCCTTCGGCAGCAGCTTCCTCGAACTCTTTGAGGGCCACGGCCCGGAGCGCACGGAGTCGTTGAGTTTCCGGTTTCCATTTAAGGTGAGCAAGGCCGCGGACCAAGTCGTACTGGCCGGATGCGTCTCCCTGGCTGAGCGCTTGTTCAAGGCCATGAACGAGGACCCGTTCGGCCTCAGGGCCGCCGATGTCCCCGAGGGCCTCCGCCGCTTCCATTCGCACCGAATGCTCCGCATCCGAGAGGGCTGCAACCAGAGGCCCAACCGCCCGCTGATCGCGCAGTTGCCCAAGGGCTTTGCAGACATCCCTTCGAACGTCGGCGTCAATGTCCGTGAGTTTCAGGACAAGTTCGGGAACGGCCCGGGGATCCCCCATCTCGCCCAGGGCCAGCACAGCCAAACTGCGATACGAGGAAAAGGGGCTCTTCAGTGCCTCGACCAGCCCCGGCAGGGCTCTCTGGTCATTTAGGCGGCGAAGGGCCCACAGGACCTCTTTGCAGATGCCGGTCCGCAGCGCCTCCAAGAGCGGCTCAACGGCTCTCGGATCGCCCGACTTGCCAAGTTCCTCGGCAGCGCGCCATCGCTTCTCCGAATCCTTGGACCTGAGCTGACGCAGCGTCCACCACAGCATGGTTGGTCCCTCCCAAACGCGCCTCCGCGCCACATTCACTCCAGGACGATGTACAGCCAATCGAGCCGGAACCACACCGAGATGCACAAATGACAGCTCCCAAGGGCCGCCATGCCTCGACTCCGGGTAGCTGAGGTTTGACAAGGAGTATCTCTAATGGCGCCGCAGCCCCGCAGTCCGCCGCACAGATTACTCTCAGCGACCCACAGGCATGAGGCGCCGGTCGTGGCGCAGGCAGATATGGGGTGGGCGAGGGGACTCGAACCCCCGACCCTCGGGACCACAACCCGATGCTCTATCCAGCTGAGCTACGCCCACCACACGGAAACCGGCCGGTCTGAATTCCTGCGGCCGGACATTATGGCGGCGCCCAATGGCCGCGTCAAGGGCGAGAACGACACGCATCCCCTACTTGCAGCAGTACTCGAAGAAGCCGATGCGCTCCAGGTCGGTCCTCAGGCGCTCGCACTCCTCCGGCGAGAGGCCCACGATGGGCAGCCGCACAGGGCCGCAGTCGATGCCGATCATCTTCATGACGGCCTTGCCGGACGGTATGGCCGACCCGCCGCCGGCGCGGGCGAGGACGCGGATCATCTCGGCCGCGCGCATCTGGAGGTCGCCCGCCGTCTTCATGTCGCCGGTCTTGAACGCCTCGATGATCCGCAGGTACAGCGGCGCGGCGAAGTTGTACGTGGTGCCCACGGCCCCGCGTGCCCCGAGCGCAAGGGCCGACAGAAGTATCTCGTCGCGCCCGAAGAGGACGTCGAACCGCCCCCCGGACATCCGCAGGCACAGCCCGAAGTCCATCAGATTCTCGTATGTGAATTTAAGGCCAACCAGGGTCGGGATGAGGCCGGCGGCCGCCTCCAAAAAATCGGCCATCGCAAAGGCCACCCCGCTCATCGACGGCATGTGGTAATAGTAGAAGGGCAGGGCGGGCGCGGCGGCGGCAACCTCGCGGCAGCACGCCACAAGGTCCTCCACGCGGCGCGGCCGGAAGAAGTACGGCGCCATCGCGCCGATGCCCCAGGCCCCCGCCTTCTGGGCGGCGGCCGCCAGGGTCTTCGACTCCGCCAGGCTCGCGTGGCCGACGTGGACGATGACCCTGAAGTTTTTCGGCGCGGCCGCGACCCACCGCCGCGCGACGTCCATCCGCTCGGCGGTTGAGAGCGAAGCCCCCTCGCCCGTCGTGCCGCAGATGAACGCCCCGATGACGCCGCTGCGGGCGAGCATCCCGGCCTGCCTCTCGATCACGCCGAGCGCCACGCCGCCATCGGCGTCCATCGGCGTGAACGGCGCGGCAATCAGCCCTTCAGTGCGCTGGATCATGGTTTTGCGCTTCCTTGATATGTAGTTGCCTGCCAGACGGCCGGCGTGCGGACGCCCGGCCGCACCTCGCCGGTGGGGATCACGATCGCGCTGCGCCAGAGGGCCGCGGCGGTCGTGAGGCGGCTCGTGGCGGGCAACTCGCCCGCCTTTGTCCATGTGTTGGTATCGACATTATATGCAAGGATGTCGCGGCCGAATCCCGGATGGCCGTCGCACCACTCGGCCAGTAGGCGCGCGAGCGGCTCGCGCTGCTGTGGGTCGGCGGCGGCACGGACGGCGCGCTCCAGGCGTTCCTGCCGGAGGAACCGGCCGCCGTCGTCGCCGCCGAAGATGAGGATGCGGCCGTCCACGGCGGCGGCGGGCGCGGCCATCACGCAACGCGGCGTTTCGCCGGCCGGGGCCACGTCGGCCAGGCGCCGCCACTGGCCGCCCCTGGGGCTGAACTCGTAGGCGTCGGTCAGAAGTTCGGTTGCCGCGCCGGGCGAGACGTTGCGGCCGCTGAAAAGGTAGAAGCGTGGCTCGCCCCCGTTTTCCTGGGCGGCGGCGACCGCGGCGATGCGGGCCGGTCCGGGCCAGGGCGGGAGTTCCCGCCAGCGGAAATCGGCGGGCCGGCCGCGGGCCGACAGGTCCAGCGCCCAGAAGTTCTTCGTTGCAGCAGGGTCCCTGGCGGTTTCCTGGCCGCCGGCCACGTAGATGGAGTCGCCCGCCCGCGCCCCGGCCATCGTCGCCAGCGGGCGGGGCAGGGGCGGCAGCGGCCCGGTCTCGATCTTCCGGGTCACAGAGTCCCACCTAAGCACGAAGACATCTCGATAACATGTTTCGCGGTCGCAGCCGCCGATGCAGACAACGCCCTCCTCCGTCGTGACTGAGACGCCGTAGGCCAGCGGGCGCGGCAGACGCATCTCGAGCCCGGTCAACCATTGCGGCGGGCCGGCGCCAGGCTCCGGGAGGACGTAAACCGCATCGCACCAGACTTTCTTGCCGCCGTGCCAGGGCGGGCCGTCGGGGAAGTTCGCCCCGCCCGCCACCAGAATCGCCCCGCTGCTGGTTCCGACGAAGGGCCCGCCGAGACCGAGTTGCCCGTCCTTGCCGGGCGGCGGCGGCACCGGGGGCAGGTCGGACCACGCAAGGCCAGCGGCCGAGGGATCTGCGGCCGCCGGCATGGTCGCATAGAGAAGGAACGCCGCGATGATCCCTATGAGTCCTCGCACCTTGCCGCTCCTGAGTGGACCGGCTAAGTCTCCGTCCGCCGCCAGTATGTGCGGCGGCGCCGGGCTTTTCCAGCGATTTTGCCGCGGACTGGTAGTGCGTTACCTTGGGGGGGTGGCATGGTCACGGGCTTCTGCGTGACCATGCTTATCGCCCGGAGCATGGTCACCCAACATCGGGTGACCATGCCACCCCCGAAAGTGATGCAATGCGCGGCGCTGTCTCTGGAATTGCGTGGCAGCGCCGTTCCGCAGCGCATAGAATGGACCTTGGTCGGGGGGTCATCTTTGGAGGGCCGCACCATGAAGATGCTTGCAGCAACGCTGGTTGTGACGCTGCTGGCGGCGATGGCGGTAGCCGGCGAGCCGGGCCTGGTCGGCAAGGCCGCACCCGAAATCTCGGCCAAGTACTGGATAAACACCCCGCCGCTGACGCTTGCGGGCCTCCGCGGCAAGATCGTCGTCGTCGAGTTCTGGGCCACCTGGTGCCCGCCTTGCCGCAAGTCCATTCCGCACCTTATCGAACTTTATAAGAAGTATGCCGACAAGGGCGTGGCCATCATCGGCCTCACGAACGAGCCGCAGGAGAAGGTCGAGCCGTTCGTCAAGGAACTCGGCATGACCTACGCCGTCGGCGGCGGCAGCGACTCCGGCGCACCGTACGGCGTCAAATTCATCCCCGCGGCGTTTGTCGTGGATACCAAGGGGCAGGTCGTCTGGCAGGGGAATCCGCTCCAGCCGGACTTCGAGAAGGCCATCGAGCAGCAACTGAAGACCAGCCCGCCCTCCGCGCCGCCGGCCAAACCGAAGAAGTGACGGCCTCGCGCCTCGGCCGCCAGGGAGCACGCAACTGATGCCGCGCGATTCGACCGTCGAGTATCTGGTTGTCGCCCCGCACCCGGACGATGCTGAACTGGGCATGGGCGGCACGATCGCCAAACTCATCCGCGCCGGCCGCAGCGTCGCCATCCTCGACCTGACGAGCGGCGAGCCGACCCCCTTCGGAACGCCCGCCAAGCGCCGACGCGAGACCGCCGCCGCTTCCAGGGCCCTCGGCCTCACCCGGCGCATCAACCTGGGCCTTAAGAACCGGGAACTTGAGGCAACCCTTGCGGCCCGCGTGAAACTGGCCGAGGCGTACCGGGCGCTCCGCCCGCGGGTCCTCTTCATTCCGTACTGGCGCGACGCCCACCCCGACCACCTGGCGGCCTCGCTCCTTGCGGCCCAGGCCCGGTTCCACGCGAAACTCACGAAGACGCGGATGAAGGGCGAGCCGCATTACGCCGGCCGGGTCATCTACTATTACTGCACGCACCTTCGGACGCACGATGATGTGGCGTTCGTGGTTGACATCTCGGCGGACTTTGCGGCGAAGCAGGCGGCAATCGAGTGCTACCGCAGCCAGTTCTACGCCGGGCGCGGCCCCGCCGCCGGGGCGGTCGCAGCGTACATCCGCGACGCCAACCGCTACTGGGGACACATGATCAATCGTCAATACGGCGAGCCGTTCGCTGTCCAGGAGGCGCTGGGCCTGGATTCGCCCGAATGTATCCTGCGGTAAACGAAAGGCCCGCCAAGGCTAAGGGCGGGCCTTTCCCTTCCCCAATCGCTCTCGCGATGTTATTTCGCCGCAGGAGGCGGGGGCGCCTTCGTTTCGTCCCTGCGCATCTTCTCGATGTCGGTCAACAGCGTCTCGATCCACTTCACGAGCTGCTGATAAACGGCGTCGCGCGCGCCGAAGAAGGCGACCGGATGCTTCTCGGAGCCTTTCGACGGGAGCACAAGAATCGGGCTCTTGGCCTGGTCGGGCCGGCGCGAGACGTACTTATTGACGGTGCGGAAGTTCTCCGCGATCGTCTGCGGGTTGTCGAGGCCGCGGCGGATCAGGACCCACTTCGGGTGCTGCGCGCCGCCGTGGCATTCCAGTTTGCCGCAGCGCTCGATGAGCACCCTTTGGATTTTCTGGAACCCGGTCATGGCGGTCTGGCCCTCGTCGTCGAAGACCGCCTTGACCTCCTTGTCTGTCATGGACGGCTCGGCCGGTTTGCCGGCGGGTACGTCGGCGGTCTCTTCGTCTGCGGCGCCCGCCCCGGTGGTCGGCCTGGCGAGTGCGTAGATGAGGTACTTGGGGCGCAGGTCGTTCGGGGCCTTGTCGTTGGCCTCGATGGCAAACGTCATGGCATCGCTCTTGAGGCCCGCGAGGAAGCACCACCTGGCGAACTGGTAAACGGCCTCGGGGCTCTTGCGGTCGAGGCCCTTGAGTTTCGCTTCGTATTCCTGCTGGACCGAGCCGGCCGCCTGGCCCATCGCGGCGGCCGCGCCCGCCAGGAGGATCGCCGCCGCAAGCGCCCCCAACAAGAGTGTCCGCGTGCTCTGGATCATCGGTCACCGCCTTTCGTAACCGTCCCGCGCCCTTGAATCTACTTCACCGAGGGGCGTTCATGCAAGCCAAATCGCCCGGAGAGGCGTCAGGTCAATGTTGAAATCGGCGATGATGCAGCGCACAATGTCGCCACGTGGCAAGGCCCGTTTAGCCGCGAGTCGGCAGACGAGCGAGTTTGAATGGCGCACCGGCGAGGGCAAAGCATGGACTTGCAAGACGAACTGAAGCATAAGCACGGGCGGGTGGTGGACCTGCTACAGCGGCACGGCCTGGACGGCGTGCTCTTCACGCGCCGGTGCAACTTCAGTTGGTTCACCTGCGGCGCGAGGAACTACGTATCGACGGCCGACGATGCGGGGAACTCCACGCTTTTCGTAACGGGCGACGGCGCGGCCGTCATCACCACGAACATCGAGGCGACGCGGCTGGCTGAGGAGGAACTCGCCCCGCGCGGCATAGAGACCATCGCATATCCGTATTTCGATGCGGCTGAGCGCGAGCGGACCTTCCGGAAGGCCATCGGCGGGCGCCGCGTGGCGGCCGACGTGCCCGTTGCGGGCGTCGAGGCCGCGAAACTGCCGCCCGAGTTCAACCGACTCCGCTGGACCCTGACGGCGGGCGAGATCGAGCGGTACCGCGCACTCTGCGCCGATGCCGTGGCCGTGATCGAAGCGGCCGCCCGCCGCGCCGAGCCGGGCCGGACCGAGGACGACCTTGCCGCGATGGTCTCGCACGGCCTCAGGCAGCGCGGGTGTCTGCCGTGGGTCCTGCTGGTTGCGGCCGATGAACGTATCGAGAAGCACCGCCATCCGCTGCCGACCGCCAGGCGGGTTGATCGGTGCTTCATGCTTGTTATCGGGGCGGAGCGCGGCGGCCTTGTGGCGGCGTACTCGCGGCTGGCCCACTTCGGCAAGGTCCCCGCGGACCTGGCCCGCAGGCACGAGGCCGTGTGTACGGTGGATGCCGCGCTCATTGCCGCCACGCGGCCGGGGGCGGTCTTTGGAGACATCTTCGCCGAGGCGCAGGCGGCGTACGCGGCCGTCGGCTTCCCCGATGAGTGGCGGATGCATCACCAGGGCGGATCGACGGGCTACCTTCCGCGCGAGGTCAAGGCCGCGCCGGGCGAACAGACCGCGGCCCTTGCGGACCAGGCGTTCGCGTGGAACCCGTCGATAACCGGGACGAAATCGGAGGACACTATCCTCTGCCGCGCGGGCGGGCCGGAGTTCGTGGCCCCGCCGAGCGACTGGCCGACGGTGCGCGCCGAGTGGAAAGGCTTCGCCATCGACAGGCCGGCGATTCTCGAGCGATAGTTTAGCCGCGGCCGCGAACGGCCGCGCTATTAACCGTCGCCGTTTGCGGCGACGGCTAAACGCGGCGACGGCTACACTCGCAGGTACTCGCGCAGGGCCTTCGCGAGGCCCTCGAACATCCAGCGGCGCTTGGCATCGCTGGTTTCGAGGAGCGTCACGCGGAACCCGTCGCGCTTGCAGCAGAAGCCCGAGAGCGGGACGACGCAGATGCCTGTCGCGCCGAGGAGGTAGTACACGAACCGTGCATCGTGCGATGCGCCGTTGACGAGTTCCTCGACCATCTGGCGGACCTTCGGGTTCTTGATGGCCAGCGTCTGCCCGCCGTTCAGGACGCCGTCCTCGAACATGATGGTCATGTAGAATGCCCCCGACGGGCAGTTGGCGACCACCCCCGGGATGCCCTGGAGGAGTGCGTGCGCCTCGTGTGCGCGGGCCTCGAACATGGCGGCGCGCTTCTTAAGGTGCGCCGGGTACCGCCCGTCGCCCATGATTCGCGGGATGCACATCTGCGGCGCGGTTGTGGAGCAGACTTCCAGGCGCTTCGACGCCACCAATGAATTGACATAGGTGTTGAACATCGCATCGCGGTCTCGGTTCAGGACCTCTATCCAGCCGCACCTCGCCCCCGGCCACGGCACTTCCTTCGATATGCCGCGCATCACGATCCCCGGCACGTCGCCGATTACCTCCGAGAGGTGGAGCGTGCGGTTCCCGTTATAGACAATGTGCGTATATATCTCATCGGCGATGAGAAAGAGGTCGAACTCCCGTGCGATGGCCGCCATCCCCTGGAGGACCTCGCGCGGATAGACCGCCCCGGTCGGGTTGTCCGGGTTGATGAGCAGTATGGCCGAGATGGAGGGGTTGTACTTCACCTTCATCCGGAGGTCGCCCAAGTCGGGCATCCACTTATTGTACGGGTCGAGTTCGTACGTGAGGTGCTCGTAGCCGGAGTGGGCGGCCTCGGCGGAGGAGTGCGTGGAGTAGGCGGGCGTCGGTCCGATGACGCGTGCCTCGCGCCTGAGGAACCCGTACACCTTGGCGACGGCGTCGCCGATGCCGTTGAAGAATATGATGTCGTCGGGCGTGACGCGCGCCCCGCCGCGCTTGTTGACCTCGTCGGCCAGGAACTTGCGCGTGGCCGGGACGCCGGCGCTGTCGCAGTAGGCCCAGGAGGCGTCCTGGTCCACCACCTCGTGCATGATCTGGCGGATCCACGGCTCGACGGCCTCGCCCTTCTGAACGGGGTCGCCGATGTTCTCCCACATGACGTCCAGTCCGAGGTCGCGGAACCTGTAGCCGACCTGGACGATCTCGCGGATCGCGTACGTCAGCGACCCCGCGCCCGAATGAACAATGTTCCTTCGCATCGTGCGGCCCTTCCATTCCTTTCGATGAATGCTCTCGCCCGGGAGGACGGACAAGTATAGCGTTAATTTCGCCGAATTCCAGCCTGCGCAATGAGAGGAAATCCGGGAACGCCGCCGGCGGGCCGCTGCAATTGCCCGTGTAACATGGCGTGCTGGCCACGTATGGTCAAGGCGTCAGAGCGGGGGACAAAGGGGCAGCACTCTCAACGGCTTCTACAAGTCCTCAGGGACCAGGCCCGTCCGCTTGGCGATTCTCGCCAGCATTCGGGGGCCAATCTCCTCCCGCTCATGGAAGGCAAATACAAAATCGGGCCAGCCGGGCCGCGACAGTATGTGATGGGAAGTGCCACAACGACGCTTGGTCGTCCAACCGATGCGCATCAGGGCAGCCAGCACCAAGCGGGCCTTGGTCGATGGCCATTGACTCATGTCGGCACCGCGAAGAGGTCCCGCAGGGCCGGTATTGCCTCACCGTGTTCCAAGCGGTCTGCCAGAACCCTAAGGGCCAGGGCCTCGACTTTCGAGATGGCTTCCTCACGGGTTTTCCCATAGCCCATGACGCCGGACAGTTCGGGCACTTCGGCGATCCACCGGCCATCTTCTTCGCGGTCAATTTCGATATTCAAGGGCACACCTCCAGTGAATCAATATACCCGGCGTTTCCCGTGCAGGCAAGCCCGTCACTGCGGCGCTACTTGATCTCGGTCAGCCTGTAGTTCCGCGTGCCCAGGCCCGCGGCCTCGAGCCGGTCTATCTGGACGTACGGGTCCTTGGCGTGGATCCGCTCGAAGAGGTGTCTGCCCTCGACGAGTTTGCGGCCCGGCGGCAGGCTCCCGGGCAGCGGGTCGCCGTCGCGCGTCAGGTCCAGGCTGGCCTTCTCGACGGCCGTGATGTCCTCGGATGCCAGGATGCCGACGTCCGGAATCAGGGCGGGCGTCGAGAACCCCCAGCAGTCGCAATAGACGGTTATCTGCGTAAGGAAATTGATATGAACGACCCGCCCCGGCCCGAACGTCCTGATGACCTCGCGCGCCGCCAGCGCCATGCCGTGCTGGAACGGCACGAACCCCCCGCCGACAATCCTGATGGCGTCCTTCGGGCACGCCAGCACGCAGTGCCGGCAGTACACGCAGTTGTGGTAGAAGATCTCGAGGCGGTTGTTTTCCTTGCTCCACTTGGCGGCATCGCGGGTGCACGCCTCGACGCACTTGCGGCACTTTATGCAGAGTTTCTCGTCATATACCAGGCCGCCCTCGAGCAGGTGCAGGTCTCCGCGCGACTTCTGCGTCACGCAGCCCATAGCCAGGTTCTTGCACGCCGCCCCGTATCCGCAGTCGCCGTGGCCCTTGAAGTGGCTTAGGTTCACCAGGGCGTCGGCGTCCTCTATGTTGCCGGAGACCTCGATCTCCTTCAGGGTCTTGTAGCCGATCTTATGGCGATAGAAGAATTTGTCTTTGACGCCCGCAGCGCCCACCAGGGGCGCCCCCAGGACCTCGGCGGTGTATCCGCGGGCCGTCGCGTCGTGGATTGAAAGCGAGCCGTCGGTGATGAAGATGCGCTTCGCCCCGGCATCCTTGATCTTCCGCACGAGCAGGCCGACGAAGAGCGGCGGGATGGTCGTAAACCCGATCCCTCCGCCCACGTGGACCTTCAGGGCCACCGTGCCGCCGCCCGCGATCCGCTTCATCGGCAGCCGGTCGATCATCCGCTGGAACTTGGCCGGCAGCGTGGCCCGCCCCTCCAGGCGTTCGACCGCCGCCGATGCAAAGAGGACCTCCGCCGACTTCGCCTTCGTCTTCGCCATCGTACGTTTCTCCCGTATCGTGGGCTCGGCCCCCGCAGGCGCCTATCGCGCGCAAACGCGCTCCTCTTCGAGTCGCGGCTAAACGACTCGCGGCTAAACATCGTACATACATGCGCCGCCCCAGGCAATGGTCGGCAGGTACGGCGTCAATTCGACATTGCCGTTTCGCAATTCATTCATCATGCGGATTTCGTACTTTGTGATTCCTCTCTCCCGGCGGGCCTTTTCCATCTGCCACAGGGCGAACGCAATCAGCGCCGCCAGCGTGACCGCCAGCAGGATCAGGAACAGCCAGTGTTTCGTCGCGGGTTTCATCTTTGATTGCCGTGCGCGGCGGGTCGGGAGACCCGCCGCGCCAGCGCCCCTCGATTTTGCGCGGCGGGTCTCCCGACCCGCCGCGTTTCCGACATCGTACACACATGCGCCGCGGCAGGCAACGTCTCGGCAGGTCGTTTGACTTCCCATGCGGAGGTGATACCATACCCCCATGCGCATCCTCGCGACGAACGACGATGGCATTATGGCCCCTGGGATACTCGCCCTGCGGCGGGCGCTTCTGGATATGGGCGAGGTCACCGTGGTTGCGCCCACCGTGCCGCAGTCGGCCGTCGGCCATGCCATCACGCTGACGACCCCGATCCGCGTCCTCCGCGTGAGCCTCGGCGATGGGGCCACCGGCTACGGCGTCGAGGGCCGCCCGGCAGACTGCGTCAAACTCGCGCTCCTTGAACTCCTCAAGGAGCGGCCCGACCTCGTCGTCAGCGGCATTAACCTCGGCGCGAACGTCGGCATAAACGTGCTCTATTCCGGGACGGTTGCGGCAGCCGTCGAGGGGGCGTTCTACGGCATTCCGGCGGTCGCCGTCAGCATCGAGGACTCCGACGCGGTCGATTTCGACGCCGCCGCCCGAATCACACGCGGCCTCATCAGCCAACTTCTCGCCAGGAACCCGCAGAGGCCGGCCCTCTTCAATATCAACATCCCCGACCTCTCGAACGGGCCGCCAAAGGGCGTCAGGGTCGTCCCGCAGAGCCTCAAGGGCTGGGTGGAAGGATGGGAACGCCGGAGCGACCCGCGCGGCCGGACGTACTACTGGATGACCGGCGACCTCGCGCCGGAAGACGTCGGGATCGATTCCGACGTGGCCGCCCTGGCCGACCGGTACGTCACCGTCACGCCCCTTCGCTTCGACCTCACGGACCCCGAGCGGATGGACGAGATGCGGTCCTGGGGTCTGGGGTTTTGACTGCTTACAGCCGCACGCGGGGCAGGAACTTTGCCGCAGCCTGGGGCGACAGGCGTTGCGGGCTCGTCGCCATGGCCGACCGCAGCCGCCACTGGCCGTCGGCGTCCGGCGCGAAGATGCCTTCCCACGTCCAGCGTCCGAGGTCCTGCGACACGGCCGCGCCCGGTGCGGATGCAGGTGTGAACCTATATACCTGCGTGACGACGGCCTGGCCGCCGGCCATGCGGATGCCGGGCTCCTCCGTCTGGACGCGCAGTTGCGAGAGCCCCAGCCGCACGATGCCGGCGATCTGCTCCTTGCCCGCGCCCTCGCCCGAGTACTGCGGCGAGATACGCTCGATGAACGCGTCGGCATCGCCCGCGCCGGCCGCACGCGACATCGCCGCAAGCGTCCGGGCGACCTTCTCGTAATCGGTCTCGACGAGCCACGCCACGGCCGCCAGGACGACGGCCGCATCCACCAGCGCCATGGCGATCCACATCGCCCGCCGCGACCCCGTCCGCGCCCAGAACACGCCCGCACCGAGCGCGGCAATGCCCAGTGTGATCCAGAGGGGCAGGGGGTTTTCGAAAAAAAGGTGCCGAAGGATGTCCATGGGCGGCCTCCTCGAAATGGCACGACCGATGTTACCCGCTCGCCCCCGGGGCGTCATGCAAAAATCGCTGCGCACGCCTGCGAAGCGCCGAGCCGCGACCTTACGGTCGCGGGTACACCCGCACGTCGGGTGCTTCGCCTTGCGCGAGAGTACCCGCGACCTGACGGTCGCGGCTCGAAAGGCGAAAGGCCCGAAAAGGGATTGCATCCTTCGGGTGCCCGATTATAATCCCCGTGCTTTGCGGGGGGGGGCGGACGGCCCGGGCCCGAATACCGCGCGGCCGGACTCCGGGGAAGGAATATTCATGTTCAAACAGCGACTGTTCACGCCCGGTCCCACGCCTGTTCCGGAGGAAGTCCTGCTGGAACTGGCCCGGCCCATGTTCCATCACCGCACCAACGAGTATCGCAAGATGCTCGAGCAGGTGACGAGGGACATGCAGTACGTGCTCAGGACGGCGCAGGATGTCTATACGATCACGGGCAGCGGGTCGGCGGCGATGGAGGCCTCGGTGGCGAGCGTCGTGGCCCCTGGCGAGAAGATGATCGCGGTTCGCGGCGGCAAGTTCGGCGAGCGGTGGGGCGAACTCGGCGCCGCCTTCGGCGCAAACGTCGTGAACCTCGACGTCGAGTGGGGCACGCCCGCCACGCCCCAGATGATCGCCGACGCCCTCAAGGCCAACCCCGACGCCGTCGCGGTCTATATCACCCACTGCGAAACCTCGACGGCAACGGTGTGCGACGTCGAAGCAATTGCGAAGGTGGTGGCCGGGACGCCGGCCCTGCTGGTGGTCGATGGCATCTCCTCGATCGGGGCGGTGCCGTTTGCGATGGACGCCTGGGGCGTCGATATCGCCGTCACGGGCAGCCAGAAGGCCCTGATGCTGCCGGCGGGCCTGGCGTTCATCGCCTGCTCCGAGAAGGCATGGAAGAAAATCAATTCGACCAAGGGCTATGCGTATTACGTCAGCCTGAAGGCGTACAGGAAGGCCCTCACGCCGCCCGAATGGGACCAGCCGTACACGCCCAACAATTCGATGGTGCGCGCGGCCATGAAGGCCCTGGCGATGATCCGGGCCGAGGGCCTCGAAAAGATATGGGCCGAGACGCACAGGAAGGCCGAGGCCGTCCGCGCCGCCGCAAAGGCCCTCGGGCTCCAGACCTACTCGAAGGCGCCGTCCGACAGCGTCACGGCCATCCTCGTGCCCGAGGGCATGGACGGCGAGGCCCTCGCCAAGACCATGACCAGGGAATTCGGCGTGAAGCCCGCCGGCGGCCAGGGAAAACTCAAGGGCAAGGTCCTACGCTTCACGACCATGGGCTACACCGATGCGTGGGACATCCTTGCGGCGGTCGGCGCCCTTGAGATGTCGCTGGCGAAGATGGGCCGCAAGGTCGATTTTGGCGCCGGCGTCGCCGCGGCCCAAAAGGTGCTTGCGCAGGCATAGCGGCAATGTTTAGCCGCGGCCGCAAACGGCCGCGTTATTGATCGTCGCCGTTGGCGGCGACGGCTTAACATGCGGACCACGAGGAGTCATCAATGAAGATACTCGTATCCGACAAACTCGCCGAGGAAGGAATCGCCATCCTCCGGGCCGAGCCCGGCGTCGAGGTTGACCTTATGCCCGGCCTTAAGCCCGAGGAACTCAAGGCCGTAATCGGCCAGTACGACGGCATCTGCATCCGCTCCGAGACGAAACTGACCGCCGACGTCCTCGCCGCCCCCGGTAAACTCCGGGCCATCGCCCGCGCCGGCGTCGGCGTCGATAACGTGGACATCCCGACCGCCACGCGGCACGGCATCGTCGTCATGAACGCCCCCGACGGCAACACCACCTCGACGTGCGAACTGACGATCGCGCTGATGCTCGCCGTCAGCCGCCACATCGCCCACGCCTGCGCGACCCTGAAGGGCGGCAAGTGGGACAAGAAGTCCTACATGGGCAACCTCCTTTCGGGCAAGACCGTCGGCATCATCGGCCTGGGCCGCGTCGGCCGCGCCGTGGCGAAGCGGTGCCTCGCGTTCGACATGAAGGTCATCGGCTACGACCCCTTCGTCGCGGGGCCGGCCGGCGACCTGGCGAAGGAAGTCCGCCTCGTCGCCAACCTCCAGGACCTCCTGAAGGAGGCGAACATTCTGACGGTCCACACGCCGCTGACGGACGAGACGCGCGGCATAATAGGCAGGGCGGAACTGGAGGCGCTCCCGAAGGACGCGATCGTCATCAATACGGCGCGCGGCGGAATCATCGACGAAAAGGCCCTCGCCGAGGCACTGGACTCCGGCCGCCTCGCCGGAGCAGGCCTCGACGTATATACAAAAGAACCCGTCGAGGACCGGGCGCTCGTTGACCATCCCAAGGTGACCTGCCTGCCGCACCTGGGGGCCTCCAGCCACGAGGCCCAGCGCAACGTGGCCATCGACGCCTGCCACAACATCATCGACTTCCTGATGGGCCGCGAACTGCGGGGGGCGGTCAACGTCCCCGCAATAGACTTCACCGTCGCCGGGGCACTTAAGCCCTACGCCGAACTCGGCCACCGCATCGGCGCCATCACCGCGGGCATCATGCACGGGCGCCTCAAGCGCCTCATCGTCACCTACGCCGGCGACATCGCCAAGGAACCGTTCAAACTCGTCACCATAAGCGTCCTCATGGGACTCCTCCAGCGAGTAGTATCTACACCCATTAATACCGTAAACACCATGATGGTGGCCAGGGAATACGGCCTCGAGGTCTCGGAGCGGACGGCCGGCGACGCCCGCGGGTACGTCTCGAGCATCCGCGTGACCGCCGAGGGCGACCGCGAATCGCACACCGTCCAGGGCACGGTCTTCTCGGCCCACTATCCCCGCATAACGGCACTTGATGATTTCTACATGGAACTTAAGCCCGAGGGCGACCTCGTCATCACCTTCAACGAGGACCGCCCCGGCATCATCGACGAGTCGGCCCTCCTGGAGGTCCTGAACTCCGGCCACCTCGGCGGCGCGGGCCTCGACGTCTATACGAAGGAACCGCCCGAGAACCGCGCCCTGGTCGAGCATCCGAAGGTGCTGTGCCTGCCGCACCTGGGGGCGTCGAGCCACGAGGCCCAGCGCAACGTGTCCATCGACGCCTGCCACAACATCATCGACTTCCTGATGG
>CAYGWP010000056.1:0-2494 GCA_964353455.1 uncultured Anaerolineales bacterium
TCTCAACGGAACATGTAACTATATCCTTACTCAAATGTCGCAGACCGGTGCATCCTACGAGTCGGCCCTCGCCGAGGCGCAGGCCAAGGGCTATGCCGAGGCCGACCCGACCCTGGACGTGAGCGGCGAGGACACCCGCCACAAACTCGCCATCCTCGCCGGCCTCGGGTTCGGCGCCGAGGTGAATCTCGATGACGTGTACGTCGAGGGCATCGCCGGCGTCCATCCGTCCGACATCACCTACGGCGCGCAACTCGGCTATGTTCTGAAACTCCTGGCCGTCGCGCGCGTGGTCGATGGCGCGATGAGCCTTCGCGTGCATCCGACGTTCGTCCCGGCCGCCGGCCCGCTGGCCACCGTCTCGGGCGTCGATAACGCCGTACTGGTGACCGGGCACGCGGTCGGCGACACGTTCTACGTGGGCCCCGGCGCGGGTATGATGCCGACGGCGTCGAGCATCGTGGCCGACGTCGTCGATGCGGCGATCGGGCGGGCAAGGTTGACCGCCGAGCACATGGCATGGCTGGCCGGGCGGCGCGCGGCCCTGCCCGTCCTGCCGATCAACGAGATCCGCTCGCGCTACTACCTCCGGTTCGACGTGGTGGACCGGCCGGGCGTCCTGGCGGCAATCGCCGGCGTCATGGGCCGCCATCAGATCAGCATCGCGTCGGTACTTCAACATGAGTCTGCGCAGCCGGAAAGCGTGCCGCTCGTCATCACCACGCACGTGGCGCGCGAAGGCAGCGTCGCCGCAGCGCTCGATGAAATCCGCCGGCTGCCCGCCGTGGTCGGCCGTATGGTGCGCATCCGCATGCTGGCATCGCGCGAGGAGGCCGGCGCATGAAATACGCGATTGTTATCCCCGACGGCGCGGCCGACCGGCCGTGCGAGGCCCTGAGCGGCCATACACCGTTTGAGGTGGCCCGCTTGCCGAACATGAGCCGCATCGCCGCCGAGGGCCGCCTCGGCACCGTCCAGACCGTGCCGCCGGGCATGTCACCCGGCAGCGACGTGGCCATCCTCAGCCTCCTCGGCTACAACCCGGCCGAGAATTACACCGGCCGGGCGCCGCTGGAGGCCGTCGCGCGCGGCATCGAACTGGGGCCCGACGACTGGGTCTTCCGCTGCAACCTCGTGACCGTCGCCGATGAGGAGATGGTCGATTACTCGGCCGGCCACATCACCACCAAGGAGGCCGAACTCCTCATCGCCGCGCTCCAGGAGCGACTCGGCACCGACACCCTCCGGTTCTACGCCGGCATAGGCTACCGGCACCTCGTGGTGGTCCGCGGCGGGACGTTCAAGGTGACCACTGCCGCACCGCACGACATCATGGGCCGGGCCATCAAGCGGCACCTGCCGAAGGGCAAGAACGCCGCCATGCTCAGGAAACTTATGGAGGCATCTAGAGAAATTCTGACTGAGCACCAGGTGAACAAGGTGCGGCAGGACCTGGGCGAGAACGCCGCCACGCAGATCTGGCTCTGGGGCCAGGGCCGCCGACCCGCCCTCGCCTCGTTCGCCGACCGCTGGGGACTCCGCGGCGCTGCGATCACCGCGGTTGACCTGGTGCGCGGCATCGCGATGCTCATCGGCTGGGACGTCATCGAGGTTCAAGGCGCCACCGGCTACTATGACACCAACTACGCTGGCAAGGGCCGCGCGGCCATCGAGGCACTAATGGACCACGACCTGGTAGTCGTCCACGTGGAAGCGACCGACGAGGCAGGCCATAACGCCGATGCCCGCGAAAAGGTCCGGGCGCTTGAGGCCGTGGACCGAGAGGTCGTCGGACCGATTCTGGCAGCGCTCGAGGCATCGGGCAGCCAGTGGCGGATACTCGTCTCGCCCGATCACGAGACCCCCATTGACCTCAGGACCCATGACCGCCAGCCTGTCCCGTTTGCCATGATGGGCGCCGGCCTGGCGGCCGCGCGGCCGGGCGGCCCCATGACTGAGGCCGAGGCACGCAAGACCGGCATGCACGTTGCCGTCGGACACGAACTGATGGAGTACTTTTTGAAGCGATAGGCGCCGCGACAGGTGGCATGGCAAACATGGACTTATCAGACCTATGGTTGAGCCGCAGGCCCATCCCGCCCAGCGCCCGGCCCTGAGCCCCGAAGACAAGCGCTTCGCATGGCTGGTGCTTGCGGCGGCCTGGATGGCACTGGTCGCGGTGGCCCTTATCAGGTACTACCCGCACAGGTCTCCGAGGTTGGCGCCGCCGGGGGGCGGCACATATCGTGCGGTCAAGGAACTCGTGCCGCCGATCAGCCTGCGGCTGGACGACGGCTCGGTTGTCCGGTTGGCCGGCTTAGCGCCGCCCGACCGTCCGTCCGCGGCCGAGCGCGCCGCCGCGTGTCTCTCGGAACTCGTCCCGCCGGGGACCGTCGTCTATGTCGAAATCGAACCGGCGATTCCGAGCGCCGCCAGTGCCGGGCCCGCGGCATCGGTCTGGCTGCCGCCGCCCGGCAGCGGGCGGCCGCTTCCT
>CAYGWP010000057.1:0-12845 GCA_964353455.1 uncultured Anaerolineales bacterium
GATCTCGAGCGGCTCGCCCTTGATCCAGGCGGCGTTGCCGGGCTTGATCTCGAGGAACCGCACGTCGCCCACCGACGGGACCTTCTGGAACGGCATCAGTATCTGGAGCGCCGCTGACGAGAACCTGCCGAAGCCGAAGACGGCGAACGACGCCAGCGCAAGCGCCGCGGCAAGCGCCGCCAACGCCATGCGCTTCGTGCGCCGGCTGCTCACGGCCGCCATCAGGTCTATTCCGCGCGCACCGGCCGCCGCCTCGACGATCGCCAGTTCAACCAGCACGGGGGACCACTCGTCCGCCCCCTCGGTCAGCAGGATCGTGTTGATGAGGCTGTTCCCCAGTTGCGGCAGGCGGGTCTCCAGGAACCGCGCGACTTCCTTGTCATTCGGGTCCCATCGCAGCGGAACGACCACGCATCGCCAGAACGCCAGGACGGCGGTGGCCGTCACCATCGCCAGGAGCGCCAGCCGCCCCGCCACGCCGAACCGCAGGTACCCTTGCGCAAGGGTCGCCAGGAAGACCGTGCCGCAGAGGACGGCCACCAGCGTGAGCAGGCCCTCAGTGACGCGGAGCGACCGGATGCGGGCGCGGACGGCCTCGACGCGCCCCAGGACCTCGTAGTACGGCCGGTAATTCGTCAGCGTGGTCATGGCCGCTCACCTGTTGGCCGGTTAAGGCCACCGCTATTCTACCCGGTGCAAGAGCAAAAGGCCACCGTTCACCCGCCGGGTACTGCGTCACTCACGAGGGTGGCACGTTTAGCCGCGACTCGAAGAGGAGCGCGCGCACCGTTCGAACACGCGCTCCTCTTCGAGTCGCGGCTAAACTTTCGGCCACCCGCCGCGGCAAGCACCCGTAAGTGACGCAGTACCCCGCCGGCACTGGTCCCTACGGCCGGATGGTCACCTTGCTCGCGCCTTCGACGACGAGGTCGAAGAGTTCCTCGACGTCCTTGCCGTGCAAGCGGATACATCCCTCGGAGACGTCGCGGCCGACGCTCGCGGGGTCGATCGTCCCGTGGATGCCGTAATGGTTGCCGATGTCGATCCACCGCGTGCCCAGGGGGTTGTCGGCCGCGCCCGGGTCGCGGAACTCGGTCCGCGGCTTGTGCATCGGCTGATAGGGCGGGTTCCTCAATTTGCTCTTCACCGTGAACGTTCCTTCGGGCGTTGAGCCGACCTTGCCGATGCCCACCGGGTACACGCGGATGCAGACGTCGCCGCACCAGGCCTGAAGTTCATGGCGTGCCTTATATATTTCGACATGAATCGGCCCCTGGATTACTTTAAGCGACTGGCCCGCCTGGATGCTCGGCGAGCCGAGGCGATTCAGGCGCATCACCAGTTCACCGGGGATCAGGAACCTCCGCCCGATGGTGATGATCGCATCGCCCTTCACCACGTTGTACGACTTGGCGTAGGGATCGTCCGGCGCCTTTTCGCCGCCGAACTGGACCCGGTCGGCCAGGCTCATGACGGCGTCGCGGACGGCCTTGCCCTTCGGACCATCGACGCCGGCACGGAGAGACTGGCTGAGGCGCACCTGCGCCTGGGCAAGGCGGCCGCTCGCCGCCAGCGCCAGCCCGTCGTCCGCCTCGGCCTCCCCGGGACCGGGGGGCGGAGGCGCAAGAGCAGGGCCTTTCGGCTGGCCGGCCACGGCAGCGCCCTCGCCGGCCTTCGCTTCGCCTGGCGGCGGCGCCGTCGGCGGCGGGAACTCCGGCGATCGAACGTAATGCATCACCACAAGCGTCGCTGCGACCAGCGCCGCCGCTGCCGCCACCGTCACCACGATACGTCCTACGGCACTCTTCATCACGTCAGACCCCTTTCCAGATTAAACCCCCGACCCGGGCGCGTGGGCCAGGGGAAGTTCACAATCGTGTAGGCCGGGGCGCGCCCCGGCCTACTTCGAACGTCAGGACCTCGGCGTCGCTGACGATCATCTCGACCGGCACATCATTCTCACCCACGGGCACTTCGTCGAGGACCTGCTCGTGGAACGCCAGGACGATCCGCGCGGCCCGCAGGCCGGGCATCTTCAGGAACCGGTCGAAGAACCCGCCGCCCTTGCCGAGCCGGTTTCCGCGACGGTCCACGGCCTGGCACGGCATCAGGAGGACATCGATTTCTGAGGCAGCGAGCGGCGGCGCATCGGGGACCTCGAGGATTCCGAGCGGCCCCGGTCGGACGGCCGGGTGCGTGGCGACGCCTTCGACATCGGCCGGCGCAAGGAGGACGGCGACCATCGTCCGCTGCCGGAGCGTCGCCGCGGTTCCGCCGGCGGCCTCGATCCGCGGGACGGCGATGCGCTTCCCATCGCCCCACGCCCAGCGCAAGAGAGGCCAGGTGTCGATCTCCGTCGGGAGCGACAGGAACGCCATGAGCGTCCTCGCGGCCTGAACGACCGGCAGCCCGGCCACACGCTGGGCCACGGCGATGCCTGCGGCCCTGCGGCGGCTGGGCGTCAGTTGCGCGAGCGACTCCGCCACCGCCCGCCGCGTCTCGGCCTTCGCTACAGCGATGTCCCGCGTGTCCATGTTGGTTGAGAGATGAATGTAGCGAATCGGGCGGGGAGAAAAAAGGGGTCAGGCGCTTTTTATCCGCCGACGCCGAAGAAATTCGGATCGCCCTTCTGCGCCGGCGGTGGCGGCTGACCGGGTCCCGGACCCGGACCCGGCGCGGCCTTGCCTGCCGGCCCGCCTCCCAGGTGCGGGCCGCGGACCCAACCGAACGGATGGACCAGCGTCGCTTTTTGGTCCCCCAGCCTCACCTGTCCGGCCATCACGCCTGCCAGGACAATCCAGTGCCCCGCCGTGGGCGCCTTGGCCTGGCCCTCGGAAGTCGCCGGAAAGCGGTCGCTCCTGACGGCCAGTGTGCCCGGGCCCGTGTGCGGCGTGAGCATCACGTACTGGCCGTCGGGCCCGTCGATGCAATCGCGGACCTGGGCGTAAAGGACGATGCCTCTCGGATACGCCGCGCCGGCCTTCGCCAGGTCGGCCTTCGCCTGCCTCGACAGTTCCGTCCGGTATGTGCTGCCGACCTTGGCCAGGGCCTTGAGGACCTCCTGCCCGTTGGTGAGGGCCACATCGCGGGCCTTCTGGTCAATGTCGGCCCCCTGGGTGACCCATATCCCCCCCTCGGCCATCTTCATGTACTGCGGGTACAGGACATCGTTGAAGATGACGCCCTCGCCCTTGCAGTGCTGGCACGTCTCCGTCTCCCAGCGATAGACCGGGTAAGTCAAGACCCCGACGTTCCGGGTGCCCACAAGTTTCTTGACCATCACGGTGCCCTTGCCCTCGCACTTTGAGCAGCGGCTGCGGCCGCGGATGTTCCGGATGTTCTGGGCGAACTCGATCGACGAGACAGGCTTGCCCGGCAGCGGCTGAACGCAGATCGGCCACACCGGCTTCGGCAGCGCTGTCAGGGGACGCAACTGCCGGTCGGAGGCCAGCATCGCCTCCCGCAGCAGGCCCACCGGGACCACGACGGACCTGTCGGTGCCCGCCACGCGGATGAAAACGCCCATGACGTTTCCGTCCTTGTCAACGACGGCGGCGCCGGTGGCGGCATCCGGGTGCTCGGCCCCGAAACTCAGGAACGTGACCTCGGTCTTGGGCGGATCGACCTTGAGGTCGGCGGCGAGTTTGGCCGATGTGAGGCCGCTGGCGGCCATGCCGATCGTCAGGTCCAGGTCCTGCGCCCAGCGCCAGCCGATGACGATCGCGCGGACGCCTGCCTGCGGCACGGGGTCTTTCGAGAGCGGAAGCCCGGCCGCTTCGGGCAAGTCCTTCTCCAGGCGGACCACTGCAAGGCCGATCGTCGGGTCAGCCATGGCGAACTGGGCGGCCGCCGCGGTCTTGCCGTCGAGGAAGCGAAGCGTCGCCCGCGAGACCCCCGGCATCGTGAGCGTCGCCAGGTCGGTCACCGCGAACTTCCCTTCGCCCACGAGGAACCCCGATGCGTAGCCGACCGGGATGCCGAGGGCGTTCTCGGCGGTCACAAGGCAGACCCTCGCGCCGGCCGATTCGCGCAAGGCCGCCGCATCAACGTCCTGTGCAGAGCGCACAGGGGCCGGCATCGCCGCAGCCGCGACGAGCACGGCGAACCCCAGAATATGCGTCCTGCCGGCGGCCATTCTTCCTCTTCATGGACCCCAGGTACGTGGCGCGGGATGCGCCATGTGCATCTCAGTATCGGCCGTGCCCGTGTCCGCCCTGTAATCAGACGCCGCATATTATACGAATATCGCGGGGAAAATGTAGGGCATCCCTCCAACTGTCCATGCGCCCGCCCTCCGGCGGGCCGCGCCCCCCCGGCTGCCGTCTGGACGGGTCACCTTGGGGCCGCTATAATTCCGGCGTTCGCCGTTAGACCTGCCCGAGACAATCGATCTGCGCACACGAAAGGTGTGCCATGACGCAAAATCCAGCGGCCGCAACGCCGACGGAGAAATCGAAGTCCGTCAACTGGATCCGTTTGTTCCGTGTCTGGCTGGCACTCTTCGGGGCGATGATGAGCGTTGCCCTGTTCTGCTGGGCGGCGATGCCCCGCGAACGTCCGCCCATGGTGCCGACCTTCGGCACGCCGGCCGGCAGCACGGCGCTGGCCGCCATCGTCTGGCCGGATTCCATGGCGCCGAGCCGGCCGTGGCATTATATTGTCATCCATCATTCGGCCACCACGGGCGGCACGCTTGAGTCCATCGACCAGGGCCATCGCGTCCGCGGGTTCGAGGGCGGCGTCGGGTACCACTTCCTCATCAATAACGGGCGGTCGCCGGGATCGGCCGACGGGCAGATCGTCCCGACGCCGCGCTGGCTCGATCAACTGGACGGCGCGCATACGAAGGTGGCGGGCCATCCGGAATTCAACACCGACGGGATCGGAATCTGCCTGATCGGCAACTTCGACGAGCACCAACCAACGGCCGCACAGATGGCATCGCTGGAGATGCTGGTCCAGGCCCTGCGGACCCGGTATGACGTGCCGCTGGAACAGATCGTCGGGCACGGCGAACTCAAGAACACGCACTGCCCCGGCCGGCTGTTTCCGATGCAGGACTTCCTGATGGACCTGCGGCAGGTGTACTTGAAGAGCCGGCTGGAGGCCGAGACCAGCGGCCCGCCCGCGCCGGAGTAGCAGCGACTGGAGAATAACGTTTAGCCGCGAGTCGAAGACGAGCGCGGTCGTTCGTATAAGAGTGTGCTCGGACACCAGGAGACGGGGCTTTGGCCGAACCGGCAAACGATTGGGACGTCAATCCCGACGAGAGCAACACGGGCGTCGGCGAGATCACCGACCGCCTGGACCGCGCGGCGATCCTGATGAAGCGCGACCCGCTGCGGCGCGGCAACATCGTGTGCCTGCCCGAGCACGGCGACCTGGTGGTCGTCGGGGACCTGCACGGCGACGTGGAGAACTTCCGGCGGGTCGTTGACTGGGCCAACCTCCACCGCCACAATGACCGTTACCTGGTGCTTCAGGAACTCATCCACGGCGGGCCGACCGACGAGCGCGGCGGCGACCAGAGTTTCCGACTCCTTGAAGAGGTGGCGGCGCTGAAGTGCCGCTACAAGTCGCAGGTCCAGATGGTCCTCTCGAACCACGACCTGGGAGAGGTCATCGGCGCGGTCATCACGAAGGGCGGCCAGAGCACGAGCGCCGCCTTCTGGCGCGGCATCGAGAACGCCTACGGCGAGGCATGGCCCGAGGTGCACGGGGCGTACCGGCGGTTCCTCGTGTCGCTGCCCCTGGCGGTCCGCGCCCCGAACGGCGTCTTCATCAGCCACTCGACGCCAGAATTCGACGTAATTCAAGATTTCGATTTTTCCGTGTTCGACCGGCCACTCTCCATAGATGACTACCTGCCAGAATCGAGCATCTACAACCTCGTCTGGGGCCGCAACCACGACCAGCGTGCCGCCGACCTCTTCGCAAAGGCCGTCGGCGCCGACGTCCTGGTGACCGGCCACCAGTCCTCGATGCCCGGCGTCAAGACGCCGACCTCGCGACACATCATCCTCGTGTCCGATGGGCCGCTCGGACGGTTCCTCCTGCTGCGCCTTAGCGTCCGCGTGCCGCACCACGTGCTCGTGCGGCAGGTGACGAAAATCCGGTCGCTTGATGAGAAATGACAGCCGGCCCCCCGTGCGTTCATGCAAGTCACCGAAACCGGCACAGTCGTGCGTATTGAAGACGGCCGCGCGGCCGTTCGCATACGCCCCGAGCGCTCCGACGCCTGCCGCTCGTGCTGCGCGTGCCAGGCGCTCGGGACCGCGGAGTTCATCCTCTGGGTAAGCGCCGACGGACTTCAGGCGGGCGATCAGGTGACGGTCGCGGTGCCGCTGCCGGGCGTGTGGCGCGGCATAGCGCTGGTGTTCGCCGTGCCGCTGGCCGTCGGCCTCGCGGGGCTGGTGGCCGGCAGCGTATGGACTGGCCTCCAGCAGGCGCTCGGCCTGGGACCGGAGGCAACGGGCCTCATCCTCGGCGGCGGCCTGGCCCTTGCGGCGTTTCTGGCGGCCCGGGCCGAGGACCGACGCTTCGACCTGGCGCACCAGCCGCACGTTGTCGAAGTCCGCAGACCGCGCTGAGTAGAACCTCAGAAGGCTCCGTTCATTCAAGCCATGGCGCGGTGGGTCTCCGCACCCACCGCGCCATACGGGATAACGCATTCTTGCGCGGCGGGTCCGGAGACCCGCCGCGCACAAATGTGATGATTCTTTCTGCGGTTCTACTTAGAATCCATCTTATGCCATGGCGCATGACCCGGCCCTGGTGGAAAGGACCCCTGCTATGAAACACCCGCGTCCGTGGGCGCTGCTCGCCGCCCTGCTTGCCCTCCTCGCATCGTTTGTCTCGACGGCCGGCGCGGCCGGCGCGCCGCCGACGTCGGAGGCGGCATCGCCGGAGATGCAGAAACTGGCCGCAGAGGCGGCCACGGAGGTCGAGGCCCTGCGCGGCTGGAAGTTCAAGGCGCCCGTCGCGACGAAGATGTGTTCACCCGAGGACGTGCGGGCGTACCTGGACCGCGAGATCGACAAGCAGTACCCGCCCGAGAAGGTCGCCCAGGTCCAGGCGTTCCTGCGGACCGTTGGTCTCCTCCCGCCGGGCTGCGACCTCCGGAAAACATTCCTGGATATCATGCAGAACCAGGTCGGCGGCTTCTACGACACCGACACGAAGACCCTCTACATGGTCAAGCGCGGCGAGGCGAAGATGCTGCCCATCGTCGAGCGGAGCATGCTGGCTCACGAACTCACGCACGCCCTGGACGACCAGTACATTGACCTCGACAAATTCGTCAAGTCGCGCATCGGGCAGAGCGAGGACATGGACCTCGTGACCGAGGCTCTCATCGAAGGCTCGGCCACTTCTCTCATGTCGCAGTACATGGTCCGCGCCCAGTTCTCCGGCAAGTACAACATCGCCGAACTCCAGCAGTATGCCCTGGAGGAGATGGAGCGCAGCAAACCCCTGCTGGAGGCCCCGCGGTACTTCTCGGCGATGCTGGGGGCGTACCTGGTGGGCACGGCGTTCCTCGCACGGGGCGAGATGCTGTCGCTGATGCTTGCCCCCGACAACAAGACCGTGGGCGAGAGGTTCCTTGCGGCCGTCAAGGACCCGCCGCGGTCCTCCGAGCAGATCCTGCACCCGGAGAAATACTGGGACGCCGCCACCCGCGACGAGCCGGTCATCGTCAACGATAACGACGTGGCGAAGATCCTCGCGCGGCCGGGGCGGTTCATCGTCCACAAAGACACTGTCGGCGAGATGCTCTGCGCCGTCCTCACGACCCCCAAGGACGCCAAGTTGGACCTGATGGCGATGAACATGTCGAGTTACTGGACGAACCCGGCCGCCACAGGCTGGGGCGGCGACCGCTTCTTCCTCCTCGCCTTCGGCTCAAGCGCCGACGACGCGGGCAAGACCCTGAAGGACCTCCGCGCCGTGTGGATCACCCTGTGGGACACGCCGAAGGACCGCGACGAGTTCGTCGAGGCGTACGAGCAGTTGGGCCCGGCGGGACGGGCGACCTTCAAGTACGGCAACCAGGGCGCGGTCTTCTTCTTCGGCTTCGACGAGGCCGAGCGCAAGGCCGTCCAGGCATCGCTCGAAAAGTCGCCGCCGAAGATGACCCGCGACGGAAAACCCTGGACCCCGTGGGCGCCGTGACGGCCACTTCCCCGGCGTAAATGTTTCTGATACCATGTCGCCCAGCGCTGCCACAGGCGGCACGCGCAAGGAGCATCGACCGTGGACATACGCACCGACATTGCGCATCAGCAGTGCATGAACGTCGCTTGCGGCGCGCGCCTGGCCGTGACGGAGGCCGTCTTTGAGTGCCCGAAGTGCGGCGACCTTCTGGATGTCCGCTACGACTGGTCGCGGGCGGCGATGCCGAGGCATCTGAAGGACTTCGAGGCGAAGTGGGCGCGGCAGGACGATCCGCTCGCGTTCTCGGGCGTCTGGCGGTTCCATGAACTGCTGCCGTTCGCGGCCCGCGGGCACATCATCACCGTGGGCGAGGGACGCACCATACTCCAGCGGGCCGACAAGGTGGCCGCCTTCGCCGGCATCACGCCCGGCAGGTTCTTCCTTCAATATGAAGGTATGAACCCATCTGGAAGTTTCAAGGATAACGGAATGACCGCCGCGTTCACGCACGCGCGGCTGGCCGGGGCGAGCCGTGCGGCGTGCGCCTCGACCGGCAACACCAGCGCATCGGTCGCGCTCTTCTCGGCCGTCGATGGGCGGGTGCCGGCCGTCGTCCTCGTGGGCAGCGGCAAAATCGCCTACGGCAAACTCGCTCAGGCCCTCGATTACGGGGTCCGCGTCATCCAGGTCCTCGGCGATTTCGACGTCTGCATGAAGCGCGTCAAGGAGGTCGCAAAGGAACTCAAGATTTACCTGATGAACAGCGTCAACCCGTTCCGCCTCGAGGGCCAGAAGGCCATCATGTACCGCATCCTGGAGGGCCTGCGGTGGGAAGTGCCCGACTGGGTCGTCGTGCCCGGCGGCAACCTGGGCAACTCATCCGCGTTCGGCAAGGCGTTCCAGGAACTCGTCGAGACGGGCCTCATAAAGCGCTCGCCGCGACTTGCGGTCATCAACGCGACCGGCGCCGACACGCTGTACCGCGTCGTCAACGAGGAGAAGGTTGCGTGGAACGGCGGCCGGGTGGACGACCAGCGCATCGCCGCATTCTATCAGCGGATGGAGTCCGAGAACCGCCGCGCCAAGACCCTCGCATCGGCCATCGAGATAAATCGACCCGTGAACCTGAAGAAGTGCCTCCGGGCACTTGAGTGGACCCGCGGAGTGGTCGAGAAGGTGACCGACCAGGAAATCCTGGATGCGAAGGCCCAGGTTGGCGCGGGCGGTTTCGGATGCGAGCCGGCCTCCGCCGCAAGCGTCGCGGGCGTCCGGAAACTCCGCGCCGCCGGCACCATCGGCCGCGACGAGCGGGTGGTCTGCGTCCTTACGGGCCACGCCCTTAAGGACCCGCACGCAACCGTCGCGTACCACACCCGGAAGGACGGCGAACTGGCCGAGGACTACGGGGCGTACGGCGTCCGGACGGCCACGTTCGCCAACCGGCCCGTTGTGGTCGAGGACAACCTCGACAAGATCATCGCCGCGATTCAAGCATGACATGCCTGTGTGCCACGGCCCGCCAAGACTAAGGGCGGGCCGTGCGATAGCCCTTGTGCATGACCACGGCCGGGCAAGCCGGCCGTGGCACACGTGTTGTAAGGAATCCAGTCATGATTCACGTCGTCGTTTCAGGCGCCTGCGGGCGCATGGGCCGGACGCTCATCCGCCTCGTCGAGGAATCGGAAGACCTTGAACTGGCGGGCGCCGCCGAGGCCCCCGGCCATCCGTGCATCGGCTGCGACGCCGGCCCGCTGGCGGGCGTCGGCGACCTGGGCATCAAGGTCTCTGATACGCTCCCGAAGAAGTTCGACGTGATGATCGACTTCTCGCTCCCCGAGGGTTCCGTCGAGCGGGTCGAGGCGTGCGCGGCCTTGGGGCTCCCGTGCGTGGTCGGCACGACGGGTTTCCCGGCGGAGTCGCGCAAGCGCATCGAGGCCGCCGCGAAGAAGACCGCCATCGTCTTCTCGCCGAACATGAGCGTCGGTGTGAACGTCCTCTTCCACGCGGCGGCGGAACTCGCGCGGACCCTCGGCCCGGACTACGACATCGAGATCATCGAGGCCCATCATCGCTTCAAGAAGGATGCCCCGTCGGGCACCGCCATCAAACTTGCCGAGGAGATCGCCAGGGCGACCGGCCGCAACCTCGCCGAGTCGGCCGTCCACGGGCGCGGGCCCGGCCACGGGGCGCGCAAGCCCGGCGAGATCGGCATCCACGCGATCCGCGGCGGAGACATCGTCGGCGAACACATCGTCTATTACACCGCCCTGGGGGAGCGGCTGGAACTCAAGCACGTCGCCCACAGCCGCGACACCTTCGCCCGCGGCGCACTTCGCGCCGCCCGCTGGGTGGCCGACCGCGGCCGCGGCCTCTACTCAATGGCCGACGTGCTGGGCCTGTAACAGCATGGCCGTATGTGGAGGTATCAATACCTATAGCAGTTCACGGTTGCGCGTAGCAGAACATGTGTGCCACGGCGGGCCTTGGCCCGCCGTGGGACGAGCGCCGTACGTAATCCATCACCGCAGGAGTTGGCGATGAGTCCGCCGCGTATTATCGGGGCCGTTCTGACTTCCGGCGCGGGGCAGCCTGCGGCACTTCTCACCCTGGTGCTCAGCGCGCTGGTCCTGGCGGCGGGCTGTGGCGGGCCGGTGCTGATGCCCACGCCGAACCTCTACGCATTCACCCCCGACAACCCGTTTCCGGACGTCCCCACCTGCTTCCGCACAAGCACGGTGGACGTTCTCTACGCCACCGACCGCGAGGCCGAGGGCGACATCGCCAAGAACCCCCAGTACGGCTATCGCCGGTCGCGGTCGCTGGCCTTCGGCATGACGACCGTGCGGATCGGCAAGGACGTGCCGTGGGACGCCCTCGTCGCTGCCAGCCGGTCTGCCTTGCGGCCGACGGACCTGGCGATGGGCACCGACGAGACGCGCGAACTTGGCAGGTTCCCGCCGACGCCGTCGAAAACCGTCGAGCGCGACGGCCAGATCGTGGATGCCCCCGAGGTCGTGGAGGCCCGCCGCGCGGCCGAGGACCGCCTGAAGGCCCTCGTGGCCGAGCGTCTCGCCCTCACCCCCAAGAAAGAGCTCTACGTCTTTGTCCACGGCACCGGCAGCAACTTTGAGGAACCCACCTACGTCCTGGCCGGCCTGTGGCACTTCATGGGCCGCTGCGGCGTGCCGGTGGTCTACGCATGGCCGGCCGGCGGCGGGAGCGACCCCGCCCGCGGCTACGCCTACGACCGCGAGTCGAGCCAGTTCACGGTCTACCACCTCAAGCAGTTCCTGCGCCTGCTGGCGGCGTGCCCGGGCGTCGAGAAGGTCCACATCCTGGCCCACAGCCGCGGGACCGACACCGTCCTGACCGCCCTGCGGGAACTGAACATCGAGATTCGCGCCGGCGGGGGCGATACCCGGAAGGCCCTGAAGCTGGGATGCCTCGTGCTGGCGGCGGCTGACATCGACATGGAGGTCAGTTCGCAGCGCGTCGAGGCGGAGCACCTCATGCGGGTGCCGGAGCAGATGGTGCTATACGTTTCTCCCAACGACTTGCGCCTGAACGTGGCCGACATTCTCTTCGGCAGCAAGGACCGCCTCGGACAGATCGAGCCCCGCGAGATGTCGCCGGCGCAACTGGAAGCCCTGCGGAATCTGCCCAAAATCCAGTTCATCGACGCCCGCATCGCCGGCTCCTGGGATTGGAGCCACGCCTACTTTTATCATCACCCAGCGGTCAGTTCCGACCTGATCCTTCTCCTGCGCGACAACCGCCGCCCGGGGGCACAGTACGGGCGGCCGCTCGCCGGCGAAGGGGGCTCGCTCTGGCGGATCGACAAGGACTACCCCGCGCCCGCCCAAGGGACGCACAAGTGAGCGACTCGCGGTCACCGGAGAATGGGAAGGACACACGAATTTGCGAACATCGGCGCCGACCTGAATAGTAGAGTGGAAGCGGGCGAAGGGGTACAGGGCATCCACGAGGAAAGGGGACTTCGATGAAGCGAGTACTGCTAGTCGGGCTCTTGGCTATGCTGGGCGTATCGTCGGGATGTTTGGGAACGATCGCCTCACAGGCCTATTACGGAACCACAGGCGCCAGTGCCCGGTTCTTCGAGCTCCGTGACGCCGGCGGCCCGGGTGCGCTGGACCGGTACCAGGGCGTTCAGGTCGAGTCGTTCGACCCGTCGCTGATGCTCGGCGCGATTCCGTCTGATGTGGTCAGTGCCGTGCAGCCGGACATCATCGAGCGGCTCAGAAGGACAGGTGTGTTCGCAGAAGTCGGAGCGAAGGTCTCAGCCAAACCGGCCCTGATCATCCGTGGCAAGTTCATGGATTATGACTCCGGCAGTTCGGCGGCGCGGGCCGTGTACGGCACGAACCCGACGCTGACGGCCCAGATTGAACTCATAGACGCCGAGACGAACCGGACCATCGGCGTTGCGATGGTCACAGGCACCGTCAAGAGCGTCGTCCGCGCCGATCCCAAGGAACTGGCCTCCGGGGTGAGCAAGGCCATCAAGGGCTTGCTCCTGGACCACATGACGCGCAAGCCGAAGGATGAAGACTAGGCGGCAGGGGAAACGCCACGAAGCGCAAACTGATTATCGCCATACCGGTTGTTGTGATTCTCCTGGTCGCAGGCGTCGTCCTGTTCCTCATCTATGGCACGGGATCGGCCGCCGTCCA
>CAYGWP010000058.1:0-15142 GCA_964353455.1 uncultured Anaerolineales bacterium
GCACGCTCCGGCCGCACCGGTATCTCTTCAACAGCGCTCGGCGATGATGCGGGCGGCGCCAATTCCGACTTCTCCACGATCCTCAAGGGTTGGTGGCAGGGCCTCAGGGCCGAAGGACTCCCGCGAGAGAGTGGCGACTCGCCTGACGGCAGCGATGGCGTCAGCGTCCTTGACATGGTCAAGCCGCGGAGGCTCCGCCTGCGGCACCACGCGCAGGCCTTTCAGACAGCAGTGTCGGACGCGCCGCTGCGGCTTGGTGGCGTATGAGCGTCATGCGCTTCAATCGCCGCTCCCGCGCGGGAGCGAACGGGCAGGGTTCGGCACCCACCCGTGAGACCGCACCGCGCGGGGTGTGTTCGCTGGCGATCCTTCTTCCTAGCGACACGAGACGAATCGGGGCGCGTTGGAGACTTCTATAACCTGCTGCACGCGGTCACCACGCGGTTGGCCCAGTCGGGTGCCGCTCAGGCCGTCGTGACGAGTCCGCCCGTCGGGCGTAGGTTCGTAGCGAAGGCAGGCACTTGGCTTTACCCACGACCGCCCTCGGGCGATACCCCACTGCCACCAGGCGGCATCCTCGTGCCGTTCACCTGGAACCCCACGGCCACGCGCAGTGGTCGCGCAGCAGGCCGATGTGCTCGACGGCTTTCGTATCGCCGGTGTAGAAGTTGTCTGGGGCGGATTGGGGGAACAGCGTGTTGCGGGCATTCTGTGCCCAAACGGCGACGTTCTTCGGAGTGCCGTCGAGGACGTAGCCGGCCGCCTGCTCGTGATTGCCGTTGACCAGGAACAGCGGTGAGGAGTGCGCGACCAGACCCAGGAAAAGGCGTTACCTGAGATAGATCTGGTGGACTGCCTCGGCGTCGATGGCGCGAAGCGTGTCAACGCTGAAGTCGTCGCCGATGGTCATGTAGACGTCCGGCCGATCCGCTGCAGCGGCGCAGAGCGTCTGGGCATAAAGCATCGGATCGAACATCTGCGGGCGCTCGGGGTGCGAGTCGCCCTGGATCTCGAAGGTGAACGTCCTGCCCGGCGCGCGCTGGGTGTGGAACCAGTGCTCCGGGCCGGCGGTGAATACAAGTTCCCCCGGCCTGCCATGACGCTCGTCCGCCGCAGCGGAGAGCCTCGGGTGGAGCAGGCCGGCTGCGCCGGCGCCCACCAAGACCAGGGCCTTTCTGCGAGTGATCGGTTGTGTCATCGGCCTCGTTTCCTACGGCCCCGGCTTCTGAGGCGGAGGAGTCAGGCGAACCACCCGCACAAACCGCACCGTCAGGTCGTTCTTCCCACCGCTGAAGATCCGAAAATCCATGTCGCCTTTCTGGCGGTTCTGGAATGATGCGTCCGAAACGACCAGCGTTGCCGTCTTCCACTTGCCATCGCCCATACTCTTGACCGGCATCGTTTTCTTGTACGCATTTTCCTCGGCGTCGTACTCGACCCACCAGAAACCGGCGGACTCGTCGAGGTAAGTCACCTTGATCTGGACCTGATTCTGACCGCCCTTCATGAACCGGTCGTCGACACCGAAATAGATGCACGCGCTCCCATGCGCGAGGTCGGTTCGGCGGGCCTCGAAGGCGTCCGTGTTGAACCTGACCGGCGTTTTCACGGGGTAGGTGGCGACCGTCTTGCCGTCAGGCTCGACCTCGCGCTGGATCAGCCATCGTTCCCAGTTGCGGACGGTCCAAGGTCCGCGGCGGCCCAGGTGATAGCGAGACCACTCTTGGTAGACATCGTGCCCCTCGCGGAGAGCGCACCATGCGTCGGGGGAGTCCCAGTAATGGCGGCCGAGGGTCTTGAGCATGTATTCGTGCACCGCACCGCCTTTCTCCCAGATCCTGGCACCAAGGAAAACACAATTGACACGAATCGCCAGGCTCTTGAGCGCCGTCATCTTGAGTTGGTAGTAGTTGTCCCATGGGATGTTGGCGTTGCCAATCTCCTCGTTCTCGGCGCCAATGATCCGTTTCGGGTCCGCGATCAGCGGATTCTCATCATCGACAACGAAGTAACGGACGCCACCGATCTCCACGGCGCCAATGCCGTACGTCGGCATATCTCCGGTAAGGAAGTCGAATTTCTCCAGGAGCCCGAACCGGGTACTGCCGCCCTTCTTCCAGACGTACTCGAAGGGCTTCCGTCCTATGCCGTTGCGCCATTCGGTCACGCCGTCGCACAGCGGCAGGTAGTCATGGCCCGTGTACATCAACTTGTGGGCATTCTCTTTTCCGTAGGCATCGACATAAGCATCCACTATCTCACGCCACCAACTCATGAAGTCCTCAGGCTTCATCCCCCGTGCTTGCATCTTCTTCACGAATTCGACGTCGAACTCGCCCCACGCCCATGCGCCGGGTATGTAGGAGAACTTGAGCCGCGGATGCGCCCCGTAGCCGTGTTGTTTGAAGCTGAGGAGGAGTTTCTTGAACTCCGCCTTGATGCCCGGGTGCCAAAGCGGGTAGTACGTCCCGCCCGTCTTCTGTTCCCAGTTGTCGGACGTGGGGTCGCCTTTGAGGATCTTGGTCTTGAGATCGGGGTATTTCTTGGCAAGCCAGTCCGGGCAATGGATGACGTGGGAGTTTTCCAGGCGCGTGTAGACGTTGTTCTTCCCCGCGAGAGCCTTCTCCAGAATGGACCAATCGTAGATACCCTCGCGGGGGTTAACGTCCTTCCATCGAAATGTGACGAGTTTCAGTGTCTGGTCGGGGACATCGGCCGGGTTGTCGCCGTAAAAGCCCACAACGTCCGGGAGTGGCGTCACCCATTCGGGCAACCACCAGTCATCTTCGTTGGGCTGTTGTTGCGCTGGATCTGGGACGGCAAACAAAGGAAAAGGAGCCATGAGAAGAAAGTGGGCGAGAGGCAAACAGAGGGCGGTAACGGTGAGGAGGATTTGTTTCATGAGTGTGCTCTGTCTTGTGATTCGGCAGCATCTCTTCCAACACCGTTGCCGCGACCGCATTTTATGACAGCGGATGATCGAAGTCTAGCGTGGCAGCGAAAAGCGTCGTGTTCAGCAGAGCGGCGACGGGAAGGCCGATGAACCATGACTGTCTTTTCATTTGCGTCTGCGATTGCGTGCGTTCATTTCTCGCGCTGGTCGTCGCGTGGTGGACGGTCATCCCGATTGTCACCGCGGCGTTGGCCGCCTTGGCCGCGGCGTTCTCCGCTGTCGCCTTTCCCTTGCGGACGATCTCCGGGCGGCCGGCGCCGGGGATAGACGTCAAGGCCTTGCGCGGCGCGGTCGGTGATCGTGCCCTTGGGCGTAAGGTCGCGGCCTTTCAGCGCGGAATGATCCGCGGTGTAGCGGTAGGCGCGGAACAGGGCGTTGGTCATCGGAAGGCTGTCGGGCAGCACCTTCAGGACGCCCTGCGGCGTGATGGGGTTGATGTATTCCCACAACACGTCGCCGGCGGCCGTGACCTCGAACAGGTGCCCCTGCGTCATCGCGCAGACGAGCGTGTTGCCGTTGGGCAGCCGCTGGGCACCCGACCCGATGTGGCTGAAGAACCCCTGGTTGCTCTTGGACTGATAACTCCAGACCACCTGCCGGGAGATGAGGCGCGGGGCCTTGTGCGTGTCCTTGTCGTAGCGGACCTGCGTGTAGCCGGCATCGGGCGGGTTGACGTAGCGGCCGGCGTCCTTGCCGCCTGAGTCGAGGAAGGCGTTGATCTCGATGATCGAGGATTGCGGCGTGCGCTCGAAGAGGTACTGGCCGTTGTTGAAGACCATAAGGCGCCCCGCGCCCGGGAGGCCCGCGGGAATCCAGTGGGCGTTGTGCGAGCCGCCCATCTGTCGATGGCCTGATGTGGCGTTGTCCCAGTTCTCCAGGATGCGCGGCGGGTCGCCCTGGCCGTAGCGGGCCGGGTCGCCGAATCGGTAAAGGAAGTCGCCGCCCGGGCCGGCGGCCTTGGCGATGCCGGCCTTCGGGTCGCCGGCCACGAACGTGCCGTCGTGGTCGATCACGTAGAGTTCGCCCTGTACGGAGTTGATGACGATCTGGCCGAGTTGGGGGTTGTAGTCAATGGAGTTGCAGTGCAACCAGTCACGCTTCAGCGGACGGCCCGGCATGTTGATATTTATACGCCCGGGGTAGTTGGCGGCGGTCTTGCCCTGGCCGACATAGTTGGGCTTGGTTGCGTCAATATCCTGGATGACGTGATCGAAGAACCACCACTCCCACACCACGTTGCCTTTCATATCGACTTCGACCACGGCGTCCACGGAGACGTCGCGGTACGGACCCTTCTTCGGGTCGGCGCCGGCGGCGATGGCCTGTTCGCTGCTTATGGAGCGGTTTGCGATGTAAAGTGTGGTTGGCGTATTGAGTTTCTTGTTGAAGATACGCACCCAATCATGGTGCGGTGCGTAGTCCTCGCGCTTCTCGGTGTATTCCCAGACCGTCTTGCCGTCCCAGTCCACTTCCTTGAAGCCGCCGAAGCCGCTGGGATCATCCTTCGACGCGTCGAGGATGTTGCCGCTATCCAAGAGGTGGGGATTCGTCCCGACGGGCCAGGTGTGGACGACGCGGCCTTCCATGTCGATCAGGTAACTGCGGCCCCGCGTGCCGAAGAGGGTGTAGCCGTTGTAGGTCTTGTCCTTCTCCCACAGAAGAAGTTCGGTGGGACCCTGGAGGCTTTCGTGGGCGCGGGAGGCGCTGGCGCCGCACAGGATCGCCGCAAGAATGATGGGGATCAGGCGCATGCTGTTCATGGCTGGCCCTTCACTTTCGCCGGTTCGGGCAGGTCGCAGGCAAACGCGACCTCACCGCCGGGGTGGTGGGCGGTCGCTGTCGTCGCGCGGCGGGCGCGGCGGCCGGTCGCCCTCGCGCCCCGGCTCGCGTCTCGGCGGCTCGGCTCCGGGGGTGCGCTCGGGCATCTGCGGGCCGGAGCCGGGGATCACGTCCTTCGGCGTCAGGTCTTTGCCCTTGAGTCCCGCGTAATCCGGCGCATAGCGAGTGACCTTGAACACCGCGTTCCACTTATGCCCCCGGTGGTCGAGGCCGGGTGCTTGGCCCTGCGCCAGCGGGCCGGTGCGAACCACGGGGTTCACGTACTTCCACACGGTCTGACCATCCGGGGTCACCTCAAAGAACACGCCGCTGGTTCCGTCGCAGACGAGCGTGTTGCCGTTGGGCAGACGCTGGGCGCCGGAGATGGCCTCGGCAAAGAAGTCGGCGGGGTTCTTGGCCGAGTAGGTCCACTTGAGCGCCGCCGGACCGTAGGCGGCGCCAGGCGCCAGCGTGTATGTGCCATCCTTGCTCGCCGGCGGAACGATCTCGTCCACCGATGAGTATCCCCAGTCCTTACCGACCGGGTTGGGCGGCAGGTCGCGCGGGCTCGCGATGCCTGGCGGCAGACGATTCAGCCCGTTGTTGAATACGAGGATGTTGCCCGCGCCGGGGGAACCCTCTGGAATCCACGTCGGATCGTGCTGCTGGAAGAGCATCTGGTCCCTGGCGGCGCCGCGCCCGTATGCGGCAGGGTTCCCCCAGCGATAGAGCAGGTCGCCGCCTCTGCCGTACTTCCCCCCAGTGTGGCCCGCGGCCTGCCTGGTTGTGGTGCCGTGGTCGATGATCCAGATCTCGCTGCACCCGCGAACGCTCAGCAGGATCTGGTCGAGTCGCGCGTTATAGTCCAGCGAGTTCATGTGGTTCCAGAACGCCTTGGTCCCCCGACCGTTGCAGTTCACCCAGACCAGTTCCGGATGGTCGGCGGGCTTGCCATAGTTGGGCTTGGTGCGGTCGGCGTCCTGTAGCAGGTGATCCCACACGTGCCACTCCCAGACCACCTTGCCGCCCTTTGGATACGTGGGCTGAATCTCGATCACGGAGTCGGGGTACAACTCACGGTCCATAAGCATGCGGTCGTCAAAGCCGGCCGCCAGACACTGCTCGCGCGTCTTCTTCTCCACGACCAGCATAAGGATGTTGCCGTTGGGCAGCGGCTTGATGTCGTGATGCTGCATGTAGGTGTCGGTGGCGTAGTCGAACTCCCAGACCATCTTCCCTTGCCAGTCGTATTCCTCGATCCGCCCGCCCTCGCCGCCGCCGGTGAACCCGCGGGCCTTGGTGAAGCAGCAGCGCAGAAGATGCCCGTTGGGCAGCAGATAGGCCGATTGTCCCGGCTCGTAGTTGCTCTGCCACGTGTTCACCACGCGGCCCTCGTTGTCCATGAGGTAGGTGAGCAGGAAGTGCTTGGGCGCAAAGAGCGTGTAGCCCCGGAAGGCCCCGGGCAAGTTCAGCATCAGACCGACCGTCGGCTGGACCTTGCGCGGCGCTCCGGCCGTCGCGGGCGCGGCCGCCGCAGGTGCGGTCGCCGCAGGCGCCGGATCGGCGCTACGGGCCACGCGGAACCCGATGGCGTACCAATTGTGATCCGGGTCCTTCGGGCCGCGATAGTACGCGGGATTGCGGTTGGACACGCGCGAGTGCCCGTCCGGGCCGTTGTACCAACTTCCCCCGCGGATGCAGTGATAGGCCCTGCCGTCGGGCATCGCCTGGCCACGATCCGGTCCCTTGGGATTGTCGGCCGGGCTTGCCGCATAGTAGCGGGAATCATACCAGTCATTGCACCACTGCCAGGCATTGCCGGCCATGTCGTAGAGGCCGAAGCCGTTGGCCCCGTCGCCGGTCTGGTAAGTGTCTTCCTTGCCCGGCCAGTTGAAGTCGGCCTTGCGATGTAACTCGCCGCTGTAGAAGCCCACGGGCGTGGTCTGCGGCAGCGGCCCCGTTTCGTAGGGATCGCCCGAACCGGGCATGTTGGCCTTGGCGGCGTCGGCCTTGTCGCCGTAGGGATAGACCAGGTACGGATCGGCCTTCCCGCCGCGCGCAGCATACTCCCACTCCGCCTCGGTCGGCAGGCGGAAGCCGTTCTTCGTGAAATCGCACCGCCATGTCCGTGGGTCGTAACACGGCTGGAGGCCGGCCTGCTCGCTGAGCCAGTTGCAGCAGGCCGCGGCGCCCTCCCAGCGCACGCAGACCATCGGATGGTTGGCGCGGCTGAGCACCTTGAAGGCCTTCCCATCCCAGCCGATGCCGCACGCCGCGTCGGACTCGCTGGTATCAGAGTAGAGCCCGCCGTCCTTCGTGCCGCACACCAGCCCTTTTCGGACCTCCACCAGACCCTTGGCCAGCGCGGCGCTCAGGAACTCGCCGAATTGCTGGTTGGTCACGTGGGTCCTGGCCATCAGGAAGGCATCGAGCCGGACGGTGTGTATGGGCGTCTCGTCGCTGCCGTGTTTCGGGTCCACAAAACCATGGTGGTCGCCCATCTCGAACTTGCCGGCGGGAATCAGCGCCATGCCTCCGTCTGCCCGCGGAGGGGTGGCCTGCGGCGGCCGATCCTGCGCCATCGCGACCCATGCACACAGGCTCACGACCAGCGTGAGGACCGTCATTCTCGTTTTCATCGCTTCATCTCCTGCTGGAGGCTCGATCATATCAGAACCTTCAACCTCTGTCCTGCTTGTGGCCGCTACTGGCGGCACGGTAACAGGAAAACCAGGGAAGCCTGGAACCGGACAGCAGAGACAAAGGCGGGGCCAGAGAGGTCGCGTTCCGGAAGTAGGTGGAAATTGGGTTGCGGGGACAGTGCCGATTTCCTTGCCCCTACGGCGTGCAGACGAGGGCCACTGCGCGGACGGAACCGAAGGCGCGCCTGGTCATCGCGGCCGGCGCGGCAACTTGACGGGCCTCTTTCCGGACGCCGACCCGGCTGCCGCTTTCAGAGCCTTCCTCAACCGCCTCGCCGACGACCCGCCAACCGCGCCCCGCGTTTGGAGCCGCGTGCGCGCTGGCCACGAGGGTCTCCGTGTGCCAAGCCGCAGAGGCTCATCAAAGGCAAGCCTGGCGCCCGCGTGGAACTCGCGGTGACGTTCCAGGGCGGACGCAGGCATCTGCCCATCGTCACGCTCCACCGGGTGGCGTGACGGCATTCCCCCTGACCCGTTCGTCTGGGGCCGCGGTTACCTTACCTTTGGCTTCCGGCGGCGATTCCGTGGCCTTCGGGCGGGGATGGGCGGGGTTCCTTGAGGCCCGGGCCACCAGTGCATTCTGACGGGAAACCAAGTACGCTCACTTCGAGTATGCCTTGACCCCACAGGCACCCGCCAGATCGACGGCGCAGCGGAAACCGATCGTGCTGCACCGATCGAGGCCGGGCCAGGTCATCAGGAACTTGGTGGCGAAGTTCGCCGGGCGCGGGCCGCCGTCCACATACCAGGTTGACCCCTTGGCCGCGAACCAGGACCCGCCGCGGATGATGCAGAACCGGGTGCGGCCGTCGCTGCGCTCGCTTTCGGTCCATTGCCACACGTTGCCGCACATGTCGTAGCAACCGAACGGTGACCGTCCTCCCGGAAACGCCTTCACGGATGTTGTGCCGCCGGTCTCGCCGCCATTGCAGCGGCCCGGTTCCATCTGCTCACCCCACGGATACTTCCGGCCGTCGGCCCCCTGCGCCGCGTATTGGCACTCTTCCTCGGTGGGCAGACGTTTGCCGGCCCACTTGGCGTACGCCCGAGCGTCATCGAGGTCCACGTAAACTACCGGATGATCCTCCTTGCCGGCGGGCGGACGGCCGTCCGTCCAGTGCTTCAGGAAGTTCTGCGGATGTTTCGGCTTGTATCCGCCCATACGGGCCGTATGGCCGGCCTTGAGGAACTCGGCGAACTGGGCGTTGGTTACCAGCGTTTCGTCCATCGCGAACCGCTTCAGTACAACGCTACGACGGAAAACCTGTATCTTGAACGTATAGGACCCTTTGAAGGTGTGGTCCGCCGGCGGCTTAGACTCGTAGAAGCCGCACTCCCGCGCCCGCATGTCGGTGCTCAACTCGACGGTAGCGGCGGGGATCTCCACCATGCCCTCCGGCACGCGCGGGTGTGGCGTGGCAGGCGCCATGGGGAGGAGCCGCGTCTCGCGTTGCGGCGTGCTGGCGTCGAAATCGGCCCGGGCGCTCAGGCGCGACTGCTGCTCAAGGAACTGCACGAAGTCGGCGCCCAGGTCCTTGTCGGCAGCGGAGAGATAGCAGCCGATGCCGCGCGGCGGGATGGTGCCGGAAAGAGCCACGGTCTCGCCCTCGGTTTTCCCGGCAGCCTCACGGCCGGCCACAAGGTCGAAATAGCGATGGCCCGGCCCGGCGGGCGCCTTCAGGAGCACGCCGGTGACACCATCTTTCCTGCGGTTCACGAGCGTCCATAGCCGCAGGCCGCCGCCTTCCCAGAGCGAGGCATAGACGCCGGGCTGCTCGGTGGGCACGAGCGGCGTCCATTCTTCGCCTTGGAATATCTTGGTGAACCGCCGCTGGATGGGCAGCATGGCCCGAAGGATCGAGCGATCGCGCGGGTTCCACGGCACCCATGAGCCGAACACGTTCTCCCAGACCATCATGCCGCTGCCGTTCATCCAGGCGGTATGCAACTCGTTGCTGTGGTCATATTCCCAGCGTTTGATCTCGTGCTGCATGTGGCGCCGCTCAAGCCACTTGTGGCGCAGCACGCCCGGTACCGCACTGTCGCTGAACCATTGCGCCCACGAGGCATGGTGGTCTTGGAGATTCCTCAGGGGCAGTGCGCCTTCGCCTTCGAGAATCACTCCGGGGCGTGTCGCGTCGAGTTTGGCGCGGAGGTCGGCCGCACCCCGATTCATGGTGTCGAGGAAAATGCCGTCCACGTCGAGCGCCTGCACCATCTCGACCAGCACGTCGATGTCCGACTTCTCCTCGCGCCGGGTGCCGCCGTCCCACGGGTTGTAGTCGATGTAGACCTTCACGCCGTGCTGCTGAAACTGGTGAACGACGGCGCGCAGGCCGGTCAGGCCGCCGGGCAAGTCGCGGTAGAAGTCGAACTGGTTACGCTCATCGACCCCGATGCGCGGGTACGCCTGCCAGAGCACGATGCTGTCGTACCCGCCGAACTCCCGCCGGCCGTGGTCGAGGAAGGCGTCCACCGTATAACGCCCGCCGCGCCAGTCGTAGAACGCCTCGTCACACGTCATCAGGAAGCAGCAGGCGTAGTTCGAGGCCGCCCACTGGAACTCCTTGCGATGGTAGAACGCGTCGTTGTACTTCAGTTGGGCTTTGGTATCCTCGCGCCACTTGGCCAGCGCCTCGCGGAAACCCGGCCACTCGGCCGGGTCGTTGGGCGCGGGGACCGGGTTATTGTTCATGCGGGCCTGCATATCGGACAGGGCGGCGGGCCGCGTCGCGTTCGTGTCGCTCTGCGGGGCAGCCCGGATAGACGTGAGCCCGACGCCCCAGGTCGCGGCCGCTCCGGCGCCGGCTGCAAATCTCAGGAATCCCCTCCTCGGCATCCTGTTCATGGTGGCTCCTGGAAGCCGGCAACGCCACTGGTGACTCGGGCATCGTAGCAGGGTGCAGCAACCGCGCCAAGACAACCTGGTCGGGCTTCGCTGAAGGGGGCGCCGACGGATTGTGGCAAGAGACGCTATCAAGAACGCCAAGGACGCCAAGAACGCCAAGAGCGCCAACCCCTGGAGATTGGCGCTCTTGGCGCTCTTGGGCCGGGCAGGAGATCTGATTGGGGTGGAAGCGGGGGGGAACCCCAACAGATTGTGGCAGGAGACGCTCGTGCCACAATTTTTCGGCGCACCCTCGCTGAAGGGGGCACGGCACCGGGAAGAAGTGGGTCGGAGCCATCTCCATTTTCTACTCTTGCCAGAAGGCCTGAGAAGACCAGATGCAATCGCTCTGAGGGTGGCCAGCAAAAGCGGCCTTGCAGAAGCCCGCGGGCAGTGTAGAATCCATCAGACGACCTACGACCACGGTGGGCACAGGTGTGTCCGGGGAAGGACTGGATAACACGAGGCGCCAAAAGACGCGGCATTCACAAGCGGCGGCGCGGCAAGTCGGGCAATGGCGGGTAAAGGAATAGACCATGAAAGAAGGGCACACAACCGTCTCAAACCGCACGACGGGCATGGAGGGCAAGTCTCCCGGCCCGGCGGTCGGTTTCGACAACGCCCGCTATCTACAGGACCAGACGGCGGCCATCCTGGAGCAGGTCGGGCGCTTCGGCAACAAATTGTACCTGGAGTTCGGCGGCAAACTCCTGTTTGATTATCACGCTGCCAGAGTACTGCCCGGCTTCGACCCGAATGTCAAGATGCGACTGCTCCAGCAACTGAAGGACAAGGCGGACATCATCTTGTGTATCTACGCCGGTGACATCGAACGCAAGAAACTGCGGGCCGACTTCGGGATCACCTACGACGTGGATGCTCTGAAACTGATTGACGACCTGCGCGACTGGGATATTGAGATTCGGGCGGTCGTCATCACGCGGTTCGACAATCAGCCCGGGGCCACCATTTTCAAGAACAAACTCGAGCGTCGCGGCATTCGCGTTTACGCTCATCGTGCGACGCAGGGGTATCCGACCAATGTGGACCTGATCGTCAGCGACGCCGGCTACGGGGCTAACGAGCACATCGAAACGGCCAACCCGCTGGTCGTGGTCACCGGTCCCGGCCCCGGCAGCGGCAAACTGGCCACGTGCCTGTCGCAGCTCTATCACGATCACCAGCGCGGCATCCGTTCAGGTTACGCAAAGTTCGAGACATTCCCGATCTGGAACCTGCCTCTGAAACATCCCGTCAACGTGGCGTACGAGGCGGCCACCGCCGACATCGCCGACTTCAACCTCATTGACCCGTTCCACCTGGAAGCGTATGGGCAGACGGCCGTCAACTACAACCGCGATGTCGAGATATTCCCTGTCCTGAAGCGCATCCTGGAACGGATCACTGGCGGCAAGGCGCCGTATCAATCCCCTACGGACATGGGAGTCAATCGTGCCGGCTTTGCCATCACGGACGACCAGGCCTGCTGCGCGGCGGCGCGGCAGGAGGTGATCCGTCGGTACTTCCGCTCTGCCTGCGAGCACGTGTTGGGTTTTGTAGGCAAGGACACGGTTGAGCGATCGGAACTCCTCATGGAGGAACTCGGCATGTCGCCGACTGACCGGCGGGTCGTCGGGGCCGCGAGGGAAGCCGCCGAGCAGGCCAAGCGGGTTCAGAAGGGCAACAAGGGGATCTTCTGCGGCGCCGCCATCGAGTTGCCCGACGGCTCGATCGTCACCGGCAAAAACTCCCCGCTGATGCACGCCTCCTCCAGCCTGGTCTTCAACGCCATCAAGGCTCTGGCGGAGATCCCGGATCGGTTACACCTTTTGTCACCGGCCATCATTGACTCCATTGCCGGCCTCAAGAAGAACATCCTGAACTCGCGAAGCGTCAGCCTCGATCTGGAAGAAGCCCTGATCGCCCTCTCGATCAGCGCAGCCACCAACCCGACGGCTCAACTGGCGATGGACAAACTGAAGGACCTGCGCGGCTGCGAGGTTCATCTGACGCACATTCCCCGCCCCGGTGACGAGGCGGGCCTGCGTCGCCTGGGCGTGAACTTGACCAGTGAACCGAATTTTTCAACCCGGGACCTCTGCCAAGCGTAAGGATTCCAGAACGCATCCCGGGTCATGACACCAGGTACAGAGCGGGTTCCGGATTTGAACCCGCGACCAGGCGACACATCAGCGCTGCGGGCTCGTCTGCGGGGGTGAGTAGTGCTGGCCATATTCCTGAAGTGACTTGACAGTAAGCCCCATCTTCTTGAGTGCCTCGATTCCATTGACGAAGGCCGCCGCGGCGCTCACGGTGCTGATCAGCGGTATGCTGTTGGCAATGGCCTGGGTCCTGATCGTAATCTCATCCTTGCGCGGGGTCTTGCCACTGACGGTATTAATAATGAGGCGGATTTCCTTATTCTTCATCAGGTCCAGAACGTTCGGCCTCCCGACGGAGACTCTCTGGAGCCGCCGCACTTTTACATCATGGCGAGCCAGCGCCGCCGCGGTTCCCTCCGTCGCCACCAGACCGAAACCCAGGTCCTCAAGTTTCTTGGCAATGAAGATGATCTCGCGCTTGTCGGCGTTGCGGACAGAGATGAAGACCGTCCCCTCCATCGGCAAGACCTGGCCGGCGCCCTGAAGGCTCTTGGCGCAGGCGACGCCAAACGAGGAGTCGATCCCCATAACCTCGCCGGTCGATTTCATCTCAGGCCCGAGCACCGCATCGACGCCGGGGAACCGCACGAACGGGAACACCGACTGTTTGACCGCGACGTGGTCGGGCTCGACCTCCTTCGTGAAGCCGAGTTCCTCGAGCGTGTGGCCCAGCATGACCTTCGTGGCGATGTTCGCCAGCGGGACGCCAATGGACTTAGATACGAACGGGATGGTGCGGCTGGCCCGCGGATTGACCTCGAAGACATAAATCGTATCGCCGCGAACGGCGTACTGGACATTCATCAGGCCCTTGACCTCGAGGGCCATGGCGAGGGCCTTGGTGTACTCAGCGAGTTTGGCGATGATTTGGTTCGTGAGGGTCGTGGGCGGAAGGACCATGGCGGCGTCGCCGCTGTGGACGCCCGCCGGCTCGATGTGTTCCATGATGCCGCCGATAACACAGATTTTGCCGTCGGCTATCGCGTCCACATCGACCTCGATGGCGTTGTCGATGAACTTGTCGATGAGGATCGGATGCTCGCCAAACGTATCGGAAGCGATCTTGGCTTCGGCCATGAATCGCGCGAGATCCCCCTCGTCGTACACGATCTCCATCGCGGTGCCGCCGAGGACGTAGGAGGGGCGGATCACGATGGGGTACCCGATCTCGGCGGCAATGGCCTTGGCCCCTTCGAGCGAGGTGGCTGTGCCGTTGGGCGGCTGGACAAGGCCTGACTGATCGAGGAGTTGCTTGAATCGCTCCCGGTCCTCGGCACGGTCAATGGAGTCGGGCGAGGTGCCGAGGATGCGGACGCCCGCCTGCTCCAACGGTACGGCGAGGTTGAGCGGCGTCTGGCCGCCCAACTGGACGATGACGCCCTCGGGCTTTTCGGCTTGGATGATCGCAAGGACATCCTCGCGCGTGAGGGGTTCAAAGTAGAGTTTGTCAGACGTATCGTAGTCCGTTGACACCGTCTCGGGGTTGGAGTTGACGATGATGGCTTCGTACCCGAGTTCCTTGACGGCGTAGGACGCGTGGCAGCAGCAGTAGTCGAACTCGATGCCCTGGCCGATGCGGTTCGGCCCGCCGCCGAGAATGAGGATCTTCTTGCGGTCCGTAAGGCGGTTCTCATCGACCTCTTCGTAGGTGGAGTAGTAATACGGACGGTCGGCGCTGAACTCGCCCGCGCAGGTGTCAACCAGTTTGTAGGCGGGCCGTAAGCCGCGAGCCTCGCGATCGGCGTAAACCGCCAGTTCGCCGGCGCCCGTGAGGAAGCCGATCTGGACGTCGGAGAAGCCCGCGCGCTTGGCCTCGCGGAGGAGTTCCGTCGGCATCTTCTTCAGGCGCGCCTTGCCCTTGTAGCAGGCGACCTTGCCGGCGATTTCGATGATCTCGCGGATGTTCTCGATGAACCAACGGTCGATCTTCGTCAGGTCGGCGACCTTCTCAGTGCTCCAGCCCTTCTCGAGGGCGTACTTGATGTAAAAGTGCCGCGCGTCGTTCGGCACGACCAGTTTGTGCTCCAGTTCCACATCGTCCTTCGGCTCGGGCAGGAGGTGGTCCTTGCCGTCGAATCCCAGGCCGTAGCGGCTGCTTTCGAGGCTGCGAATCCCCTTCTGGAGCGCCTCCTTGAAGGTGCGGCCGATGCTCATGGCCTCGCCGACCGACTTCATCGACGTGTTGATCGTCGGGTCCGCCTGGCGGAATTTTTTGAACGTGAAGCGCGCGATCTTGAAAACGCAGTAGTCCACCGTCGGCTCGAAGAACGCGTAGGTCTTGCCGGTAACGTCGTTCCGGACCTCGTCGAGCGTCATGCCGATGGCCAGTTTCGTGGCCACCCGCGCGATGGGGAAGCCCGTGGCCTTGGACGCCAGCGCGCTGGAGCGCGACAACCGCGGGTTGACCTCGATGATGACGATTTCATCGTTGGCGGGGTTTCCGCCAAACTGAATGTTGGCCCCGCCGCCGGAGATGCCGATCTTGCGGATGATGCGCTTTGAGAGGTTGACATAATGGGCGTACTCCTTCGCAGTCAGCGTTTGCGAAGGTGCAACAACCATCGAGTCGCCCGTATGGACGCCCATCGGGTCCACGTTCTCCATCGACGTGATCATGATC
>CAYGWP010000059.1:0-23589 GCA_964353455.1 uncultured Anaerolineales bacterium
AGCAGCCCTTCTCGCCGGGCGAGGTGGGCAAGGTGGCCGCCGGCACGTACATCCTTGGCCTGGAAGACATCAAGCCGCGCGCCGCACCGGGCACCCTCATCACCTACTATCTGGAGTGCCGCGACCAGAAGGGCCAGAAGGCGGCGAGTGATATCTACATGGTTATAGTGGCCCCGTTCGAGCAGTGGGCCACGTGGGTGATAGAGGTCCCGGAGGAGGTGGCAGGCGGGGTCATGCCGCCCTCGCTGTCGGCGGTCCTTGCGGCCGTCTGGCACCTGCACACGCAGCGCGAGGCTCTGGCGCCCGAGGAGTTCAACCGCCAGGCCGATGAACTTGCCAAGACCATGGTCGATCCGAAGTCCGGCCAGGTATTTGAATTCGTTAATTTTAAGAAGGTCCCCCCGGAGAGGCTCGAGCGGGCGAAGAAGATCCCGCCGCTGGCCAAGAAGGGGCATGATGCCCTCGCCGGGCACGACACCGAGAAGTCTCTCCAGCACCTGCGCGCGGCAATGGCCATTCTGGTTGAGATCGGCCTGTCGGAGACGCCCGTCGTGGTTGCCGTGGGCGGCAGCGGGGGCGGAGGCGCGCTGCCGCCGCCCGAAAGCGGCCTGGCGCAGATCAAGTTCCTCGAAGAGGCCAAGGCCGATGGCCCCCAGGTTCCGAGCGGCGCCAAGTACGAGATCATGGAGCCCGGCTACAAGCGGGAGATGCGGAAGGTCGAAGAGGCCGAGAATATCCGCAAGAAGGCCGAGGAGATTAAGAAGGGTCAGAAGGACATCCTTGACCGTACGCTTGCGATGGCCGGCGAAGGCCAGGAGAAGGGCGGTCAGGAGAAGGGCGCCGAGAAGGCCGGCGGCGCCGAGAAGGCCGGCGGCGTCGAGAAGGCCGGCGCCGAGGAGAAAGCCGGCGGCGCCAAGAAGGCCGGCGGCGCAGACAAGGCCGACAGCAAGGGCGGCGGCAAGGACGACCGCGGCGCAATCGCCGAAGACCAGAAGAAAATGGGCGAGAAGGCCAAAGCACTCGGCATGGACGCCAAGGCGCTCGCGGGTGTTGACCAGGGTTTCGCCAAGGCCGGTCAGAAACTTGACGATGCCGCACGCAACATGTTCGGCGCATCCGACAAGGTCCGCGCGGGCGACATGAAGGCAGCCGCCGCAGGAATGAAGAAGGCCCAGGACGACATCCTGGCGGCCGTCAAGGATGTCCAGGGCATGCAGTGGCAGGGTCTCGAGAAGGCCCTCGACCTTGCCCAGGTCCATGCCGAGCAGATACTGCGGGAGCAAGTGGATGTGCGCGGCCGCGTGCGGGCCATTGCCGACAAACTCGCCGGCGGCAAGAAGCCCGATGTCGGGCAGAGCAGGGACCTGAAGGGCCTCGCCTTCCGCCAGGGCGAGACCCGGGTCTCGATGGACAAGTTGACGGAGGAGATCGGCACGCTGCGCGAACTGGCCGCCCGCGGCGCGCGGCCGGAGACCACGAAGAGCATCGATGATGCGCACCGCGGCGTCCAGCGGCACCAGATCTCGCAGAAGATGACAAATGCCGCGGTCGAACTTGATAACCTGCGGCCGGCGACGGCCGTCGATGAGCAGGCCAGGGCCGAGACGGGCGTCCAGGCGGTTCTCGATAAACTCCGCGAGGCCGCCGGCACGCTGGCCTCCGACTACAAGTCCGAACTCGCCCGAGCCAAGTATGAGGCCGAGCGCGTCGCCACGGGCCTCGAAAAACTCGGCACGAAGGAACCCGGCGCCGACAAGAAGGGCGCCGACAAGACGGGTGCAAAAGAGGGAGGCGACAAGGCCGGCGGCAAACAGGAATCCGGAAAAGAGCAGGGCGGCAAGCAGGAAGCCGGAAAAGAGAGCGGCGGCAAGGAAGCCGGCGCCCCGCTGACCGCGCAGCAGCGCGAGGAACTCGGCAACCGCGTGGCCGGCGACGTCAGCCGCCTCGTCCGTCACCTCGAGAGCCGCAAGTTGACTCCAGAGGAGGCCGCACAACTCAAGAGGGCCGCCGACGATCCAAACGTCCTTGCGAAAGTCCTGGCCAGTGAAGAAGCGAAGCGAGAGGAACTGATGGGCATCGTCCGCCAGGTCGGGGCGAAACTGACGGCCGAGTTGGAGGCCCGACTCCAGGCCGAGCGACTGAAGGACTTCCAGCGCGAAGAATGTCCGCCCCAGTATCGTCCGATGGTCAACAAATACTACGAGATTCTGAGCCAGAGCGCCAAGGAGTAGCCAGGCGCCTCGCGACAAAAAAGGTATAGCCCAGGATGGATTGGTTTCAGTCACTCTTCAAGTATCCGGCGGACACCTTCGAGGAAGGGCGCTTCATCTTCCTGACGCGCCTGCCCCTGGAAGTGTGGATTCTCATTCTCGCGGCGGCGGCGGTCGCTGTGTGGCTGATGTACCGCGGCGTCAAGGGTCCGAAGCGGACGGGCCGGCTTCTCGTGGCCCTGCGCGTTGCGGCGTTGGCGATCCTGATCGCCCTGCTTGCCGTGCCGGCGCTTCGGGTTCCGAAGCCGCCGAAGGGCGTGTTTACGGCGGTCCTCGTGGACGTTTCGCGTTCGATGTCGATAGCCGATGCCACGAGCGGCGCGGCCCCCAGGACCCGCCTCGACGCAGCCCGCGGACTTCTGCTCGGCGCCGGCGACCGCGGCATCGTCAGCCGTCTCGGCGACGTCTCCACCGTGGTCGTGTATGCCTTCGACGGCGAGGCCCGGCGAGTCCGCGGCGTCGAGGGCCTCCGCGCCGACGGCCAGTCCACCAACCTCTTCCGCGCTGTACGAGACATGGAGGCGGAACTCCGCGGCCTCCCTCTGGCCTCGGTCATCATGGTGACCGACGGCTGCCGCAACGAGGGCGGCAGCGGCGAAGACGCCGCCCGCCTCCTGCGGGCCCGCCACGTCCCGCTCCACACGGTCGGCCTCGGTAATCCGAGCCCGCCGCGCGATTACGAAGTGGTCCGCGTCTTCGCCCCGAAGCGAGTCCGCCGCAACACCGAAGTCGAGGTCTATGTGACGGTCCGACACACGGACTACCCGGGACCGTTTGACCTGTCGATTACGCGCGGGCCGGTGACGCTGCTCACGAAGACCATCACGCCCACGGAGGCCGACAGCGACGTCGAGCGGGTCCGTCTCACCTTCACGCCCGACTTCGAGGGCACCGCGACGTACCGGATCTCGATCCCCAAGGGAGCGGGCGAGGTCGTTACCGACAACAACTTCCGCGAGTTCGTTCTGGAGATGCAGGACGACCGGCTGCCGGTCCTCTACATCGAAGGCAGCCCGCGAATGGAGTACCGATTCCTCCGCCGCGCGCTATACCGCGACCAGGACTTCCGCCTGGTCGGGGTCCTGCGCCTGGCGAGGGACCGCTTCTACGTCCAGGGTGCGAACGATGCCGAGAAGTTCCTTGAGCGCGGCTTCCCTGATGCAGCCGACCCTCAATCGCGGCAGCGGCTGTTCGCGTTTGAGGCGATCATCCTGGGCGACATCGAGGCGTCGTACTTCACGCCCGGCCAGTTGGCCCTGCTGGAGGAGTTCGTCAAGGTGCGCGGCGGCGGCCTGCTGATGCTCGGCGGCGTGAACTCGTTCGGACTCGGCAAGTATGCCGGGACGCCCGTTGGCCGCATGCTCCCCTTCGAAATCTCGGCGCAGGACAGGCCCTACACGGACGAGCAGTTCAACGCCAAGGCCACCGAGGAGGGCCTCACGCATCCCGTGATGCGGCTGGCCCAGGACGCCGATGAGAACCGGCGGATGTGGGAGAAGGCCCCGCCGCTCATCGGCAATACGCCCCTTCGGGCCGTGAAGCCGGGCGCCTCGGTGCTCCTGGCGCAGGAAAACGGCGGACTGCCGGTCCTGGCGGTGCAGAACTACGGCCAGGGCCGCGTCGCCGGGTTCACGTCGGGCGGCTCGTGGTTCTGGCAGGTCTCGCGGCCGGCCAGCGATGAGTTCCACGAAAAGTTCTGGAAGCAGTTGGTCCGCTGGCTCGTCGTCGGCGCCAGGCAGCGGCTTACGGCCGAGACCGACGCCGACGTGTACGCCCGCGGCAAGCCGGCCATCATCCGCGCAGGCGCCTCCGAGAAAGACCTGCGCCCGGTGAGCGATGCCGCCGTCGTTGCCACCGTCACCGACCCGCTCGGCAACCGCCAGGACTTCCCGATGGACTGGATACTCTCGGAGGACGGCGTCTATCAATGTCGATACATGCCATCCGAGGTCGGCAACTATTCCGTGTCGGTCCGCGTGCAGGGCTGGGACCTGGCGCCGGCCGAGGCGGCCTTCGAGGTCTCGGAGCCGTACGTCGAGTTCTCAAACGCGGGCCTCAAGCAGGACCTTCTGCGCAACATGGCGCGGATGACTGGCGGCCGGTACTTCACCTATAATGAAGCGTCGGGCCTGCCGGACCAGGTTGCGCAGGAAGTGAAGGCGGCGGGCGAGGCCGGAATCCAGCCCGCGGACAGGGAAATCTGGGACATGCCGATGCTGCTCGCGTTGCTTGTGGCTGTGCTGGCCGCGGAGTGGTTCATCCGCCGCCGCAACGGCCTGGCATAGGTGGTCGTCAATCGAGCCCGCCGCGGCAGCGGCGGGGCATTATGATCGAGGGTTGCACATGAAATCGCGAAACAGCATTCACCGTACGCGCGACCTCCAGTTGGGCCGGGCCGCGGAATCGCTCGCCGGCGCGTGGGAGACGATTCACGCGCTGTCGCGCCGGCGGTTTCTCAAGGCCGGGGCTGCGGCCGTCGGCGGGGCGATCGCGGCCTCGGTGGCGGGTCTGTTTGCCAACCCGCGCACAATCCGGGCCGACGAGGCCGTCAAGACCGGCCAGTTCATCTTTCCGCGTCTCCAGTTCGAGGTCAAGGACGAGACCCCCGACCGGTGGAACTGCGGCCCCGTCGGCGACGTCAACCTGCGCAAGAAACTCATGGAACTGACGAACATCAACGTCAGCCTGGAGCCGAAGGTCGTCCGCCTCGGCGACTTCGACGAGATGTGCCGCTACCCGTTCGTCTTCATGACGAGCGAAGGCTACTTTGACCTTGTGTCGCAAGAGGAGTGGAACCTGCGGGAGTTCCTGGAGCGCGGCGGGTTCATCTTCGCCGACGACTGCGTCTATGCCGGCCGCGATGACCGATTCTTCCGCGACTACATCAAACTCCTCAACAAACTCTGTCCCGATAACCCGGTGCGGAAGATACCGCTCGACCACGAGGTCTTCCACATCTATTACGACATGCCGAACGGCTCGCCGCACATGCAGGGCGTGCCGCACGGCGCACACGGCCTGTTCGAGCGCGGCACGGGGCGCATCATGTCCTACATCGACCCGGGGGACCTGCACTGCGGCTGGCAGTGCCGGTTCTGGGGCATGGATAAGAACATGGAAGCCATCAAGATGGGTATTAACGTTATTATCTATTTTCTGACGCACTAGGAGGCTTTCGGCCAATGCGAACCGCCGTGCCGTCGCTGGTCCTGGCGATACTTCTGATGCTGGCGGGGCCGTGCCTATGCGCCCCGACAGCGGCGCCGGATTCCGGCGCTGCCGCGCCAGGCAAGTGTTACGCGGTCCTCCTGGGCGCGATGCCCGGAGAGGAACTCTACGCACGCCATTACCGCGACTGGATCAAACGGTTTCACGCGTACCTGGTGCAGTCGGCCGGCGTGCCGGCGGCCAACGTCGTCGTGCTGTCGGGCGACAAGGACTTCAAGGACCCCGTGGTGGCGGGCCTGGCGACCGCCGAGTCCGTCAGGAAGGCCCTGGCCGACATGGCCGCGAAGGCCAGGCCCGAAGACCAGTTCATCCTCTTCCTGGTGGGCCACGGCGTGGTGACCGAGAAGACGCCGACGCTGGTCCTTCCCGGGCCGGACATCGACAGCCAGGAACTGGCTGATGCTTTGGGGGCCGTCCCCGCGCGGAACCAGGTCGTCCTCGCCTTCAGTTCCGCCTCCGGCACGGCCGTTGCGGTCCTCGCGCGCAGGGACCGCGTGCTGGTGACGGCCACCGGCCCGATGGAAGGGAACGAGCCGATTTACCCGGAGTTCTTCCTGCGTGGCCTTGAGTCGAGGCGGGCCGACGGCGAGGGCGCCCCGGCGGCCGGCGCCAAGGACGGACGCATCACGGTCCTGGAGGCGTACAACTGGGCGGCCCGCGAGGCGGCCCTCTGGATCGTCCGCATCAAGAAGGCCGGCGGCGCGTGGAAGGTTGATGGCCAGGAATCCGTCGAGATATTTGAGAAACTCTACGGCGCTCCGCCCGGTGCTCCGGGCACGCAGAAACTCGCCTCGGCGAGCGACCGCTCGAAGCCCGATGCGCCCGTCACCATCAAGCCGCCCGGTGGAAAAATTGACGGGACCTGGGTGGGCAGGCGAGTCCTCTCGGAACACGCCTTGCTCGAAGACTGCGGCGAGAAGAGCGGCGTCTCCGCCATCGGCGACAAGGGCTACGAGCCGCTCTCCGGCGCGAGGCCGGGCGAGCCGGGAAGCCTTGCCCGCCGCGCGGTGATCGGGTCGGCGGAACTCCTTCCACCCGCGAGCAATCCTCCGGGCCAGCCATGACCGCCCGCACCTTCATCTGCGTCCTCTTGAGCGCATGCCTGGCGGCGCTGCTGCTTGCGGGTTCTCCGCCGCGCGCTTCATCGAGCAGGGTCGCTCCCGCCCCGAAGTCTCTCGACGGCCCGCCGGGCATCGGAGTCATTGACGCGACCGGCCTCTTCCGCCATGTCGGCGCGTATCCGCCGCTTGCGCTCGTCTGGCAGGTCGATGGACGAGTCGAGCAGGTCGTGGGCGTATATCCGCACCCTGGCCTCGCGGACCGCGTGGTTGCGGCGACCCGGACGGGGCTGTTCCTCTCCGACGATGCCGGCGCCACGTGGCAGGCGCTGGCCGAGGCTGCGGCCGACCGCGTGGGCGTGATCCGCCGCGTGGCCTTCAACCCCGAGGTCCCCGACACCTTCTTCCTGGCCACGGACCATAAGGGCGTGTGGGTCACGACCGACGGCGGTAAGACCTTCAAGCAGGTCGGCACGAAGCAGACGGGGATGGCCTCCAACGACACGGCCGACGTGGTGTATTTTCCCGGCGACAGGCGGTACCAGACGCTCCTCGTGGCCCACGGGGATGCCGCCGCCGGCATATCGCTGAGCCACGATGAGGGCCGGTCGTGGCGGGTGGTCGCGCCGGACTACTGTGTTCGGCGCATCGTCGGCGGCCACTCGGGCGACCGCGAACTCATGACGGTAGGCGCGAAGAAGTCCGCCCCGGATATACAAAGCATCTATTATTGTCCGTCCTTTGATGATTACTGGCTGGAACTGGTCCGCGACATCATACCGACCGACGTGGGCATCTCGGTCCTCGTCCGGTCGGGCGAAGGAGCGAGCGAACAGATATGGCGCGGGTCATGCGCCTTTGTCGCGACGGCCGACCAGGGCCTTTGCCGGTTGAACCAGACCGGAGGACGCCGTGTCGGCCCGGACAAGATCGACTCGTTTGCGAGCGTCGGCGTCACGTGGGGCCCCACCGCCGACAGCCAGGTCCTCTACGCCTACGAGCCGAGGAAACTCGGGTTCCTCGCCTCGACCGACAACTGGGGCACATACGCGCCTGCCGGCACGGGGCTTTATACCGGGCCGTTCGTCAAGGAGGGCGCCTGCGTCCGCGCGAGCGCCAACGGAACGGTCTTCTATGCCGCGGTCAACGACCGGCTCTACGTCGGATGCCGCGCGCCTGCGCCGATCCAGGTGAAGAGCGCGATGGTTCTGCCGGCCATCGTCACTTTCGAGAGCGAGGGCTACCACGCCGCCATGGACGGCCTCAGGGAGGAGTTGCGCACCTTCGCCAACCAGCGGTTTGCCGCGCGAGAGGCCAAGCGCGTCGTCACCCGGGCACGCGACATCAAGGCATTCCTCAGCGACACCGAATTCACGGTGACCGCGCAGGTGGCGTGCGAGGGCGGCCCGCCGGCGTCCGTTACGGTGGACCTCAGCCGCATCGGCGGCTCGGGCCTCACGCCGATGTACGATAACGGGGAAAGCGGCGACGGCGCCGCCGGCGATGGCGTGTACGGGACGACCTTCCGCCTCGATCCGAGGCGTCTGAAGAAGGATACTCACGACCTCCGCCGCCAGTGGCCGGGGCCTACCGGCCTTACGGTGACTGCCGCCGCGCCCGATGGCAAAGTCGCGGGCGCCGTCGCGGTTTTCTCCATCTTCGATCACCCCGAGAGTTTCTTCCTGATGCAGAAGGGCCAGCCGTTCGCCGTCAAGGGCGAGCCCTGGACCAAGTCGTGGGGTGGCTACCAACCGCACGACATCTCCGGCTACTACGCCCTCACTTTCTGGATCAAGACCGACGCCGCGGAGGCCGAGGACGTTACGGTGCAACTGCGGGATGCGCCGCCGTTTTCGCTGGGGACAACCACGCCGCCGGTTTCCATCCTGAAGGAAGGTTTCGTCGATGGCGGGAAGATCGCGGGCGACTGGCGGCTTGTGACGATACCGCTCGCGCGGCTCCTGAAAGAGACGCCGCAGTTCGAGCGTGGTGGTCTTGGGTCGGTCATCCTGTCGGGCGAAGGCAAGGCCACGGGTTCTTACTGGGTCAATGACATCCGTTTCCACATCAGCCCGGAGGACGTGAAGGCTTACATAGGAGCAGCCACGAAATGAGAACGGTGTGGGGAGTGGTGGGGGTCGCGATTGCAGTTGGCGCCGTGTGGTGCACGGCATCGGCCGCCGGCACCGCATCGACGCGTGCGGCCGGGTCCCGCGTCGATTCGGCCTCGCGCATGCTGGATACGCGGCCGCGGCAACTCCAGGCGGCCCAGGTCTGCGAGGAGGTCATAGCCGACCCTGCCGCAACTGCCGGCGACAAGGTGCGGGCCTTCGAGGTTCTCATAGATGCGCTCCGCCGTCTGGACAAGTCCGACGATGCCGTGAAGGCCGCCGAGCGGATGCGGCAGGCGTTTCCGCAGGACAAGGCGGTCCAGCAGAAGGCGGTCTTCCTCCAGGCCGACATCTACCGCGAGGCCAAGAAGGATGCCCAGGCGCAGGCCGTCATCCAGGAGTTCGTGAAGAGCCAGGCCGAAGGCCCCGCCGCCGCGGCCGATGCGCTCCGAAAGGTCGCCGAGTTTCACCTGAAGGCCAAGCGGTACGATGAATGCCGCCAAGAAGCCGAGAAGGCCGTCGCGGCCGATCCGCAGAACGCCAAGAACGTCTCCGACGCCCTGTACCTGATTGTGGATGCCGCCGCCGGCGCCGATGACCAGGAGAAGTTGCTGGCGGCCCTCGGGCGGATTCTGGACCCGAAAACCCTGGCCGGCCGCGAGTCGTGGCAGCAGCGGGACCTCCGCAGCCGCTACGGCCAATGCCTGCGGCGGCTCAAACGCTACGGCGAGGCGGCGGCCCACTACGCCGCCTGCGAGAAGGCCGAGACGGAGCCTCGCGCCGCCGCCGACTGGTGCATCCAGGCCGCAGATACGCTCGTCGAGCAGGGCAAGTATGATGAGGCACTCCGCGCGGTCGAACGCGTGTTCACCGCCTATCCGCAGGCTACGGATGCATGGTCGGGCGCCCAGCGCCGTATTGTGGAGATCCTCGTCAGGAAGGGCACTTACGATGAGGCACTGCGGGCGGTGCGGGTGTGCATGGACGGGTCGAACGATGAGAAGTCCTTCGCCGACGTGGTCCGCCTGGCCGCCGACATCCTGAGGGCAATGGATAAGAACCTCGGCCGCGCGAACGCCCTCATCAACTATCACCGCTACGGCCCGGCCGGCGAAGACCAGAAACCCGGCACCGAGGACGACCTCAAGGACCCGCTGGCGGGCGTTGCGTACCCGTCGTATCCGGAGCGCGAGAAGGCGTTTGCCGAGGCCCGGAAGCAGGCCGGCGACGACACCCGCGCGATGCGATACCGCGCGTTCACCTGGCTCTACTGCGGTCGGCCGAAGGAGGCCCTGCGGTGCTTCATGGATGCCTTCGCCCGCGCCTCCGCCGACGAGATCGTGCTCACCGCCAACGATATGATCCTGATCGGGGCCCGGGCCGCGCGCGGCTACGCGGTCGGCCTCGACGCGTTCTACCACTTTGTGAACTGCGGTCCCGCCGGGCCCGACGGCAAACCGGGGACGGCAGATGATCTGGCGGACCCGTTTGGGCCGCTCCTGAAGTGATTCGGAAGGGCAGTCGAAATGAGGATGGCGGCTCGGTCATGGCGAATCGGCCTTGCGGCAGCGCTGCTGCTTGCGGCGGGCGCGGTCTCTGCCGCGCCGCAGCCGGCCGAGGTCCAGCCTGCGGGCCGTAGCCCTACGGCTGGCGGAGGCCCGGTTGATGTCCGTGCCGGGCGGGCCGATCTGACGGCCGATGACGTGAAGTCGCTCCGCGAGGTCGGCCAGATTGCCGAGGAACTCGCCGCCGATTACATGGAGAGCGAGGAGTTGCAGGCCCAGGCCCTGGCGGCGGTCCGGCGGGTCCACGAGGCCCTGGGCGACTGGGACCGGCCCGGCCTTGCCGATTGGTATTTTGGGCTGCTGGTGAAGGCCCGCACCGGCCGGATCCAGGAGATCATCCTGAAGGATGGTCAGGCGGCGGCCAGGGGGGGCCAGCACCACCTCGGCGGCGTGAGAGAGTTCTGGGCCAAGGTCGATGCACTGGAGACGGAAACCGGGAAGAACTTCGGCGGGACCGGCGACAAGGCTCGTAAGGCGTTCGAGACACGCACTGAGCAGTTGGAGAAGAAGCGCGCCTTGCCGCCCAGCGTCAAACCCATCCTTGTGCCGGTTCACAAGGTCAACATGGCGGTGCTTCTGAAGCCGATCGACGAGCCGAAACCGGAGAAGCCCGCCCCGCCGCCGAAGCCCGCGCCCGCGAAGCCGACATACAAGAAGCCGTAGTGTCAAGTGGCGGTCACGGAACTCACATCCAGCACGTATATCTGCCGCGCGCCTTCATGGGCCGAGTCGATGGAGACCTGCCGGCCGTCGCGGCTCCACCGCGGATGAAGGTCGCAGCGCATCGGCCCGTCAATCTGGGGCGGGGCGAAGAACCGGCCGATGTCCACGCGCTTCCCATCCGCCATCCGGTACAGGATCAGCGTCCGCATCCGCTCGCGGTCGGGATAGGTGTCGGTGAGCATCCACCTGCGGTCGGGCGGGAACGAGCAGTGGCCGTCGGTCGTGAGGACTCCGTCGGCAATCGGCTCGGCCTTGTCGGTGCGGTCCGTGAAGAGGAAGTACCCGCGCTTGGGGCCGTGGGCCGCGTGGGCGATGAGGTGGTCCCGGTCTCGCCAGTCGTAGTGCGACCAGTAGCCGTCGTCAGCGATGACGTACGGGTCCGCCCCATCGGCGCTCAGCGTCCAGGTCCGCGTTTCCCACGACTTGGCGCCCGGCTGCTTCCAGCGGTGCAGGAAGGCGAAGCGTGTGCCATCCGTATTAATCTGGATATGATTAAACCAGTGCTCGGCATCTTTCATGGAGTCCTTGGGCTTCGTTGCGGCCGCCTGATCGTAGGAGAAGAGGAGGCGGCTCTCGCCCGTCGGGACGTCCATGCGCCAGATGCCGTCCTGGGCGGGATGCTTCTCGCCGGCCCACGGTTCCCGCTGCGCCTCGTAGCCGTAGCCGGGGCGGAGGCGGCCCAGCCGCGCAAAGTTCAGGGTCAGGGCGTAACGGCCGTCCGGACTGATGGTGTAGATGGGGAGCGGCAGTTGCCGCTCTTCGCCGCTCTGCACATCGCGGATGGCGGCGGCAAAGCCGTCGCCTTTCCGGATGTTGTAAGTGATGAGCCGGTCCTCTGCCCCCGGCAGCCACCGGAGCATCGTTCCCATCTGCCAGCACCAGGCGGTGGTCTGGGCGAGCGGCTGGAAGCGGTTTCCCTCCGCCAGGTCGATCATGCCCGCCGTGAGCACATCGTCCGCTTTCGGCATGCGATCCATGAAGGGGACTTCCGCGGCAAGGTGGTATCGCCCGGAGCGGTCCCAGGGGCACTTCTCGTAGTAGCCGAAGAAATGGTGGTTCGGGCCTGTGGTGATGGGCCGGGCCAGAGGTTTGGCCATGGTTGCCTCCGCCAGGGCGCGGGGGGCGGCGGCCGCCAGGATGCCGGCGGCAAGGAACCCCCGTCGCGTCAGTTTCGTTGAGTGGCCGTGCATCCGCACACCTCCTCCTGCCGGCAACTATCCTACCGTGGTTGCCGACGTGGGTCAACGCGCGCCATGGCAGGAACTGGCAGGAACCGTTGGCTTGATCGCACCGGCGGGGCGGCCTTCTCACAGAACTTTTTCTGCGCCAACTTTGTCTGCGCGGCTTGTCCGCAGCCGTTGATTTGAGTATATTGGAAATGCTCCTGTTCGGTATCTCAAGCCTTGGTTGGCTGCCTCGGGGGTGGATGATGGCCGGCAAAAGTCGCGCCCGGAAGGCAGGCGCCTCTCAGAAGCAGCGGCGCACAGCGAGGCGGATCGCGCGCCGCGCGATGAATGTGCGGTCCGGGCGGCGCAGCGCGGAGTCGGCGGCCCTCCTGGCTGCATCACGGGCCATTCTCCAACAGCACACCTTTGCGGATGCCGCCCGCGCGATCTTCGATGCCTGCAAGGGCCTGATCGGCGCCACGGCCGGCTACGTCGCCCTCTTGTCGAAGGACGGCTCGGAGAACGAGGTGGTGTTTCTCGATGCCGGAGGGCTGCCTTGCTCGGTGGACCCGTCGCTGCCGATGCCGATACGCGGTCTGCGCGCGGAGGCGTACCGTTCCGGCGAGACCGTGTTCGACAACGATTTCCACCACAGCGTGCACCAGGAATTCATGCCTCCGGGGCACGCAAGACTGGACAACGTTATGTTCGCCCCGCTGAGGATCGAGGGGAAGACGGTGGGCCTGATGGGTCTGGCGAACAAGCCGGGCGGGTTCACGAGGCATGATGCGCGGATGGCGATGGCCTTCGGTGAACTGGCTGCCGTCGCTCTCTCCAACAGCCGGGCTGCGGAGGAGGTCCAGAAGGCCCGCGACGCCCTTGAGGTCCGCGTCCGCGAGAGGACCGAAGAACTCGAGCAGGCCAACATCGCCTTGCAGGATGAGGTCGTCGAGCGCAAGAATGCCCAGCAGCGGGCCGCTGCGGAGCACGAACGGTTGTTCTCCGTGCTCGGCATGATCCCGGGCTTCGCCATGCTGGTGCGGCCCGACGGGTCGATCGCCTTTGCGAACGGCCGGTTCCTGGAGGCGTTCGGCGACCCGGCCGGCCGGCGGTGCTTCGAGGTCCTCCGCGGGCGCGACCTGCCCTGCGACATCTGCCATACCAAAGAGGTCATCCGGACAGGCATCCCCACTCAGTGGGAGTGGACGGGGCCCACGGGCCGCGCCTATCGCGTATGGGGGTATCCGTTTGAGGACGCCGGCGGCTCGCGCCTGGCATTGGAACTGGGCATCGACATCACAGATCACAAGGAACTGGAGCGGGAGATTCTGGAGATCGGCGACGAGGAGCAGCACCGCATCGGCCGCGACCTCCACGACATCCTCGGCCAGAACCTGACGGGGATCGCGTTTCTGTCGAAGGTCCTCGCCGCACGTCTGGCGGAGCGGGCCGCGGGGGAGGCCGACCAGGCCGACCAGATCGCCCAACTCGTGAGCACGGCCCTGGCGCAGACACGCGCCATCTCGCACGGCTTGTGCCCGGTGGAACTGACGGACGAGGGGCTGATGAACGCGCTGCGGCAACTGGCCGGCGGCGTCGAGGGGCTCTTCGGAATCCCGTGCTCCTTCGAGTGTCCCGCGGCGGTCTTGATTCCTGATGCAACGGCGGCCAAGAACCTGTACCATATCGCCCAGGAAGCGGTCAACAATGCGACGAAGCATGCCCAGCCCAGACAACTTCGGATCGGACTCAGTGAAGACGGCGGCAGGATAGCGCTCTCGGTCTGTGACGACGGCGTGGGGTTGCCGGAGCACCTGCCGAAGGACAAAGGGATGGGCCTGCGCATCATGAATTATCGGGCGAACCTGATCGGCGCGACGCTCCAGGTGGGGCGCGACCCGGCCGGCGGGACGCGCGTCGTCTGCTCGCTTCCGAGGGCGCCGGACAAAGGAGACTAGTCGTCGTGGCAACCAGGCGGCATGGCGCGAAGGCGAAGACCGCGAAGGGCGATTCCAAGGCAAAGGTCCTCGTGGTTGACGATCATCCGATTGTCCGGCAGGGCCTCGTGCAGATGATCGGGCACGAGTCCGATATGGAAGTCTGCGGCGAGGCCGGGTCGGCCCCCGATGCGCTCCGGGCGATCGCGGCCTGCCTGCCCGACATTGCGGTCGTGGACCTATCGCTGAAGGGCGCCAGCGGCCTGGAACTCCTGAAGGACATCAAGGTGCGGCACCCGAAGTTGCCCGTTCTCGTTTTGTCGGTTTACGATGAGTCCATCTATGCCGAACGCGCCCTCAGGGCGGGAGCCAAGGGATACATGATGAAAGAGGAGGCGGCCGAAAAGGTCCTGGCCGCCATCCGGACGGTCCATTCCGGCGGCATCTACCTGAGCCCCGCGATGGCATCGCGACTGCTGCACCTGTTCGTTGACGGCAAGAGCGCCGCCGTGGCTTCCCCCGCCGACCGGCTCAGCGACCGCGAACTGGAAGTCTTCCAACTCATCGGCAAGGGTTTTGGCAACGCCGACATCGCCAGGCAACTGCACATCAGCCCGAAGACTGTGGAAACCTACCGCGCCCATATCAAGGACAAACTGGACCTGACGAGCGCGACGGAATTACTTCGCCATGCCATCCAGTGGGTACAGGGAATGGGGGCCGGCATTTAGAGGCTGTTTCAGAACTGTGGCACGCCCGCCCTCGGGCGTGCAAGTGGCTGAAAAGATGCACAGCCGGGGGCGGCTGTGCCACAAGAAGCCGGTTCTGAAACAGCCTCTTAGCGCAAGTCATGTTTTAGCAAAGAGTTGCGGCGGCCGACCACGGCCCGCCGTTGCCGGCCGGTCCTCCTCTTTTCCGCCGGCTTCCCTCTTGCCTGACAAATGCCTGCGCCTCTTCACGCAGTGTGCCCGCTGCGCATAGGGGTTTCCCCCTATGCAAAGTCGAGCACTTTTCTGGATGCCAAGAAGAGGACAATCACGGATTGTGCGTATTTGCCGCAGGGAGTTTACTGTGTCTTAATACTGGTCGAGTGTGTTGGCAAGGGAAGAGGCGACGGCGGCGGACGGTTCTCGGCATGCGGCCGCACGGCTGAACGCAAGCGAAAGGAGCACATCATGGCGGTACTGGTGGACAAGAAGGCCGGAGAAGTAACCTTCATCTTTCAGGGTTACCCGAATGCGAGGCAGGTCTATCTGTCAGGGGACTTCAATCACTGGAGCCCCAGCGGCAAACGGATGTCGAAATACCGCGACGGCTCGTTCCGCGCCAAGGTCCCTCTGAAGCCGGGCGAGTACCAGTACAAGTTCATCGCCGACGGCAACTGGGTCCCCGATCCCGAGGCTGACTCGCAGGTCGTCAATCCGTTCGGGACCGTCAACAGCCTGGTCCGGGTTGACTAGCAGCCGCTGTCGCAGGCGATCTGCCTGGCGGCCATGGCCATGCGCTCGGCCGCCCTCGAGGCAGTCCGGTAGTACGGGTCACATGGCGCGGCATCGCTCTGGTTAGCGGGAGGTTCAGAACGGGAAGTTCAAGGTCAGGGGACTGACATGGTTACCATCAAGGATTCGTGCGTGGAGTTCCGGTTCTTCCGCCCGAGCGCCAAGCAGGTGCATATCGTGGGCGACTTCAACGGCTGGCGCCCGGACCAACTCCCGATGCGCCGCACCGCGCAAGGGTTCTGGGAAGCCAAGGTCCGTCTGCCGGGCGGGACGTTCCGGTTCCGCTACTACGCCGACGGGCAGTGGTTCACGGATTTTGCGGCGTTCGGCATTGAGCCAGGTCCATATGGTCCCGTTGGCATCGTTTACGTGCCGTCAGGGCCCCAACACAAGGAGGAGACAACATGCCTGCTCGCGAAGCAACCAGCGAACTGACGGTCGAAACGGTCGCACGGCTCATCGACTACGCCGTCCTGGCGCCGGACCACACCTTCCGCGACATCGACCAGGCCTGCCAGGAGGCCAAGGAGTACGGGTTCTCCTCGGTGTGCCTGGCTCCCTACGCGGTGGAATATGCCGCCAGGCTCCTGCGAGGCACGGGCGTGGCGATCTGCGGCGCGGTCGGGATTCCGCTCGGCCATTCCGGGCTGTCGGCCAAGTGCAACGAGGCCTGCACCTCGATCGAATCCGGCGCGGGCGAGATCGACATGAGCCTGAACCTCGTGGCCCTGAAGAGCGGCCGCCATGCCGACGTTGAGGCCGAGATCGCCGCCATCCGCAAACTCGCCAGCGGACTCATCCTGAAGGTAACGCTGGAGTGCTGCTACCTGGCCGACGCCGAGAAGGCCCGCGCCTGTAAGATCGCGATTGACTCCGGGGCGGACATTATCAAGACCCACACGGGCTTTGGTCGCGGAGGCGCCACGGTGCGCGACGTGCACCTCCTGTCGCAGATCGCCGGCGGCCGGGCCGAGGTCGAGGCGGCCGGCGGCATCGAGCGCTTCAAGCAGGTCCGCGACTTGCTGCACGCGGGGGCCTCGCGCATCGCCACCTCCGCCGCCGTTGACATCATCAAAGATTTCTATAAGTGGGAAGCCGAGTAGGCGCCCCGCCCTGGGCGGGCGGCGCCGGATTCCGGAGTGCCCGGAGCAAGGCGGCATGCCCACGCCAACCCCACGGCGTGGGCATGTGCGCCTTCTTGAGGAGACCGGCAACATGGTGACGGAGATCGCAAAGGGCGTTTACTGGGTCGGCGCCGTTGACTGGGGCATCCGGCACTTCCACGGCTTTGAACTCTCGACCCATCGCGGCACGACGTACAACTCGTATCTCATCCGCGACGAGAAGACGGTCCTGGTCGATACCGTCTGGGACCCGTTCCAGGACGAGTGGCTCGATAGTTTGCGGGCGGTCGTTGACCCGGCGAAGATCGACATCGTCGTCGCCAATCACGCCGAGCCGGACCATTCGGGCAGCCTGCCGGCCCTGATGCGCCTCTGTCCGAGCGCCGCCGTCGTCGTCTCCAAGCGCGGGGCCGAGAGCATCCCCGGCCACTATCACCAGCAGTGGAACTTCCGTCCAGTCGGCACAGGCGACCGCATCTCCATCGGCTCGCAGGAACTCGTGTTCGTAGAGGCCCCGATGCTCCACTGGCCCGACAGCATGTTCACGTACCTCGCGGGCCGCAACCTCCTCATGCCGAACGATGCGTTCGGACAGCACTACGCATCGGCCTTCCGCTTTAACGACCTGGTGGACCAGGAGGAACTCTTCCAGGAGGCCCTGAAGTATTACGTCAACATCCTGACGCCCTTCAGCCCGCTCGTCGCCAGGAAGATCGAGGAAGTGCTGGCCCTGAAGTTGCCCGTCGAGATGATCGCCCCGAGCCACGGCGTCATCTGGCGGAAGGACCCGCTTCAGATCGTCCGCAAGTACCAGGAGTGGGCTGCCCAAAGGAGCGAGAAGCGGGCCGTCATCCTCTACGACACGATGTGGCAGGCGACTCGCCGCATGGCCGAGGCGACCCGCCTGGGCGGGCGGCGGCATGCCCTACACGCTCCTCCACATGGCCGTCACGGACCGCAACGACGCCCTCGTCGAGGTCTTCCGGTCGAAGGCGGTCATCGTCGGGTCGCCGACCATCAACCAGGGCCTGCTGCCGGGCATCATGCCCGTCCTGGAGGACCTGAAAGGTCTGAAGTTCAAGAACAAGATCGGCGCGGCGTTCGGCTCATACGGATGGAGCGGCGAATGCGTCCGGCAGATCGAGGAGCACCTTGCGGCGTGCAAGATCCCGGTGGCCGCCCCGCACGTCCTGGCAAAGTGGCAGCCGACCGGCGATGACCTCCAGAAGTGCCGCGGGCTCGGCCGCGCCGTCGCACATGCCATCGCTGCCGGAAATTGACGGGCGCGTCGTGCGCGAACACGAGTGCCACTGGTTGCTTGCAACCAGTGTTCTTGGAAGAGGACGGCCGGGCAAGACCGGCCGTGGCACACAGCGAAAATGTTTCACTACAATCGGACGCTACGGCTCGCGCACCTCGATGAAATACCGCATCGAAACCTTCTTGAACTCCGCGAGGGAGAAGAGGACATCGTGCTCGTCCGCGCCGGCCTCCTGAGCCAGGTGATCGGCAAGTTGCCGAACCGTTTCCCGCGAGCGGCCGTGGATCATGGCGAAGAGATTGTACGCGAAGTCCGGCAGCGGCGGCCGCCGGTAGCAGTGGCTGACCTCCTTGTGCTTCGCCAGTCGGCGCCCGGCCTTATCAATCCTTTCGGGCGGCACGCGAAATACGGCCATCCCATTCGCGCGATACCCCAACTTGTGGTGCCGCACGACAGTGCCGAACCGGCGAATCACGCCGGATGCCAGCCACTCGCGGACCTGCGCCACGACGCGACTGACGGGCCACCCCAGCCGCGCGGCCGCGGTTGCCAGCGGCTCGCGCTCCACCGGCAGGCCGTCCTGGATGAGCCGCACGAGTTCTTTCTGCTCTTCCGTCAGGCTCGCGGTCTCGCCCGGCGACGACGGCAAAGGCTCAGGCGCGCGAGGAGGTTCATCGGCCATGTCGAACTGGACGAGGATCTTATAGACCGCCAGGGCGGGCAGGCTGTGGAAATCGGCGATGCCGGTCTCGCGCCGAAGACCATCAAGGGTGCGCTCGAGTTCGCGCGCCGACGGAACCGTCAGCGTGAACCACAGGTTGTATGCGTGCTGCCGCGAGTAGTTATGCGTGACGCCGGGCAGCAGGCTCACGCGGTCGGCGATCTCGGCGAGGCGCTCGGGCGGCACGCGTGCGGCCACGAGCGTCGAGACGTAGCCCAGGCGGCGGGAATCGAAGATCGGGCCGATGCGGCGGATGAGCCCTTCCGCCTGCATGTGTCCGATGCGGGCGAGAACTTCATCAAGGCCGACGCCCAGCCGTGTCGCCAGCACGTCGAACGGCCGCTCGTCGGCGGGAACATCCGACTGTATGGCGGTCAGCAGACGCTTATCGAGATCGTCCATCGTGTTTCACGATTCCCTCAACCAGGCCCGGGATGGTGTGCGGTTCGGCCTCCACGGTCGGCGCCAGGCCGGCCTCGCGCAGCGTTGCCGAGGTGGTCGGCCCGATGCTCGCCATGCGGGCATGCGAAGCGCGCACGCGGTCCGCGCCGACCGCATCCAGGAAGTTCGTCACGGTTGAGGAACTCGTGAAGGTGATCCAGTCGGCCTCGCCGCGGTCAATCGCCTCGGCGGCGGCCCGCGCTCCGGACACGTCCGGAACGGTCCGGTACGCGACCACCTCTGTGATGACCGCCCCGCGCGCAGCAAGGGCATCGGCGAGTTCGCGCGGCGCGATGTCGGTCCTGGGCAGGAGGATGCGGACGCCCGCGAGGTCCTGCCGGGCGGCCATCGCCGCAGCCACGGCCGCCCCGGTGAAGGTGTCGGGCTGAAGGTCCGCGCGGATTCCGGATCGGGCGAGGCGCTCGGCGGTGGCCGGGCCGACGGCGGCGACCTTGCGTCCGGCCAGCGCGCGGGCGTCCTGCCCCTCGGCGGCGAGGGCGGCGAAGAACGCATCCACGCCGTTAACGCTCGTGAATACAATCCAATCGAACGCGGCCGGGTTCCGCGCGGCCTCGCGGAGCGGGGCATCGTCATCCGGCCGCTCGATGCGGATCGCCGGCGCCTCGATGGTCTCCGCGCCGAGCGCCTCAAGTCGCGATGCAAGTTCCGAGGCCTGCGCCCGCGACCGCGTCACGATGATCCGCCTGCCTAGGAGCGGACGCCGCTCGAACCACTGGAGCCGGTCGCGCAGGGCTACGACCTCGCCCACCACGATTATCGCAGGAGGTTTCAGTCCCGCCGCCGCCGCGAGGCCGGGCAGCGTCCGCAACGTCCCGGCGACTACTTTGTGGCGCGGCGTGGTGCCCCAGTGGATGACGGCTGCGGGGCGGTCGGGGCTCGCGCCGCGGGCGATCAGGTTCTCGGAGATGGCCGGCAGGTTCGACACGCCCATGTAGAAAGCGAGCGTGCCCTTCCAGCGGGCGAGGTTCTCCCAATCGAGGGCCGAGCCGGTCTTGTCGTCGGCCTCATGGCCGGTGATGAAGGCGACCGCGCTGGCCACCTCGCGGTGCGTGATGGGGATGCCGGCGTAGGCGGCGGCGGCGACTGCCGCGGTTACGCCCGGGACGACCTCGAACTCGATGCCGGCATCGACAAGGGCGAGGGCCTCCTCGCCGCCTCGGCCGAAGACGAACGGGTCGCCGCCCTTTAGGCGGACGACGGTTGCGCCGCCCGTCGCCCGCTCCACGAGCAGGCGGTTGATCTCCTCCTGCGCGAGCGTATGGGCCGAGGCCCGCTTGCCGACGAAAATCCGCTCCGCTTGCGGCGGGGCGTAATCCAGGAGCCGCGGCGAGATGAGCGCATCATAGACGACCACGTCGGCCAGTGCGAGGACCTCGCGGCCGCGAAGCGTCAGGAGGCCCGGGTCGCCGGGCCCAGCGCCGACCAGATAAACCTTGCCCGGTTTCATGATGCCTCCGCCGATGCGATTGCCGACGCGCCTATTGTATCAAACTGCGCCCCCGCGACAACACGCCGCATATTTGTTTGCTTGCACGCGCCGGCGGGGCCGGTAGAATTCTTCCGGTGCTTAAGAGCAAGTCCGAAGAACAGAAAGGAACTCTGCCATGGCGGATGAGATTCAAATTGGAATGATCGGCATGGGTGGATTCATGAACCGGCACTCCGAGGACCTCGGCAAGATACCGGAGGCCAAGGTCGTCGCCATGTGCGACCCGGAGGCCGGCAACATGGCGAAGCACAAGGCCCGCCACGCCCACCTGGCGGCCGCCGCAGAGTACGCCGACTACAAGGCGATGCTGAAGTCGGAAAAACTCGACGCCGTTATCATCGCCAGCCCGCATACGGCCCATTACGAGCAGGTCATGGCGGCGCTCGACAAGGGCCTGCACGTCCTCGTGGAGAAGCCGATGGTGTGTCGCATCGACCACGGCATAGCCGTTCTCAAGAAGGTCCGGAAGACCGGCCTCGTCCTGACGATCGGCTATCACCGGCACAGCGGCGGCATGTACCGGTACGTCCGGCGCGAGATCGCCGCCGGCAGGATCGGCAAAGTGCAGGCCGTTTCCTGTTTCCAGGCCCAAGAGTGGAAGAAGGCCACGGCGCGGAAATGGCGGCAACTGCCGGAACTTTCGGGCGGCGGACAACTCAACGATTCCGGCAGCCACCTGGTTGACGTCATCCTGTGGATGACGGGCCTACAGGCCGACACCGTATCCGCTCAGATAGATAACTGCGGCACGCCCGTTGATATCAATTCGGCCGTCAGCATCCGGTTCACGAGCGGCGCAGTCGGCGCCATCGCGGTCATCGGCGATGCGCCGACCTGGTGGGAGGACATCAGCATCATCGGCACGATCGGCGCGTTCCACATCCGCCAGAACGCCGGGCTTACTCAGCAACTCGGCTGGTGCGAGCCGCAGATGACCGTCAACGCCGATGCCCTCGGCGGCGGGTCCGTCTCGCAGGACTTTATCCTCGCCATCCAGGGAAGGCAGGAACCGGTGGCCCCGGCCGAGTGCGGCCTGCGGGTGATCGAACTGACGGAAGCGGCGTGGAAGAGCGCGGCGCAAGGCGGCAAGCCGGTCAAGGTGCCGCGGTCGAGACTGTAAGCATCCTGACGCGGCGGGTCTCCGTACGTGTTTAACGCACCATGCCGTTAACCCTCTCCCCTTGCGGGAGAGGGTGGCCGACTTGTCCGGCGAAGCGCTTGCGAAGTCGGAAGGCCGAGTGAGGGGTTTGCCGTTGCTCCACCCCTCACCCCTGCCCCTCTCCCACAAGGGGAGAGGGGTGAACTGCACCACGCTAAACGCGGGCGGGTCTCCCGACCCGCCGCGATTTCTCTGTATGCCGCCGACACCGCTACGCCGGCAGGACGAACGGGTCCTGGGCCTTCTTCAGCCACTCGGCCAGCACGGCGCGGAGGTCTCGCCGAACGTCCGCCGTCTCGGGCGCATCAATGAGGTTCTTCATCTGATACGGGTCGGCCTGATTGTCGAAGAGGAGCCACGGCCGGTCGGCCTGGACGGCGTAGGTGTGCCGCGCCGTCCGCACGCCGCGGAAGAGCGGCGCCGGGTGTTTCTGGCCGCCCGACGCATTATCCTTGGCGATGTGCATGATGAACTGCGACTGGGGCGTCGGCCCCTTGTCCCCGCGCAGGGTCGGCGAGAAGTCCAGGCCGACGCACGTCGCCGGCCGCTCCAGCCCCGCCAGGCCGCACAGCGTCGGCATGAAGTCGATGGAACTAATGAGGGCGTCCGACGTCCGCCCCTCCGGCACGCCCCCCGGCCGGCGCACGAGCAGCGGTATCCGGACCGACTCTTCGTACGGTTCCCGCTTGCCGCCGAGGCCGTGCGAGCCCTGCATCGACCCGTGGTCTGACGAGTAAACCAGGATGGTGTCGCGCGCCAGGCCGAGGTCGTCGAGTTTCTTCATCAGCCGCCCCAGTTCGCGGTCGATGGCGGTGATGTGCGCGTGGTACCCCTGGTATGCCGCGGAGTCCGATCCGAGCGCGCCGCCCTTGCCGCCGGGACCGGCGGCCTTCTCGACCGCGTTCGGGCGGCGCGGGAGCGACTCGGGCGGATAGAGGGCCTTCTGCTCATCGGGCGGATCGGTGAAGTTGGCGTGCGGCGGGTTCCACGAGAGCATCAGGAAGAACGGCCCGGCCTTGTGTGCATCTATGAAGGAGAGCGCCTGGTCCGTCATGCCGACGGCGTTATAGCCGTCGTACCTGGCCGGCGGCCCGTCCTTTGGATGATAGACGGATCGCCAGTGATCATTATCATTTGTCCATATCATGGAGAAGTCGAATCCGTACGGTTCCGCCCGCGTTCCGCCCAGGTGCCACTTGCCGACGTAGCCGGTGGCGTATCCGGCGGCCTTGAAAGCCTTGCCGATGGTCGCCTCGCCGGCATTCAGGAGGAGGCCGTTGTCGGTCATGCCCGTCTGGTACGGCCAGCGGCCGGTCATCACGATGGCGCGGTACGGCGAGCACACGGGGTAGTTGCTGACGCACTGGTTGAAGGAGAAGCCCTGTGCGGCCATCGCCTGCATGTTCGGCGTGACGACCTTCGGCATCTCGGTGAACGACATCGACTGCCGGCGATGCTCATCGCTGAATGCGAAGACGACGTTCGGCTTGCGGGCCGTCGCCGCCTTGGCGTCCCTGCCGGCGATGGGGCCGAGCGCCAGGGCCGCAGCGCCGCCGGCCGCCGCTCGCAGGAGTCCGCGGCGGGTGACACTGAGGATCGGCGTCTTACTCATCATCGCACCTCGCTTGCGTTTCGTTTCCGCTATCACCCACCAGCGGCACGAAGCGGCACGGGCAGAACTCGTGCCAGGTGAATCGGCCGCCTTCCCGCCTGACGCGCGTCAGGATTTGGCCGTCGGCCCCCCCGACGGGAACAAGGAGCAGTCCGGGGTCGGCCAGTTGTCGAAGCCACGCCTGGGGCGTCTCCTCGGCGGCGG
>CAYGWP010000060.1:0-7623 GCA_964353455.1 uncultured Anaerolineales bacterium
TGCGGTCCCACTTGGCGAAGTCGGGGATCTCGCACCCCAGGGCCAGGGCCATTCGGACCGCGAGTTCCACGGCCAGCCCGTTCATGACCGGCAGGACGCCCGGCATTCCGAGGCAGACCGGGCAGACGTTGGAGTTCGGCCGCACGTCGTACTCCACCTTGCACCCGCAGAAAAGTTTGGTGCGGGTCGCCAGGTGCATGTGCACCTCAAGGCCGATGGTCGGGATGAGTTCGGGAGCGGTCATGCTCGGCCCTCGCAGACCGGCGGCGGGCGGTCGGCCCAGTCGCACTCACGTTCGTACATACGTGCGATGCGAAGGAGTTTTTCCTCCGTGAAGACGTCGGTGATGATCTGGAGGCCCACCGGCAGCCCCGCCCCCGTGAAGCCGCACGGCACGCTGATGCCCGCGATGGCCGCAAGGTTGCACGAAACGGTGTACACGTCCGAGAGGTACATCGAGAGCGGGTCGGCGGTGCGCTCGCCGATGCGGAAGGCGGGCGTGGGGCTGGTGGGTCCCATGATGCAATCGACCTGCTGGAACGCCTGCTCGAAGTCCCGGCGGATGAGCCGCCGGACGCGCAGGGCCTTCTTGTAGTAGGCATCGTAGTAGCCGGAACTCAGGGCGTACGTGCCGAGCATGATCCGGCGCTTGACCTCGTCGCCGAAGCCCCCGGCGCGGCTGCGCATGTACATATCAATCATATCCGAGTGGTCGGACGAGCGGTATCCGTAGTGGACGCCGTCGTAGCGCGCCAGGTTCGAGGACGCCTCGCTCGTAGCCACGATGTAATACGTGGCGATGGCGTACTCGGTTGAGTGCGGCAGGTCGATCTCCACGAGTTTCGCGCCCAGGCGTTCATAGACGCGGAGGGCCTCGCGGACGATTCTCTCGATCTCGGCGTCGAGGCCCTTTCCGAAGAACTCGCGCGGCAGGCCGATCCGCAGGGGCTTGACGGGCTGCTCGAGCGTCCCCAGATAATCCGGCACCGGCTGCGAAACGCTTGTTGAATCCCGCGCATCATGCCCCGCGGTTGCCTGGAGCAGGAGCGCTGCGTCCTTGACCGTGCGGCCGAACGGGCCTATCTGGTCGAGGCTGGATGCGAAGGCCACGAGTCCGTACCGGCTGACGCGGCCGTAGGTGGGCTTCATGCCGACGACGCCGCACAGGGCCGCAGGCTGGCGGATCGAGCCGCCCGTGTCGGACCCGAGCGCGATGGGGACCATTCGCGCCGCGACGGCTGCGGCGCTGCCGCCCGACGAGCCGCCGGGCACGCGGTCGAGGCTCCACGGGTTCCGCGTGGTTCCGTAGGCCGAGTTCTCGGTGGAGGACCCCATGGCGAACTCATCGAGATTTGTCTTTCCGACGATGACCGCCCCCTCGGCCGTCAGGCGCTGGACCACGTGGGCGTCGTACGGGGCCTTCCAGCCCCGAAGGATTTTCGACGCGCATGTGGTGGGCTGGCCGTCGGAGGTGCACATGTTGTCCTTGACGGCGACGGGAACGCCCGCGAGGAGTCCGACGGTCTCGCCTGCGGCGAGGCGTTTGTCGATCTCGGCGGCGCGGCGGCGGGCCGCTTCAGGGCAGACGGAGAGGAACGCCTTGACCTTCGGGTCGAGGCGCGCGATGGCGTCGATGGAAGCCTCGGCGGCCTCAACGGCGGAGAACTCCCGCCGCCCGAGGGCCTCGCGCATGCGGCTGGCTGTCAGGTCGGTGATCGCCATGTTGACTTTTCGAGCGTGCGAAAGACCGCGCTCAGTGTGGCGTTGTTCACCCCTCTCCCCTTGTGGGAGAGGGGCAGGGGTGAGGGGTGGAGCAACGGCAAACCCCTCACCCGGCCTGCGGCCACCCTCTCCCGCAAGGGGAGAGGGTTAACGGCATACTACGCGCCGGCCTCTTCTTCGAGGACGCGGGGAACGCGGAAGAAGCCGTCGGCGGATTCCGGAGCGCCGGCGAGGGCCTGCTCGGGCGTGAGGCCCGCGCGCGGCTCGTCGCTGCGAAGAACGTTGTGGATCGGCAGCGCGTGGGCCAGCGGCTCGACGCCGGCGGTGTCCAGTTCGCGCAACTTGTCAACATAGCCGAGGATGGAGGAGAGTTGCGAGGCGAGGCGGTCCACTTCCTGCTCGCCGAGGCGGATGCGGCTCAAGGTGCCGACCTTCAGCACTTCGTCCCTGGAGAGTGCCATGAAGTTCCTCGCAAAGGGCTGAAACGCGCGGCGGGTCGGGAGACCCGCCGCGCACATCACTCAGTTATGCGGCCCGCCGCGCAAGTCCCTCGACGACTTGCCGCACCTTACTGAGCGGGTTGCGGGATGATGCGCTTGGTGCGCTTCGTGACGCGGCCGGACCGAAGACACTGTGCGCAGACGCGCATCCGCATGCGCGTTCCGTTAGGCAGTTCAACGCGCAGATGCTGAAGGTTCGCGCCGAACCGGCGACGGGTGATGCCCGTGATCTTTCGTCCGACGCCGCCCAGGTACTTCGCCTTGCCGCGGCGTTTGATGCTGTTGCCGAAGGCGGATGTCCTGCCGCAGACTTCACATTTAGCCGGCACTGTTATCCTCCCTGCGAAAAGCCCGGAACACGCAAGGGAAGTACTATATCGCCGAAACGGCCGGATTCAAGCCTTTTCCCGCGGGAATTGCAGTGCGTCACTTTCGGCGGGTGGCACAGCCACGCTTTGCCTCTGCGTGGCCGTGGATACTCCCGCCGCGATGGCCACGGCCACGCAACAGCGTGGCCGTGCCACCCTCCAGAGTGGCGCGTTACCGGCATTTCCGGATGATGCCCTGGACACGCGGCCGCCAATCCGTACGATAGTGCGCCGCGTGAGGCGGCCGAGATTCGGGGAAGGAGACGGTCATGCGGATGATGCCGGCGATTGCGGCTGTGGCTGGAGTGGCGGCGGTCATTGCGTGGGCCCAGGCGGCGTGGGCGGCTGAGACGCCGCTCCGGAGGCTCACGCCGGTGCCGTTCACGGATGTGCGGATCACCGATGCGTTCTGGGCGCCGCGGCTGGAGACCAACCGCACGAAGACCATCCCGTACTGTTTCCGCCAGTGCGAGCAGACCGGCCGCATCAGCAACTTCGCCAAGGCCGCCGGGCAGATGGAGGGGAAGTTCGAGGGCATCTATTTCAATGATTCCGACGTGTACAAGGTCCTTGAGGCGGCCGCATACGCCCTCGCCTGCCGGCCCGACCCGGAACTTGAGAAGTACGTTGACCGGCTCATCGCTACCATGGCCGCCGCCCAGCAGAAGGACGGGTACCTCTACACCTTCTACACAGTCAACAAGGAGATGAATAAGCGTTGGACGAACGAGCGGACGATGCACGAGACGTACTGCGGCGGGCACTTCATCGAGGCGGCCGTGGCCCACTTCCGGGCGACCGGCAAGCGCACGGCGCTCGACGTGGCGATCAAACTGGCCGACCACATCGACTCCGTCTTCGGCCCCGGCCGCCTACGGGATGTGCCGGGACACGAGGAGATCGAACTTGCGCTCGTGAAACTCTACGATGTCACCGGCCAGGAGCGGTACCTGAAACTGGCCCAGTTCCTCATCGACGAGCGCGGCAACGCGGCCGGGCACAAACTTTACGGCGATTATTCCCAGGACCACAAGCCCGTCCGCGAGCAGACCGAGCCGATCGGCCACTCGGTGCGGGCGATGTACCTTTACTGCGGCATGGCCGACGTGGCGGCGCTGACGGGCGATGCCGGATACCTGCGGGCGCTCGATGCCATCTGGCGGAACATGATGACGCGGAAGATCTACCTGACGGGCGGGGTGGGCGCGCGGCACGGCGGCGAGGCATTCGGCGCGGAGTATGAACTTCCCAACGAATCTGCATATTGCGAAACGTGCGCGGCAATCGGCAACGCATTCTGGAACCATCGGATGAACCTGCTCGCGGCCGACGGCAAGTACGCCGACGTCCTGGAGCAGGTGCTCTACAACGGGGCGCTCGCGGGCGTATCGCTCGACGGCGAGAAGTTCTTCTACGTGAACCCGCTCGGCTCGCACGGCAGCCATCACAGGCAGGGATGGTTCGGCTGCGCGTGCTGCCCGCCGAACGTCGCGCGGTTCATCGCCCAGGCGCCGGGGTACGTCTATGCCCAGGACGCCGACGGCATCTACGTGAATTTATATGTCGCCGGGACCGCCAAGGTGAAAACGAAGGCCGGCGAGGTCACGCTAATGCAGGAGACGCGGTACCCGTGGGACGGAAAGGTGAAGATCGCCGTCGATCCGGCGCAGCCGATGCGGTTCACCCTTGCGATCCGGACGCCCGGCTGGGTGGAGCCGCAGTCCAACAGCGACAGCCTTTACCGCTCCTCCGCCATCAAGGATGCCGGCCGCATGAACATTCAGGTCCACGGCGGCGGGAAGACCGACTGCGTCGGCGGCGGCGGATACCAGCGGATCACCCGCCAGTGGGCGAAGGGCGATACGGTCGAGTTCGAGTTGCCGATGCCGGTCCGCCGCGTGTACGCCCATCCGTCGGTCCAGGCGGATGCGGGGCGGGTGGCGCTCCAGCGCGGCCCGGTGGTCTATTGCTTCGAGGCGGCCGACAATGGGAAGAACATCGGCAGCATGTACCTGCCGCCGGATGCGGCGCTCTCGGCCGAGCACCGGCCGGACCTCCTGGGCGGCGTGACGGTCATCCGCGGCCGGGCATCGGTCCGTGCCGCCGACGGACCGCCGCAGACTGCCGACGTCACCGCCATCCCATACTATGCGTGGGACCATCGCGAGGCGGGGCCTATGGCCGTCTGGATCGCCGAAAAGGCGGACGTCGCGCGGCCGGTCCCGAAGCCGACCATCGCATCCACGAGCAAGGCGAGCGCATCGCACTGCCACGGTGCCGACGCGCTCCCCGCCATGAACGACCAGATGGACCCGGCCAACTCCGCCGATCACGGCATCCCGCGGATGACCTGGTGGGACCATCGCGGCACGAAGGAGTGGGTGCAGTACGACTTTGCCGCGCCCGCGAAGGTCGGCGGCGTTGAGGTCTATTGGTTCGACGACACCGGCGCCGGCCAGTGCCGCGTGCCGCAGTCTTGGCGGCTGCTCGCGAAGACCGGCGGCAAGTGGGAGCCGGTCGCCGGGTCATCCGAGTTCGGCGTGGCGAAGGACCGATTCAACCGCGTGCCCTTCACGCCCGTGACGGCCGAGTCTCTGCGGATCGAGGTGGAACTCCAGCCAAAGGTCTCCGGCGGAATCCTCGAGTGGCGGGTCATTCCCGCGCCGTGACATTGCGCGGCGGTTCGGGAGAACCGCCGCGCGACTGTGGTGAGATTGCGCGGCGGGTCTCTCGCCACGGCGGGTACGCCGCATCGCACGATGTCTTCGGCCCCGACATCGTCGCCGTCAGCCGCACGGCATGGGACGGCTCGCACAACTTCCACGATGCCAATTACCTCACGTTCCACCGCGTCCCGAACTTCCGCGACCGCAAGGGCGACGCCCCGCCGCTGGAGTAGCGGGCGGGGAAAAACCTTGACTCCATCGGCGGCGCGCAATACGATTCGCCGCCTTGCGCGCAGGGCGATTATCGCTCTCGCGGGCACAATCGGGCCTGTGAACACGGGGATTCTGTCAGGAACGGCGACATGAGCACCATAAAGACGAAGCGTATGGGACTTGCGGCCATTGCCGTTCTGGCGGCGGCCATCGTGGGGGCGGCCGCGGCGACGGCCCGGGCCGGCGAGGCCGACATCAACCTGCCCGACCTGCGGGCCGTCCAGTTCGCCCTCTTCGGCGGCCAGGTCCAGGGCGTACATCTGATGTACGCGGGCATCGCGGTCTGCTTCATCGGCCTTCTGTTCGGCCTGTTTCAGTACAAGCAGATCAAGGGCCTGCCGGTCCACAAGTCGATGAGCGCGGTCTCCGACACGATCTGGGAGACGTGCAAGACTTACCTCCTTCAGCAGGGCAAGTTCCTCATCATATTGTGGGTGCTGATTGCGGTGTGCGTTGTCTATTACTTCGGGGTGCTGGAGCATAAGAGCGGCGGGGCGGTGGCGCTGATCCTTGCGGCAAGCGTCCTGGGCATCCTGGGTTCGTACAGCGTGGCGTGGTTCGGCATCCGTATCAACACGCGGGCGAACAGCCGCGCGGCATTCGCGGCCCTGAAGGGCACGCCCATCAACGCCCTGACGATCCCGATGAAGTCGGGGATGAGCGTGGGCCTGCTCTTGGTGAGCGTTGAACTCTTCTTCATGATCTGCATTCTCGTGTTTTTGCCGCTGGACCTGGTGGGGGCGTGCTTCATCGGTTTTGCGATCGGCGAATCTCTCGGGGCGTCGGCCCTGAGGATTTGCGGCGGCATCTTCACGAAGATCGCCGACATCGGGTCGGACCTGATGAAGATCATCTTCAAGTTGCCGGAGGACGATCCGAAGAACCCCGGCGTCATCGCCGACTGCACGGGCGACAACGCCGGCGACTCGGTCGGCCCCACGGCCGACGGATTCGAGACCTACGGCGTGACGGGCGTGGCCCTGATCGCGTTCCTGGCCCTGGCGCTGGCGCGAGAGCCGATGAAGTGCGGCGAACTCATCATCTGGATATTCGTCATGAGGATCCTCATGATCCTCACATCGCTTGTATCATACTACATCAATGAGAAGTACACCATCGCCAAGTATGGAAAAGCAAAGATGTTCGACCCCGAAAAGCCCCTTACGCACCTCGTGTGGCTCACGTCGATCATCTCCATCGCCGTCACGTTCGCCGCCAGCCGCCTTCTGCTGGGCGAAAAGTACGGCGACCTCTGGTGGATCCTGTCGATCATCATCTCGTGCGGCACGGCCGCCGGGGCGCTCATCCCGGAGTTCACCAAGATCTTCACGAGCACCCACTCAAAGCACGTCAAGGAAGTGGTGACGAGCGCCAACCAGGGCGGCGCATCGCTGGGGATCCTCTCCGGCTTCGTGGCCGGCAACTTCTCGGCGTTCTGGGAGGGCCTCCTCATCCTCGGCCTCATGTTCGTGGCGTACCTGGTGTCGGGCGACGCCGCGGTGACGGGCCTGATGCCGAAGGAATACCCGTTCGCCGCCTCGATCTTCGCATTCGGCCTCGTGGCGTTCGGGTTCCTCGGGATGGGGCCGGTGACGATCGCCGTGGATTCGTTCGGCCCGGTGACCGACAACGCGCAGTCGGTGTATGAACTCTCGCGGATCGAGAGCCACCCGAACGTTGCGGCCGAGATCACGAAAGACTTCGGCTTCGTCCCCGACTTCGAGAACGCCAAGCACTTCCTGGAATCCAACGACGGCGCCGGCAACACGTTCAAGGCCACCGCCAAGCCGGTCCTCATCGGCACGGCCGTCGTCGGGGCGACGACGATGGTCTTCGGCATCATCCTGATGCTCGACAAGGTCTATGGGAACGTGGTGGTGCACCTGAGCCTGGTGCAGCCGCAGATCGCCTTCGGACTCCTCATGGGCGGCGCCACGATCTACTGGTTCACCGGCGCTTCGATGCAGGCGGTCGTCACGGGGTCGTTCAGGGCGGTCGTTTATATCAAGGAACACATGGACCTCAAGAGCCACCAGGCCGACATCAACGACTCCAAGGAGGTCGTCAAGATCTGCACCCAGTACGCGCAGAAGG
>CAYGWP010000061.1:0-11862 GCA_964353455.1 uncultured Anaerolineales bacterium
GGGCGTGCCACAGTTTTGAAACAGTTTCTTAGCCGCGACTCGAAGAGGAGCGCGCTCTTGCGCGGCGGGTGCGGAGACCCGCCGCGCTCCATTCGCGGGCCGCCTACTGCGCCGGCCTGGGCGGAGGCGCCGGCTCGCCGCCGGACTGTGGCGGGGGAAGCGGCGGACGGCCGGGCATCGGCCCCTGGCCCGGAGGAAACGGACGGTCGCCAGGCGGCGTGAGACGCTGCCCTTGCCCCGGCCCCGCCGGTCCCGGCCCGCCTGGGGGCGGCAATTTTCCACCGGGGGGGCGACCCGGCGGCCCCTGCGGCGGACCGAAGCCCGGCGGCCGAAGCGACTCAAACTGCGATTCCCACCGCTGGAACTGCTCGCGCGTAAGGACTTTCTTCATCTCGGTGCGGAGTTTCTCACGCGCGGCTTCCGCCCGCGACTGCGCATCCCGGTGGATGGCATCGAGGGCGTCCATGCTGGACGCCATGATCTCACGCACCTTGCGGGCCTGTTCCTCCGTCAGGTCGTACCGGCCGCGCAGGTCCTCCACGATGCGGTCGGCCGTGCGCTCGCCGGGCGACGGCGGACGGGCCAGGCGGTCCCTCAGGAGCAGCACCGTGGTTCCTGCACCGATGACGGCCCCCGAGACCACGATCACCAGCCCCAGGACGATCATCGGCCACGTCCGGCGGCCGCGCGGCGGCAGGTGACCGGCGCCGGGCTGCACATCGGGCTTACTCGCCTGATCTGTCATACGATGCCACCTCCAGCGAGGGGAAGAGCGCTGACTGCGGATCGGCGGCCGTCGAGGTCCAGGCGTCCACGGCCAAGGTGAGGACCACCCCTGCGGCCACGGCTGCGGCCGCCGCCACGAGCGACAATGGGAGTATCCGCACCTGCCGCCCGGCGCGGATGCCCTTCAGGACCGCCGCCTCGACGTGCGTCTCGGGCGGACGTTCCTCGCGTGCCCGCCGCGCCAGTTTCTCAATGGCCTCTAACTCGTCCATCCGAGTTTCTCCAGAAGATGCTCGCGCTGGGCGATCGCCTTCAGGCGCCGCCGTGCGCGGTACGCCCGCATCTTGACCATCGCGCGGTTCCAGCCCGTCCGCTCGGCGATCTCCCGTGTGCCGCACCCATCAAAATACATGAGTGTGATGACCAGCCGCTCGGCCGGCGGAAGCCGCGATAGTAGCGTGTGCACCGCGGCGCCGGCCGCCGCAGGGTCGAGGTCCGTTGCCGGGGCCGCAGGGTCGATTTTCCCAAGCGGCGCCTGGGCTGCGCGGCGCGAGCGGTCCTTCCAGAAGCGGTACCCGACCCGTGTGGCGATCCGCCGCAGCCACTGCTCAAACGGGGCCTCGCCGCGGTACCCGTCGAGGCCGAACCATGCCTCAACGAAGACGTCCTGCACGAGTTCCTCGCAGCGGGCCGCATCGCGCGTGAACCGCCACATGAGGCCCGCCATGGCCGGCTGGTGCCGCCGGATGAGCCGGGCGAACGATTCCTCGTCGCCGCCGAGCACGGCGGCGATGTCACGGCGATCCGTATCGTCCACGATGCACGCATTGTACACCGCTTGTCCGCCGACGGCCACGGCGATTGAATCTCCGGTCCTGTACCACGCATTCAGCGCTGAGCCACGCGTTCAACTTTGTGCGGCGCACAGAATTTTGCGCGGCGGGTCTCCCGACCCGCCGCGCTTGCCCTCAGTGCCGCAGATTACTTCGGGCCCGGCGTGGTCGGAGGCGGAGGAGGAGGGCCCTTGGGCCCGGGTCCTTGCCCGCCGCCGGGGCCACCGGGGGGCGGCGGAGGCGGCGGCAGCATCGACCGGATCTTCTCGATCGGCAGTCCCGAGATCTCGGCGAGTTTCTGCATGAACGCCTCGTGCGCGGTCTTGATGGCCTGGTGCATGGCTTCGCCCGCAGCCTTGACTTGCCCCTTTTGATCATCCGTCAGGGGTTTGCCCATCTCGGCCTCAAGCCGGCCTATGACCGGCGGGGGGCCGGGAGGCATGGGATGGTTCGCGCCGGGGCCGCCTTGCCCTTCTCCCTGTTGCATGCCGGGTCCGCCGCCCGGAGGTCCGCCCGGCATCTTGTGCATGCCGCCGGGTCCGCCGCCGGGGGCCATAGCCGCAAGCGTGAGGCCTGCGGCCAATCCTGCCGCCAGCACGGCGGCGCCGGCCAGAATCCAGTACCTTCTCATCGTCCATCTCCTTTGCGTTTGGTGACCAGCATGCGGGTTTCACTTCCTTACCCTGCTGGTGGGAGGGAGGAGGGGAGCGGTAACCGGAAAAACGCTGTCAGAGGCAAAATTGCCCCCTTGCCGCGCATGAATCGAGACTGTGGCACCGCTACCCGGAACATGCTATCCGGCCCTCGCAAGGTGAAGCGTTTGGGTCGTCTGGAAGCGGCCTTGGGCCTGGGCATCGCGAAGCATGTCCACCGCGATTCGCTGGCTCAGGTGCGGGGCGGTCCGGACGCGGTAGATCGTCTACTGCATCTTGCGGTGAGGCCGGTTGCCGCGCTCCACCGCGTTGGAGGTGGCCGGCAGCAGCGAATCGTCCAGGAACGTCAGGGCTTTCTCCAGGTTGGGCGAGAAGAGTTTCTTGAGCGTCTGGCGCAGACCCTTGAAGCGGGCCACGCGCCGCCGCAATCGAGCCAGTTTGGCCAGGGCGGTGTCGGTCCGGCATCGGCGGTCAAAGAGGCGGTACGCCTCGTCCATGATCTCGCGCAGAGTTCGCAGGGCGCTCTGGCCGCGGGTGATCCGCCGCAGGGTGCAGGCCGCAAGCGGGATGCCGCAAACACGTAGGCCGGGACACGCCGCGGCTTTGCATCGAAGGACGTTCCACCGTCAGTTCAGTCCGCAATCGGCACGCCGAATGACCAATGACCAAGCACCAATGACCATTGAAAAGGCACGAATGACGAATGTCCAATGCCGCAATCCGCAATCCACAATTCCTTCAGTCCGTTCACTCCGCACTCCGCGCTCCGCGCTTGCCTTTCCCGATTTCCGTTGACCCCCGCCCCCCGCAAACGTACCGTGATTTCAATCATGGTTGACGTCGTTCGCCGCGCCGGCGGTGGGGCGTGGTTTGGCCTGAAAGGCCGGCACGTAACAGCCCAGAGCAACGCTCTGGGTGAGCGTGGACCATCGTGATTCATTTTGGTTTTTCTTTAGAGCCCTGAAAGGGCGCTACGGGGGATGGCAATAGATTGGTCGCGCGCGAAGATTCTCGTCAACCTCGTTTTCGGCACGAAGACCGTTGCGCCCTTTCAGGGCTGAACGGATAAAAAAGGGAAGGAAAAAAGGAGGAGGAAGGCCGGTCTCGTCACCCAGGGCGTTGCCCGTGGGCTGTTACGTTTCAGCCTTTCAGGCTGAACGGACAAAAAGAACCGCCGCCCGATACCAATCATGATTTGTATCAGCCTTCACGTGGTTCGGCGCTCCAGACGGCCGGACAAGGGGAGGAAATAAATATCGTGTCCGCAGATTGCCAAACGCTGACATACGCAATCATCCTGGTCTTGGCTTTGAGTCTTCACGCCGAAGGTAGTGCCGCGGCGCAGCCGGGCGACGTGGTCTTTGAGACCAACTTCGACACGCCGGCCGAGCAGCAAGCATGGCCGCAGGCTGATTTCGCAAAGTGGGTCGAGGGCTACAAGGGAACAACTTCGCTGTGCATCACGGCGCCGCGCGATCAGGCCGAAGCCCCGCATACGATTCGAATGCCGCTGGACCTGACGCCATACAGGGGCTGCCGGCTCCTCTTGGAGTGCATGGCCAGGGCGGCCGATGTCAGCAAGCCTGCGGCATCATATCTTGGCGTCAAGTTCATGTTGCACTACCTGTCTCGCGCGGCGGGACCCTTCTGGCAGAACGAGAATGACGTGTTCGGCACGTTTGACTGGCGCGGGCTGCGGTTCAGCGCCCTCGTGGCGCCCGATGCCACGGACGGCGAGATCGACCTCGGCCTACAGGGGAGCAGCGGCACGGTGTGGTTCGATGCCGTCAAGATCACGGTTCTGCGGAGGCCGCTGGTGCGTCCCGCGCCGCCGTCGAACCCGCCGCCGGCCTTTCGGGGCCACGACCTGCCGCGGTTGCGGGGCGTGATGTCGCCGAACGTGTTTCGCGACGATGACTTGCGAGTGCTCGGCACGGAGTGGAAGGCGAATGTCATCCGCTGGCAGATCACGCGCAACTGGGGTCGCCCCGGGACCGACCGCGACCTTGCCGAGTACGACCGCTGGCTGGGCGGCCGGCTTGACGAGTTGGACAGGGCGCTGGAGGCCTGCCGCCGGTACGGACTGAAGGTGGTCGTTGACATGCATTCGCCGCCGGGAGGGCGTTACGCAAACAACGACCTGGCCATCTTCAACGAGCCGCAGTACCAGGACCACTGGGTGGCCGCGTGGGAGAAGATGGCCCGCCGGTACAAGGGCAATGGGGCGATCTGGGGGTATGATCTGATCAACGAGCCGGTCGAGAGCGCGCCGGCGCCGTCGGGCGTGGCCGACTATCTGGGCGCGCAGGTGCGGGCGGCAAAGGCCGTCCGGGCGATCGACCCGGACGTGCCCATCTTCATCGAGGCCGCCCAGTGGGATTCCGCCGCCGGGTACAGGGAACTCGAACCCGTCGATGTCCCGAAAGTCATCTACCAGGTCCACATGTACGTGCCAGGCGAGTTCACCCATCAAGGGGTTTACGGCGCGTGGACCCCCACGGCGTATCCCGGCAAGATCGGCGGCAAGGTGTGGGACAAGCAGCAACTTCGCAAGGAACTTCAGCCGGTCCGCGAATTTCAACTCGCATACAATGTGCACATTTACGCCGGGGAGTTCAGCGCGATCCGCTGGGCGCCGGGCGCGGCCGAATACCTGCGCGACTGCATCGACCTGTTCGAGGAGTACGGCTGGGATTGGACCTATCACGCCTATCGCGAGTGGGATGGTTGGAGCGTGGAGCACGGCGCCGACCCGAAGGACCACAAGCCGGCCGGAGAGCCGACCGACTGCAAGAAACTGCTGCTGGACTGGTTCGGGAAGAACGCACAACCAAACATTGTCGGGCGGCATTGATGCCGCCACGAAGGTAGTTTCCTTCTCGCGGTTTGGTGATGGGACCATGTCACGAGTGCGGAAAATTCTTTTTGCCTTCAGCGGCCTGCTGGTGTTGCTGGGCAGTTTCAGTTCGCCTGTGTTGCTGCCGTATCCTCTGTTCGTGTTAGCGTTCCTGCGCGGCTGGCGTCTGCCGCAGGTCGGCACGCCGGCCGTGCGGCTGCTACTCTCGACAGCGATATGCGCATCCGTTCTGGAGATCGGCGCATGGCTTGACAACTACATCAAGAACGCTCCGGACCCCGCGCTGTTACACCCGCAACTTATCCCGGACCTGATTACCAGTATCGGCATATACGCGGCCTGGTGGCTGACATGGTGGCTGATGCTTCGGCGCTACCGCTTCACGGCGCAACAGGTATTCATCACCACAGGGCTGTACGGCGTGCTGATTGAGCAACAGGGAAGAATTTTTCTGGCAGGTTTAGGGACTTTCCCATTGGGGATGGTGCTTTGGCTGTTCGTCGCCGTCGCCTACGGCTCGACTATGGCGTTGGCATTCTTTCTGGTACGCGACAGTTTCACCGCGCCATGCGACAGGTGGTTCAAGTATCTACTTGCAGTGGGGGCGCTGCTGATCCTCACGCTGGCCACGGCGCTTGTGTGGGGGTTCGTTCTGCAACTATTGAATATTATCCCACCCAAGAAGTTGCCTATGCAGGATTATCCGCTATGGTAAAATGGCAAAGCATATGCTCAGATGACGTACGCCGATACGCATAAGACGCCATGACAAATCATGGCATGGAAGGCAAGTGACGAGGCCAAAGGGGTTGTTGTCTCGGCCTTGCAGATCGATCAGCGGCGTGTTATAGGGGCAGGAAACCAGGGTTCCGCATCTTATGCGGGTCCATCTAAACATTGTTCGGCGGGAGACGAAGATGGCCACAAGACGAAAACGCGAATGGTTCGATGATGATGCGTTCTGGCGGGATCTCTATCCCTTCATGTTCCCAGAGAGACGCTTCGCAGACACACCCGCGGAAATCGAAAAAGTCCTTTCGCTGACGAGGCCAACCGGCAAGACCGCTCTCGACCTGTGCTGCGGCCCCGGACGGTGCGCCATTGCACTCGCCCAACGAGGATTCGCCGTCACGGGCGTGGACAGGACCGGTTACCTGCTGGACAAGGCCCGTGCGAAGGCAAGAACCGCCAAGGTCAAGGTGGAGTGGGTCAAGATGGACATGCGCGATTTTGTCCGACCAGACTGCTTCGACCTGGCGTTGAGCATGTTCGGGTCGTTCGGCTACTTCGAGGACAAAACACAGGACGTGGGCGTTCTCCGAAACATCTTCGCATCCCTGCGTCCCGCCGGGGTCTTCCTCGTTGAGGTCATGGGTAAGGAACGACTCGCGAAGATACTCCAGCCAACCACATCGGATGTTCTGCCTGACGGCACTATGCTCGTGCAGCGCCACGAGATATTCGACGATTGGACCCGCATTCGCAACGAATGGATACTATTCCGCAAGGGCAGGGCCAGGAGTTTCAAGTTCCACCACACACTCTACTCCGGTCAGGAAATGAGGGACAGACTGGAGCAAGCCGGTTTTGTCGATGTGAGACTCTACGGCAACCTTGACGGCGATGAGTACGGTCCCGGTGCTCAGCGCCTGATCGCCGTTGCGCGCAAGCCTGGAGGTCCGAAAGCAACCCAGAGCCGAACCAGGGCATCCAGCGGCCACGCTAAGACGCGGTCACCATATCATTCGTGAGCAGTGCGGCGATGGATGAGCCGCTGCGCAACATCTTCATGGCGGAGGCCGGCAGGCTTGGGGTAACTGTTGAAGGTATGAAAGAAGCCTAACCATGCGCTTCACCTAACCGCGACCCGCGGTGTCGGTTTCTGGGAGTCTAGCGCTCGCCGGCGCGGGCCGGGCAGGTGAGATTGGTCGTTAGGCCTGTGGGAGGTAATGGCTATGAGTGCGCAATCACCGTCTGAGGGGCAACCGCCTCCGAAGAAGAAGGGTTTGACGCCGGTGCAGATCGGCGCAGGGGTGGGCGCGGCGGCCGCATTGCTGTTCTTAATGGCACTCCGGGAACTGTCACGCCCGGTTGTGCCCCACGGTGGGGCGGGGGGCGTTGTCTCGAATCTCCTCCTGGGCGTGTGGGGTGCGGTTGGCGCGATGGCGGGTATGGCCGTCGTCGCCTTGGTGAGTTTCATTCGTCGGCGGAAAAAGAAGGCGGACGTTCAGGATCGCGCGGCCTCCGATGCCGGGTCGCAGCCGGCTGCCGCAGCGCCTCCCGCGCCGGGGCCGCAGGCCGAGGCAGGAGGGAACGGCATCCCGATCCTTCGCGTAGTTGCAGGAGTGGCAGCGCTGGTGTTCGCGGGGGTCCCGGCCTTAATGGCCATTCATGGCAGGCTGGCCTTGGTCGACCTGGCGCTGATGGGGGCACTCGGGTTTATGTGCGCGTGGTACGCGGTTCGTGGGAGAAAAGGTCTCCCGCGTTTCCTCACGAAAACCAGCGATTTACACAATCCGGCGGCTCCTCCCGAAGAAGCCCCGACCTCATCCAAGCCGAGGCCGCCTCGAAAGTGGAGCGGACTGCTGCTCTTTCTGGGTATCCTGTACGTGCTTGCGGGGACCAATGCAGAATTGCAGGATGCGGTCGGCCGCGGCCCATTAGGCTCGATCCAACTCGTCGGCCTGGCCATTGTCATTTGGGCGGGCGTCTCCTTGAAGAGGGCCAAGCCGATCCGCCCGTGGGTTTTGCCTGTTGTCGGGGCTCCGCTGATTCTCTTCGCGATTCTTGCGATTTTCTTCTCGCCCGAACCCGTCGCCGCCCATGTTGAGCGCGGCAATACTTACATGACGCAGGGCGAGTTCGACAAGGCGATTGACGAGTTTACCAAGGCCATCACAATGGCCCCTAAGTTGGCGGTGCCCTACTACAATCGCGGCAACGCTTACCTTAACAGCGAGGATCCAGACAAGGCCATCGCGGATTATTCGCGAGCCATCGAAATCGATCCGCGTAAGGCACAGTACTACAATAACCGGGGTGCGGCACACTTGGTGGCGGAGAATTATCAGGCGGCAGTCGCCGACTTCACAGAGGCGATTCGGCTGAATGGCCGCCTCGCGCAGGCCTACTTTGGAAGAAGTATGGCGCTGGCCGAACTTGGCGAAACCGCGCGATCAGAGGCCGACTTGGCAAGGGCCAGGGAACTTGATCCGAAGATTCCCAGGGAGTGACAACTTGGGTCAGGGTCGTTCCGGGCCTTTAAGGGTCCTGGACCCTTTTCTCTCTTGTCCCTTGCCGTTACCATGACGCAAACCGTTCCACGGCGCTGAATCTCGCGGCACCTGGCGGCATTGAATGCCGTTTTCCTTTTGACAGTTCCCCCTGCGGCCATTAGATTGGGTGTGTCGGGAACCTGCCGGGAGCGGCTTCTGGCAGGGCTTTCCACACTTTTCCAAAGGAGTGCGGCATGGAGGCGTTCGACAAACTGAAGGCTCTGGTGGCCCAGGCTGAAGAAGAGGTCATAAAGGCGGATGCCGGCAACAAGGCGGCCGGCACGCGGGTGCGCAAGGCCATGCAGGACATCAAGGCGGCCGCCCAGGAAATCCGCATTAAAATCCTGGAAAAGCGCGTGTAGGACCGCGGGAACTGCCGTCCATAAGGGACGTGGGAACGAAGGAGGGCGCCTCATCCTTCGTGCCTTCGTCCCTTTGTCCCGGCGCTTTCTTGAGGAAGACGCATGGCCCCCTCGTTGCTGGTGGACCTGTCGAAGATCGACCTCAATCGGGTTCTCATCCCGATCGAGGAGATTCGCCAGTGCAATCCGCACCGCTACGAGATGGAGATGCTGAGCGGGTGCATCCACCTGGACCCGGAGAAGGGGCAGATCGTGGCCTTTAAGGACGTGCGGGCGGATGAGTTCTGGGTCCGCGGGCACATTCCGGGGCGGCCCCTGATGCCGGGTGTGCTGATGATCGAGGCGGCGGCACAGATGTCGAGCCTGTACTATAAGCGCGTCCAGAAGGACCCGCGGTTCCTGGGGTTCGGCGGTGTGGACGGGGTGAAGTTCCGGGGGCAGGTTGTGCCGGGCGACCGGCTGCTCCTCTTGGGCCAGGCGATTGAGATTCGCAGCCGCCGCGCGGTCTTCGATACGCAGGGCGTCGTCGGCGACCGGATGGTATTTGAGGCGCGTATCACGGGCATGCCAATCTAGTCAGGGGACGGGCGATGGGAATGGCAGGACGCAAGTTATTCAGTCATAAACACAAGAAGCGGACGGGGTTCCGGAAGCGCATGAAGACGCGCGGGGGTCGTGCGATCCTTAAGCGTCGCCGCAAGATCGGCCGACGGCTGCCGAGCGCGAGACACTAGGCCCCGCCGCCGGCCAGGTAGATCGTCTCGCCGGTGATGAAACCTTCCGTCTCTCCCGCCAGCCACAGCACCGCGCGGGCGATATCCTCGGGGTCGCCCAGTTTCCCGATCGGGACTTCCTGTCGGAACCGCTTCATCCGCTCCGGGTCCGTCGCCTTCTCGTGGAAGGGCGTGAGCGTAACGCCGGGGGCGATGGCGTTGACGCGGATGCCCGCGCCGGCCACCTCCTTCGCGAGGCCCTTCGTGAAGGTCACCAGCGCCCCCTTTGCGGTGGCGTAATGGACGGCGTTGCCGCCGCCGCCCGACCGTGCCGCCACGCTGGCGTTCAGGATGATGTTGCCGCGTTTCGCCTTGAGCATCCACGGCAGCGCCGCCCGAACGGTGTAGAAGACGCTGTCGAGGTTCAGGGCGACGACCTGGTGCCAGAGGCGGTCGGGCATCTTGGCGATGGGGCACCGCTTGACGAGTCCGCCGGCATTGGCGAAGAGGACGTCGATGCGGCCCATCGCCTTGGCGAAGTCCGCCGCCATCGCCCTGACCTGGTCGGGGTCGCACACATCGCATTCCAGAAGGACCGCGCGGCGGCCGAGTGCCTCGACGCGGGCCAACACGTCCTCGGCGGCCTTCTTCGAGTGGTAGTAGTTGATGCCGACGTCTGCCCCGGCCTTCGCCGCCATTACGGCCGTGGCCGCCCCGATGCCCGTCGATGCGCCCGTGATAAGGATGCTCTGCCCGCAAAGGTCGGTCATGGCAGATCTCCGATTATCGTCCCGACAAAGAGATGGCAACTTGATTATGCGCGCCGCACGGCGAAACGCAAGAGGCAGGTCAAGCGCCCGGCGAGGCCTGCGCGAGTTCCTCCAGCACCAGGTCAACGACCTTCGGCACGACGGCGGCAACCTCCGCCGAAAGGTCGAGGCCCGGCGCCATGTCCTTTGGGACCACGCCGAAGATGACCACCGCGGCCGGCGCGCACCCCAACTGCCGGGCCATCGCCAGGGTCTCCAGGAGGCCCAACTGGTGGAGGGACATGTCGCGGGTTTCCTTGGCGGCCATCTCCTCGGGGCCGAACTTCAGGACCGTCCCTGGCGGGGCGTCGGACTGGACGGCGTCGATCACAAGACACAAGCGGCGGCCGGCGATCGTGTCGATGAGGTCGATCCCGAACGTGCCGCCGTCATAGACTTCCACTTCCGCCGGCAGCGTGCGCTTCCGGATCTCCCGGACGACGTGGACGCCGACGCCTTCATCCCTGAGGAGGATGTTGCCGATTCCAAGAACCAGGATGGGTGTCACAGATGGATTCTCCAAGCCGGCGCCGCAGCGCGACCTTGCTTCAACGATAACACGTGCGGGCGTGACTTGTGCAAAAAAACCGGGCGCGACCCGCCAAGACTAAGGGCGGGCCACCCAACGTGACGCACTACAATCGCGCAACTCGGATGGTCAGGCGCCGGTCCTGTGCGCCATGAATCCCGCGCGTGCCTTCGGCGGGCGAGAAAGTGCAAAGGGTGATCAAGGTCCTGGGGCCGAAACAGACACCGCCACCCGAAACCCGAAGCTGAAGATGGAGTAACGGAACGACAGGGGATTTGAGGAGGGTAGTGGAGCGGCACCGCTGCCCCGTTGCGCGGAGCGGCAGAGCCCAGGAGCGCTGGTCCAAAAGCCGCCTCGCAAAACGCGAGATGTTCCAGACGCCGGGCCCTGGGGATCCGTCGCCGCCCCCTTGGGATAATCTCCGTACCAATCCGCGCACCACTCCCCCACGTTGCCGTGCATGTCGTAAAGGCCCCACGCGTTCGGCTTCTTCTGGCCCACAGGATGCGTCGTGCGGCCGCTGTTGGCACTATACCATGCATAGGCCCCCAGGGCCGCAACGGCATCGCCAAAACAGAACCCGGTCTTGCTGCCCGCGCGACAGGCATATTCCCACTCCGCCTCCGTCGGCAGGCGGACGGTTTGGCGGGTCTTCTCGGAGGTTTTATTACAGAACTCCGTGGCATCGTTCCAAGTAATCCTCTCCACTGGATTTGTCGCGCCCTTGAATTCGCTCGGATTCGTACCCATGACCGCCTCGTACTGGGCCTGGGTCACTTCCGTCAAGCCCATGTAGAATGGCTTGGAGATGGTGACCTCGTGCCGGCCTTCTCCTTCGCCCATCATGAACTTGCCGGCGGGGATAAGGGCCAGTTTCAGCGTGACCCCGCCCCCAAGGTCGAGGGTGAGTTCCTTCTGCCACTCCGCCGGTGCCGGCACAGGCGGTGCCGCCGGCGATGCCGGCAACTGGGCATCATACCGCACTTGGCTTTTGTGTATCCACCCTTGCGACGGGGCGAGACCGAACCAGTCGCCTTTGACCTCAGTTACGTCGAAGGCGTCGCCTTTCTTGGCAGTGACGACGACCTGCTTGCCCGACATGACG
>CAYGWP010000062.1:0-9372 GCA_964353455.1 uncultured Anaerolineales bacterium
GACCTATGAGGGCATCACCGGGCCGGGCCAGCGGATCTTCTTCGTGACGATCCAGGGCAAGCCCGCGCTGCCGAACTTCGATGTCTTCAAGGCCGCAGGGGGGTTCGCCAAGCCTATTGTCAAGGAGTTCAAGGGCGTGGCCGTGACCGACGGCAAACTGCTTATCGAGTTCACGCAGGAGCCGGAGCGCCCGGAGATCAACGGCATTGAGGTCATCGCCGGATAAGGCGCGGGCAGGACAGGATGGCGCGTTTCGATTTCGCCGTGATCGGCGGCGGGCCGGCAGGGGCATCGGCCGCCAGACGCCTCGCCCAGAGCGGGGCCTCGGTCGCTTTGTTTGAACGCCAGCGGATGCCGCGCCCCAAGCCCTGCGGCGGCGCACTTTCGGTCAGGGCGATGGCGTACCTGGATTTCGCCGTCCCGCCGGCGGTCGTTGACGCCGAGGTCTGGGGCGCGCGCCTCCACTTCGGCGGCGCATCAGACGAGGCCCGCCTCGACCGCCGCATCGGATACCTCGTGACCCGCTCGAAGTTCGACCACTTCCTTTTCTCGAAGGCCGAGGAGGCGGGCGCGCTGGTCCACTGGCAGGACGTGAAGGCGGTCGAGGTCCGCCCGTCAGACGTGGCGATCTCGACCCCGGCCGGAGACCACACGGCCGCGTGCGCCGTCATCTGCGAGGGGGCCGGCGGCAGGCTCAGCCGCCTCGTTCGCCCGCGCGACCCCCCCGGCCTCATGGGCTTCTGCCTCGTGGCAGAAGTCCCGACGCCGGACCCGGACACGCACTCCGACCTGAATGGAATTATCGACATCCATTTCGGCTTACCCGGGCGCGGGTACGGCTGGCTGTTCCACCACGGGACGTACTACTCGGTCGGCATCGGCGGCCTTCTGGACGGCTTCGGCCGCCCGAAGGAGACGTTCCGGAAGTTCGCGGCCGACTTGGGCCTGGGCTTGGGCGGCATCCGCATCCGGGGCCACTTCATACCGAGCGGCGGCGTGCGGCGGAAGACCTGCGCCGACCGGCTCATTCTCGCCGGCGATGCGGCAGGCTGGGTTGACCCCTTCCTGGGCGAGGGGCTGCCGTATGCCATCCGCTCGGGGCAATTTGCGGCCCAGGCGGCGCTCGTGGCGGCGTCGCGCGGCGATTTCTCCAGGCGCACTCTCGCGCACTACGATGACCTGTGCCGGCAGGGGTTCGGGGGCGACCTGCGCGCGGCACGGCGCCTCTGGCACGTGATGAACTTCTGGCCGTCGCTCTTCATCCGGGCGCTGGCCTCGGAGGAGGAGATCCTCCGCAGGTACCTCCTGGTGGCATCGACGGAACTCTCGTACAAGTATTTCTTCCGGAAGATGCTTACGCGAGGGCCGGCGTTCTGGCTGCGGTCGCGCCTGCGGAAACAGTCGAAGCGCGGCGGCTGAGAAGGTGATCCGCGCGGCGGGTCTCCGCACCCGCCGCGATCCAGGTAGGCCGGGGCGCGCCCCGGCACTTGCCTTTTCTCCCTCTCCCCTTGCGGGAGAGGGTGGCCGAAGGCCGGGTGAGCGGTTGCCGTGGCTGGCCCCCTCACCCCCAACCCCTCTCCCGCGAGGGGAGAGGGGGGAAGGGCGTGCCTGGCATCACCCCTTGAAGTTCGGCAGGAGCCCGCCCATCTTCTTCAGGCGCGCCTGGAGTTCCGGCACCGGCACGTCGCGGACATCGGCCTTCCTCTCGACGGTCATCGCCGCCGCCATCCCGGCCGCCTGCCCGGTGATGAAACACCCCGGCATGACGCGCACGGACCCCTGGATGTACCGGTCGGAACTCAGGCATCGCCCGGCCACGAGGACGTTGTGCAGGTTCTTCGGCACGAGCGTCCGGAAGGGGATGCCGTAGTTCTCGCCCTTGGCGTAGCGCAGGTTCTTGAATGCCTGTGCGTACTCGGCGTAGCCCTTGTTGTCGGGGGTTGAGGAGTGGATATCGACGGGGTAGGAGAACCGGCCGATCTCATCGTCAAAGACGGCGCGGTTCTTAAAGTCATCGAGGTTCAACACATAGTCGCCCATGATGCGGCGGCTCTCGCGGACCCCCAGGAGCGACCCTGTCGCCACGAGCATCATCTTCTCGAAGCCCTTCATATAGGTCTTGTAGAACTTTTCATATTCCGGCAGGCTCTTGCGTCCCCAGAGAAAGCCCTTCGTGAGCGACCGCTCGTCGGTGGAATCGACGCCGAAGGTGTGGCCGACGTTCCCGCCGGCTACGCGTGTTCCCACGCGGAACATGCCCGGCAGGTGGCGGTCCTCGATTGTAAACACCTTGTCATTGAACGCCTTCGGGAGTTCGGCCTCGGCATTGAGGCCCGCCTTGCGGACCGTGTCCCAGTCCACGTCGGCCCAGAGGCTGCACAGCGTGCCGGCCATCATGCCGCCCTGCTCATCGCCTTTCTCGAAGGGCGCCCCGGCCCATGCGGCCACGTCGCCGTCGCCCGTGCAATCGACGAACGTGTGGGCTCTTATCGCGAAGAGGCCGCTCTTGGCGGCGCATATAGCGTGGTCGATGTGCTGGTTGTGCGTCTCGACGCCGATCACCTGCGTCTGGAACGAGAAGCCCATCCCCGTGCCCACCACCATCTCGTCATAGACCCGCTTCAGGACCTCGGCCTGGATGTGGACGTGGCCGAGCGTGCCCGGGCGGTCGTCCGGCCCCGTCCCGGTGGCGTCAAAGAGGCGATCATAGACCTCCTTGCCGAATCCGCCCGACAGGAAGTTCACGCCGTCGCCGAACGGCATGAAGAGCGGGACCATGGCGGCCGTCCCCATGCCGCCGAAGCACGTGTGTCCCTCGGCCAGGAATACGCTCCGCCCCTGTCGCGCCGCGGTGACGGCCGCCGCAAGCCCCGCCGGCCCGCCTCCCGCCACCATGACGTCCACCGTGTGCCGGACGGGGATGCTCCGCTGGAACGTGACCATCGCCGGATTCGCCATGCCAGGCTCCTTCAGGGGGGTGTTTACGCTTCGTAGTGGACAATCTACCGGTTGGAGGGCATGGGAGCAAGCGTTCCCCCGACCGCTACGTGGGGCGAAATTTGTTTGCCGCGCCGCCGCGGCCGTGCGATTCTTCCGTCGCACAAGGGAGGCACACGCCATGAAATTGACCGTCGCCGCGCTGGGCCTGGGACTTCTCGCCGGGACCGCCGCCGCCCAGGAAATGGCGCCGTTCGTCATTCCGATGACGCCGAACGATTCATCGCTGATTGCGACGTCGTCGCCGCCGATACCGGTGGATGCCGAACGCCTCGTGGCCCGAGACGGGCATTTCTACGTCGGCCAGCGACGGGTCCGCATCTGGGGCGTCAACATCTGCTTCGGCGCGTGCTTCCCGACGCACGCCGACGCCGAGCGCGTGGCCGCGCGCCTCGCCGCCGCAGGCACGAACAGCGTCCGCTTCCACCACATGGACACCGACGTGTATCCGCGCGGCATCCTGGACCCGAAGGACAGGCTGAAAATCCACCCGGAGGCCCTCGAGCGGCTGGACTACTTCCTCGACCAACTTGCGCGGCGGGGCATCTACGCCAACATCAACCTCCACGTCGGCCGCGAGGCGTCCAAGGCCCTCGGCCTGCCGCAGCCGAACACCAAGTACGACAAGATCGTGGGCATCTTCGTCCGGGAACTCATCGAGGCCCAGCGCCAGTACGCCCGCGACCTGCTGACGCATGTCAATGCGTATCGCAAGGTCCGATACGCCGACGACCCCGCCGTCGCCTTCGTCGAGATCACCAACGAGGACAGCCTCTTCATGTGGAGCGCCCGGGCGGACCTCCAGTCCCTGCCCGAGTTCTACGCCAAGATCCTCCAGGAGCAGTACGCGGCGTGGCTCAAGGGCCGCTACGGCACCACCGACGGCCTGCGTGCGGCGTGGTTGAAAGGCGCTGAGCGGCTCGGCGCCAGCATGATTGCCGACCCGAAGTTCGAGATGCCCGCGGCGCCCGAATCCAAGGCCGCACGCTGGCAACTGGAGGTGCACCAGGGCAATGCCGCCAAACTCGTCCACCCGGCCGACAACCCCGCTGCCGCGCGGCTCGAGATCGCTCAGGCCAATGAGACCAACTGGCACCTGCAACTGAAGCAGAGTCCGCTGGCGCTCAAGGCCGGCCAGTTCTATACGCTCGCGTTCCGAGCGCGGGCCGACCAGCCGCGGTCGATCTCGTACACCGTTGGCCAGGCGCACGACCCGTGGCAGGGCCTCGGCCTGTCGGGCACCGGGAAACTTACCCCCCAGTGGAGGTTGTTCCGCGCGGGCTTTGTGGCCAGCGGCTCGGATGCCGATGCGCGGCTGTCGTTCTCCTTCGGCGGCAGCACCATTGCGGTGGAGATCGCCGACGTGGTCCTGGCGCCCGGCGGCCGAGAGGGACTGAGGCCGGATGAAAACATAGAGGCGGCCACGGTCGCTCTCTATGGCACCAGCGAGGTTGAGGCCCGCGCAATCGACCGCGTAAAGTTCCTCGCCGAGACCGAGAAGAAGTACTTCGACGGCATGCTCGCGTTCATCAAGAAGGACCTGGGCTCAAAGGCCCTCGTCACCGGCACGATCGTCTTCGGCCCGCTCGGCATGTACGGACAGAGCGGCATGGATTACATCGACAGCCATGCATATTGGCAGCATCCGCAGTTCCCGGGCCGGCCGTGGGACCCCGCCAACTGGACGGTCGTTCAGGAGGCGATGACCGACCGGCCGGAGCAGGCCACGTTGCCGCGGATCGCCGCCGAGAGGATGGAAGGCCGGCCGTTCACCCTCAGCGAGTACAACCACCCCGCCCCCCTCGATTTCCAGGAGGAGTGCGTGCCGCTGGTGGCCGCCTATGCCGCGGCGCAGGACTGGGACGGCATCTGGCTCTTTGCCTACTCGCACCGCGGTGGCGAAGTGGACCGCGATGCCTTCGGGAGTTATTTCGACATCGACGCCAACCCGTCGAAGTGGGGCTTCATGCGGGCGGGCGCGGCAATCTTCCGCGACGGCGCACTGCCGCCTTTCCGCCGCGGGCTGGGCGTCGCCATCGCCGACGAAAATGTGCTCGGCGAACTTGCCGCGGCCTACCTGAAACATGACCGCAACATGGTCGCCGTCATCAATGAGAAGATGGAGGCAGGCTGGGCGGAACTCGTCAAGTACCGCATGGAGGTCTCGCTCTCGGGCCACAGCGGCGTCGTCGATAGCGAGAGGCAGACCGAGCCGACCCTCACGTGGAAGGTTGATGACCGGAAGCGCGGCGTGTTTACCGCGTCCGGGCCGGGCGCGATCGTCTTCGTCGGTCACGCGGGCGCCGCGGAGGCCGCTGCCGCAAGCGGCGTGGAACTCGTCAAGCCAGACTTCGCCGCCGTCACGGTCACAGCGCTCGACGCCCGGCCTCTCGCCGAGTCCAAGTCCATCCTGGTCACGGCCTGCGGCAAGTGCGAGAACACGGGGATGCAGTTCACCCCCGACCGCCGGAGCGTCGGCCGCAACTGGGGCAAGGGACCGGTGTGCATCGAGCCGGTCGATGGCCGCGTCCTTCTGCCGGCGGGGGCATGGCAGTGCAAGGCCCTGAAGCCCGACGGCACGCCGGCCGCCGACGTGCCCCTGACGAAGGACGACAAGGGCAGGCCGGTTCTCCGCCTTACACCGGCGTCGAAGACGATGTGGTACCTGCTGACGCCGCTTCGCTAGCCCGGAAGTTTAGCCGCGACTCGAAGAGGAGCGCGTGTTCGGGCGGCCGAAACGCGCTCCTCTTCGAGTCGCGGCTAAACGATCTGCGGCTAAACGATTCACGGCTAAACGTTTACCAAACGCTGAAGAAAAAGGAAGTTCGATGACGCCGAAACGAGTGCTTGGCTGCATGCTAATGATCGCGGCCTGGGCCTGTGTTGCTCGGGCCGAGAACTGGCCCCAGTGGCGCGGACCGTTCTTCAACGGCTCCACCACCGAGAAGAACCTGCCGTCCTCGTGCGACAAGGCCAACGTGGCGTGGACCGCCGACCTGCCCGGCCCATCCAGCGCCACGCCCATCGTTTGGGGCGACCGCATCTTCCTATCCTCGACCGACCCGAAGGACAAGGGCCTCCTGGCGATGTGCCTGAGCGCCGCCGACGGCAAGGTCCTCTGGAAGAAGCGCCTGGGCGACGACGTCCGGGCGCCACGCAATAACGGCGCCTCTCCGTCGCCCGCGACCGACGGCAGTCGCGTATTCTTCCTCTACGGCAGCGGCGACCTGGCGGGGCTCGACATGGGCGGCAATCTCCTCTGGTCGCGGAACCTCGTCAAGGAGTTCGGCAACCTGGGTATCAAGTATGGCTACAGTTCCTCGCCGCTCCTCTGGAAGGGCAAACTGTACGTCTTGCTCCTCAGGCGGCCGAAGCCGTACGGCCCCGGCGCGGCAGCCGACAAGCCGCTCGACTCGTTCCTCCTGGCCATGGACCCCGCCACGGGCAAGGACATATGGAAGCATGTTCGTCAGACCGACGCCGTCGATGAGGCTTCCGAGAGTTACGCGACGCCGATCCCGTGCGAGGCGCAGGGCCGCGCGGAGATTCTCCTCCTCGGCGGCGACTACCTCTCGGGCCACGACCCGGAGACCGGCCGAGAGTTCTGGCGGTACTGCACCAACCCGGCGCACAAGTCCATCTTCCGCCTCATTCCGTCGCCCGTTGCGTCTGAGAACCTCATCATCGGCGTCGTCGCCCGCGGCGGACCGCTGTTCGCCGTCAAGTCGGGCGGCACGGGGCGCTTGCCGGACGATGCCGCCGTCTGGACCCTCGGCGGGCGGACGACCGATTCCGGCACCCCGCTGGTCTATGACGGCACGTTGTACATGCTCCAGAGCGACAAGAGCGACCCGGTTGTCAGGGGCAGCCCGACGAGCCCCGGCATCTTCCTCTTCGCGATCGACCCGAAGACCGGCCAGAAGAAGTGCGAGGCCAAACTGGCCGACGGCGGCACGTGGCGGGCCTCGCCGACCGGCGCCGACGGCAAGATCTACTGCATGAGCGAGGAGGGCGAGGTCGTCGTCCTGGCGGCGGGCGACCTCAAGATACTCTCGCGGACCATGCTCGGCGACGGGCCGACCCAGGCGACCATCGCGGCCGCCAACGGCCATCTCTATATCCGCACCGCCAACCGCCTGCATTGCATCGGCAAACCAGTCGCGGCGAAGCCATAGGCAAGTGTGAAGGGAAGTCCATGCACCGCATTCTGATCGCGTACTGCGTCAGTTACCGGGGTGGCATGGTCACCCGATGTTGGGTGACCATGCTCCGGGCGATAAGCATGGTCACGCAGAATCGCGTGACCATGCCACCCCCCCCAAGACTGACGCCGTACCTGATCGCCGCATTCTGCATTCTGATTCCCATGTCGGCCGCCGCGCGGGCCGAAAACTGGCCCCAGTGGCGCGGGCCGCTCTTTAACGGTTCCACTACCGAGACCGGCCTGCCGGAATCCTGCGACAAGGCCAACCTCGCCTGGACCGCCGACTTGCCGGGCCACAGCGCCGCCACGCCCATCGTCTGGGGCGACCGCATCTTCGTCAGTTCCACGGAGGCCGAGTCCAAGGGCGTCCTCGCCATCTGCCTGGGCGCTGCCGACGGCAAGGTCCTCTGGCGGAAACGCCTGGGCGATAACGGCCGCGCACCCTCCAACGACATGGCCTCCCCATCGGCCGTCACCGACGGACGGCTCGTCTGCTTCCTGACCGGCGGCGGCGACCTTGCGGGCTTCGACTTCGGCGGCAACCTTCTCTGGTCGAGGAACGTGGAGCGGGAGTTCGGAAACTTCTGCATCAAATATGGATATAGTTCCAGTCCGCTCCTCCACGGCGGCCGCCTCTACGTGCAGGCCATCCGCCGGGCCAAGCCGCACTTTGGCGAGCCGGGCATAACCGATCCTCTCACGCCGTACCTTCTGGCCGTTGACCCGGCCACGGGCAAGGACATCTTCCGGCACATTCGCAACTCCGATGCCGATGACGAATCGCTGGAGGCGTACACCACGCCGATGCCGCATCAGGCGGGCGGCCGCACGGAGATCGTCCTCGTGGGCGGCGACTACGTGACCGGCCACGACCCCGCCACCGGCCGCGAGTTCTGGCGGTTCGGCTACAACCCGTCGCGGCGCGGAATGTGGCGGCTGGTTCCGGGGACGGTTGCCTGGCAGGACCTCATCTTCTTCATCCAGCCGCGAGGAAATCCGATGATGGCCGTCAAGGCCGGTGGCGCCGGGACGCTTGCGGCGGATGCCGCCGCGTGGACGTTCGGCGGGAAGACGAGCGATTCCCCCACGCCCCTGGTTTATGGCGACGCACTGTACCTGCTCGGCGACGCCTCGAAGGTAATGACGTGCCTCGACCCGCGGACGGGGAAGGAGCGGTGGCACGGCTCGCTGCCGGGGATGTCGGCGTACAGGGCATCGCCCACCGGGGCCGACGGACGCATCTGGTGCATGAGCGTGGACGGCGAGGTCGTGGTGCTGGCCGCGGGCAGCGAGTTCAAGATCCTCTCGCGGACTTCCCTCGGCGACGGCCCGACCCAGGCGACCATCGCGGCGGCGAATGGCCATATCTATATTCGTACGGCCGAGCGGCTGCACTGCCTCGCCAAGCCTGCGCCGAAGCCGTAGTGTTCGTCTGTGGGGTGGCACGGCCACGCTTTGCCGTTGCGTGGCCGTGGCTTCCGCGGCCGGAGTAACCACGGCCACGCGGAACAGCGTGGCCGTGCCACCCGGCTCTGGCCTACTTTTTCGCCGGGCCTTTCAGCGTTCGGTCGAAGAACTCCTCGACCATCTTCATGACCTGCGGGCCGCCGAAGCCGTGGCCGGCCCCCTCGACGGTCTTGAAGGTCACATCGACGCCCGCCTTCTTCAGGGCATCGGTCAGCAGCACGCTCTGGTGATGAGGCACGAGGTTGTCGCGGTCGCCGTGCATGATGAGGAACGGCGGATCGTCCTTCGAGACGTACGTGATGGGGTTGGCCCGCGCGACCTTGTCCTTGTTCTCCTGGATCGCGCCGCCCACGAGGCGCGACTCCGGCGACTTCGGGTCGTCGTGCACCAGTTTGCTGCCGGGTATGGCGCGGGCGTCCATCTGGCAGAAGTCGGTCGGGCCGAACCAGTCGCACACCGCCTGCACGCGGCTGGACTGGTCAAGGTTGCCGGCGGTCCCCTCAAGTTCCTTCACATCGCCCGACGTGCCCAGGAGTGCCACCAGGTGCCCGCCCGCCGATGAGCCCCACACGCCGATGTGCGCCGGGTCGATGCCGTGCTCCTTGGCGTGGGCCCGCAGCCATCGGATGGCGGCCTTGCAGTCCTCAATCTGCGCTGGGAAGATCGCATCCTGGCTCAGCCGGTAGTCGATGCTCGCCACCGCG
>CAYGWP010000063.1:0-3766 GCA_964353455.1 uncultured Anaerolineales bacterium
AAGAGTCCCCCTCACCCTACCCTCTCCCGCAAGGGGAGAGGGAGAAAAAGAGTCCCGCTAACCCTACCCTCTCCCGCGAGGGAAGAGGGAGAAAAAGAGTCCCCCTCACCCTACCCTCTCCCGCAAGGGGAGAGGGAGAAGAAGAGTACCCTCCGCCTTCGCCGGGGCTACGGCGGGGCAGGCCCTTCCCTCTCCCTTGATGGGAGAGGGAAGAAACAGCGGCACCGGCAACCGAGGCATTGCGGAATTCGCGGCTTCCGGCTTGACAAACCACGAAAATGATGTAGATTGTTGTGTGTGGCGGTCTTACCCGGCCGCCACAGGCTTTATCTGCGACCGCGCCTCACCCGGCGCGGTCGCATCGTTTTCACAGGCTTGCGGCCGAGGCCGTCTCGGACAAAATGGGGTCAGGTACAATTCCCTCGCTTATGGCTGCATCATCCACAGGCACTTGCGACGGAATCAATTGCACCTGACCACTTTTCCCAACCGCCGCCTCAGGCTACTTCTTCTGGGCGGCGTCGGACGCCTGCTTCGCGGCCTTGGCGGCCTCATCGGCGGCCTTCTGGGCCTCGGCGGCGGCCTTCTTGGCAGTCTCTTCGCCGACCTTCTTGACATCCGCGGCGGCCTTCTTCGCGGCCTTCTCAAGGTCGCTCGTTGACGACTGCTCGTTCTTCCCCGAGCAGCCAACCATGATGGCCGCAGTCAACGCCACGATGCTCACGAGTGCCATGAGACGACGCATAGACGGCTCCTTTCGCTGAACCACATGTTGACTTGCCCCCCATTCAGGTCAAAGGATAGAACCTTTCGCCCTCGCTGTCAACCAGCCACCGGCAGCCGCCGGCCACCACTGCATTGACGGCATCGCGCCGCTGGTGATATGCTCACAGTCCAAGAAGGCCGGCCGGCACGCAGGGCGGCCACCTGTCTCGGACGGGGCGCCTGTGTGAAGCCGCAGCCGCCGCTCAAGGGGAAGACCATGAGACGCTCGCCCACACGCACGATGATGCACCCTCAGGCCGTCGCGGCCGTGCTCGCGCTGGCGGCGATGTTTGCAGCAGGCTGCGGACAACCGGAGCCGCAACGGGCGGCGACGCCCGCTCCGGAGGGCGGTCAGACCGGCCAGCCGGCCGTCAGGTTCCAGGCGACCGTCTATGAGGTCCGCGTTCCGCCGGCACGCCTCAGCGAACTCGATGCCAAGGCGCTCTCGGCCCAGGGCCCAACGGCCCCAGGCCTCGAGAAGGCCCTGGCCGCAATCGGACCCACGAAGCCCCTCTACCAGGTTGACCAGCCCGTCAACCCCGTGAAGGACATGATCACCGTGGGCACGCGCACGCCGATGGTCACCGCCTCGCGCATGGCGGAGAGCGGCGGCAAGATCAACACCGTCCAGTACCAGCAGGTGGGTGTCATCTTCAAGTTCGGCGGCAGCCCGGGCGCCGTCCTCCGCGGAAGGATTCTGGACGTGAAACTCGGCATCGAAATCTCCGCGGTCACCGGCAGCAACGTCGAGATCGGAGCGGGCGTCAAGGCGGTCAACATCCGCAGTTACTCGCTCACGTACACCGGCCCGGTCGAACTCGGCCACCCATTCGTATGCATAAGCGTGGATGCCACCTCGAGGGATGAGGACGGCAGCGCCGTCGCCTACATCTGCCGCGCGGTCCTCAGCGAGCAGGGACCATGACCACGCAAACCCGGCGCGAATTCCTGAAAGACGTGGGCGCGGCAGCGGCGGCCGCCGCGGGCGCGGCAATCGCCCCGCGACTTGTCACCGCTGAAGGACCCGCCCCGGCGGCGCGGCCGCCGAACTTCCTCTTCTTCTTCCCCGACCAGCACCGCTTCGACTGGACCGGCGCGAACCCGGCCGTCGAGGTCCGAACGCCCAACCTCGACCGCCTTGCCGCGCGCGGCACGCGGTTCTCGAGCGCCGTCACGCCGTCGCCGCTGTGCGCCCCGGCGCGGGCGTGCCTGGCGGCAGGCAGCGAGTACGCCCGCTGCGGCGTCCGCGACAACGGACAGGATTACCCCGTCGCCCGGACGACCTTCTACACGCTCCTCCAGCGGGCCGGATACCACACGATGGGCTGCGGCAAGTTCGACCTCCACAAGGCATCGGGCAACTGGGGCCTCGACGGGCGGCGCCTCATCGCCGAGTGGGGATTCTCGGACGGCATCGACTCCGCCGGCAAGTGGGACGCCATCAGCAGCGGCGCCGTTCAGCCGAAGGACCCGTACATGGCGTTCCTTAAGGAGCGGGGCCTCCTCGCAACACATGTCGATGACATGAAGAAACGCGGGAGCAACAGGTTTGTCACGTTCCCGACGCCGCTACCCGAGGACGCCTACGGCGACAACTGGATCGCGGCAAACGGGCTGAAACTCCTCTCGCGCGCCCCCGCCAGCAAGCCGTGGTTCATCCAGGTGAACTTCGCCGGCCCGCACGCCCCGATGGACATAACGGAGCGGATGGCCCGCGAGTGCCGCAGCCTCAAGCGGTTTCCGCCGCCCGTAGGCGAGACGACCCTTTCGCCGGAGCATCTGGCCGCCCGACAGAATTACTCCGCCATGATCGAGAACATCGACCGCTGGCTCGGCTCGTACCTTGAGAAGTTGCGGGAGCGCGGAGACCTCGAAAACACCGTCGTCGTCTGGTCGAGCGATCACGGCGAGATGCTCGGCGACCGCGGCGCGTGGGGGAAGTCCAAGCCGTGGCAGCCATCGATCGGCGTGCCGCTGGTCGTCGCCGGGCCGGGCGTGCGCAGCGGAATCATCAACGCGGGACCCGCGACCACCGTGGACATTGCCGCAACGTTTCTGGAACTTGCGGGCGCGGCGCGCCCGGCCGACATGGACAGCCGCTCGCTCGTGCCGGTCCTTTCGGGCAAGACCGACCGTCACCGCGATTGCGTGCTCTCCGGCCTGGGTCCGTGGCGCGTGGCCTTCGACGGCCGCTACAAACTCATCACCGGCTGGAGCGCAGACGGAGGCAAGAAAACCGAGGGCAAGGCCGAACCTGCGGCCGAGCCGCTGCTCTTCGACCTCTCGGCCGACCCGCAGGAACAGACCAACCTGGCCGCCCGAGCGCCGCAAGAGGTCGCTCGCCTGGCCGAAGCCTTGAGAAAGGGGTGAACCGATGAGCCATCGCCGAACCTGGAGCACCGTCGCGGGCGTGCTGGCCGTGGTGGGCCTGGCCGCCGCGACCGCCTACATGGCCGAGGGGCCCGCCGCCACGCCGTCCGAAGCGCCGCCCGCCAAACCTCCGGAAGGGAGACCGCCCGTGCGAATCTATATCCATACCGACATGGAAGGCATCACCGGCCTCGACACGATGGAGAAGATCGACCGCGCCGGGTCGCACTTCCGCGAGTGCCGCGAGGGACTCATGGCCGACCTGAACGCCGCCATCGATGGGGCATTCGCCGGCGGCGCCACGCACGTCACCGTCCTCGACAGCCACGGCGGCGGCGGCAACTTCATCCTCGAACTCCTCGACAAACGCGCCGAGAACGACACCCGCCCAAACAAAAAATGGTGGGGCATCCTCGACAACTCATACCAGGGCACGTTCTTCATCGGCGCCCACGCCATGGCAGGAACGCTCAACGGATTCCTTGACCACACGCAGTCGTCCGTGGCCTGGCACGATTACAGCATCAACGGCCGCAAGACCGGCGAACTGGGGCAGTGGGCAACCGTGGCCGGCAACTGGGGTGTGCCGATGCTCATGGTCTCGGGCGACGAGGCCGCCTGCGCCGAGGCC
>CAYGWP010000064.1:0-12002 GCA_964353455.1 uncultured Anaerolineales bacterium
CGGCCCGGCACGGTACGCGCACTGCGGCAGATTGATCGTCACGTTCTGGAACCCGCAGAAGCGCATGCTCTCGGGGTGCTTGATCATGTAGTCGTCGTCGATGGCCGTGCGCAGGCGGCAGCAGGCGCTCAGGGTCACCTCGTCGCGGTCGAAGACGAAGTACGGCACGCCGTTCTCGGCCGCGATCTGGCAGGCGTGCTCCACCAGTTCCAGTTGCCCCGGGTCGGTGAACGATTCGGCGTTGATGTGGAAGTCGCACTTGGGGAACGCAAAGAGGTGCCCGTCGCGGTCGCCGGCCCGCCAGACGTCGAGCATGGCCTTGCAGAACCGCTGGGCGGCCTTTTCGTACGACCCGTACGTGCGGTCCATGTACTTGCCGCCGGGGCCGATCGCCTCGATATCCTTCAGGTACCGCGGCACGCCGGTGTGGACGTTGAAATCGAGGAAGAGCGTCTGCCCGCCGCGGCTGAACGCCGACTGCGAGCACGAGAAAATGAGGTGCTGCGCCTCCTGGAGGACCTGGTCGTCCGTCATGTCCTCGACGTACGGCGCATACATGATGTTGATGTATCCGACGCCCAGCGCCCCGGCGTAGTACGCCTGCATCGACGCCAGGAACGTGTTCAGGTGCCCCGTAAGGGTGCGGGCGTGCTTTGCGGGACCGCTCTTGGTGTCGAGGTTCTGGAGGTCCAGCCCGAACTTCTTCAGGTATTCCAGGCTGTGGCTGGAGCAATAGACCCGCGTCGGGTACCCCAGGTCGTGCAGGTGCAGGCGTGCCGTCAGGTGCGCCTCGGCCACCGGGCGGGAGAAGATTTCGTTCAGGGCGAACTGTTTCAGCACCGCCTCGGCGATCGAGAGGTTGATGGCCTCGGGGTTGTTGGACGTGATGTTCGAGTTTTCCTGGCTCTTGGAGTAGATGAGGTTTTCGAGGTCATATCTAGGCATGCCGATAGTTTTTTGGCGCTCGAGGCGGCCCGTCAGGCCCCGCTCGAAGAGTTCGTTATCGACCAGTTCCCGCACGAGAGCCGTCGAGATCCGCCCGAGGCCCGACGCCATCACCTTTTCTTCGACCGCGCCGGCCACCTTGCGGGCCGTCGGCGCGTCGAGGTACGCCTCTTTCTCGAGCGCCTCGACGATGCGGCTCTTGTCCCACGCGACGAGGGCGTCCTTCGCCCCGGTATCCACGAGGAGCGAGAGGTCCGTGGTGCTGCGGCCGCGGTCGCGATGGGCCTTGCGGACCTGCATCGCGCGGCGGACGTTGGCACGCCTCTCGCGGTACAGGATGTACGCCTTCGCCGTCTTGGCGTGCCCGGTCTCGATCAGGACCTTTTCGACCATGTCCTGGATGTCTTCTATGCCGGGCGTGTCGCCTTCGAAGTGCCGGTCAAGATAGTCCGTGACGGCCGAAGCGAGTTCCTCGGCGATGAACCGGTCTTCGCCGCCCACCGCCTGGGCAGCCTTGAAGATCGCGTCGGAGATCTTCGACTTGTCGAACGGCATGATGCGGCCGTCGCGCTTCCGAATCCGAGTGATGCGCTCAGACATACCCCTGCTCTCCCTCCCCGTGCCGATTAACCCAGTTCTGGAGTCCCGCGGCCGCGCGGCCGCAGGCTTCTTTTCCCCATCGTGGGGGGCGGCCCCTCCAGCCGCCCCCCGACGCCCTCGCGGCGTCGCACGTCTCCTGCCTCTATTGACCCACCGCCCCTTGGCGCGAGTCCGAGCCCGTCCGGTGGTCCTTGCCCTTGTCGGGCGACGATGGCCCGCCCTGCTTGAGCATCGGCTCCACCTCGTGGACGAACTCGGAAATGTCCTTGAAATTCCTATAGACGCTGGCGAACCGCACGTACGCCACCTCGTCCTCTTTCCTTAACTTCTCCATGACGAGGTCGCCTATGGCCCGGCTGGGGATCTCGACGTTGTACCTCGCGGTCAACTCGTCCTCGATCTCCTGGAGCATCTCGTCCAGGCGTTGCGTCGGCAACGGCCTCTTGTGGAGCGCCAGGACGAGGCCCCGCCGGAGTTTCGCGCGGTCGTACGCCTCGCGCTTGCCGTCTTTCTTGACGACGCGCAACCGCGGATCGGCCTCGGGCCGCTCGTAGGTCGTGTAGCGGCGATGGCAGAGTTGGCACTCGCGGCGGCGGCGGATGATCGGACCGCTGCTGCGGGAGTCCACCACCTTGTCATTGTCTGCGTGACAAAAGGGACATTCCATCCGGGCGCGCTCCCGATTTGACTACCGGTCCATCTCCACCAAGCCGCAAGGTGCAGAAGCCCGACACCATATACAATATGTAGGGCCTCTCGGCCAGTCTGATATCGGCGATTCCGGCCTTCCGCAATCAGAAAAATGTGAAGGCGCATACCGTATATTGATGGTCGGCATCATAGGGCCACAGGATATGGTGTGTCAACGGTTTTCCGGACAGGAACTTTCAGACGGGAAAGTCCGCACACTGACGCAGGCTTCTAAGATAGGCAACCACAACATCTTGTGGTTATCGGGGCGGGGTTTTCCACAGCAAAGATTTCTTTCCCACGGCATTGCACAACCTGCGCAACAACCACAATAGGCTGGGGGTCTCCCGATGCGGATACCATACCTGGGGCTATGGAGCCATGTTCACTCGTTGGCCGACGTATGGACCTCCAAGCGAACGCCTCCCTGTCTCAGCAGGGTCTTCCCGAGGTCGTCGGGATAGTCCTCGCGGCAGACGATCCGCTCGACCCCGGCGTTGATAGCCGTCTTTGCGCACATGCTGCAAGGATGATGCGTCGTATAGAGCGTGGCCCCTTCGATCCGGACGCCGTGCTTTGCAGCCTGGATGATCGCGTTCTGCTCGGCGTGGAGGCCGCGGCAGAGTTCGTGCCGCTGGCCCGACGGCACCGCCATCTGTTCCCTGAGGCACCCCGTCTCGGCGCAGTGCGCCACGCCGCTCGGGGCCCCGTTGTAACCGGTCGCCAGCAGACGCCGGTCCACCACGAGCACCGCCCCGACCTGCCGCCGCAGGCACGTTGACCGCCGCGCCACCTGCCCGGCGATCGCCATGAAGTATTCATCCCAACTCGGTCGTTTCATGCCGGACAAGGGTATTCAGCGGGGACGTGAATGTCAAGCCGCGCTAGCGAACAGATCCATCCGCAGATGACGCAGATGGACGCAGACAAGTCCTACTCTATCTGCGTCCATCTGCGTCATCTGTGGATGAAATCTGTTGTTACGGGAGGAGAACGATCCCCCGATGGCCGCCGAGTTTGACGGGCAGAAATCGGCGGATGCCGTCCGCCGCGCATCCCTCCAACGTCGCGAACACCACGGCGGACGGCTCCGCCCCTTCACGAATCCCCGCACACGGGTATGCACGCGCAAGCAACTGTTGATGAATGGTCAGCCACCGTGCGGCGGCGCGGGTATCGACCGGCCGCCCGTCGGCGATGAGAACGGCCACAAGCCCGCCGTCCGAGCGAACGGCCGCCAGCGCCGGGGCGCCCGGCTCATCGACCGCCACGCGGAACACCTGCCTGAGTTTGCCCCCGGCCAGGAGCGCCGAACCTTGTGCCTCGATCGCCGCAAGGAGAATGTCCCGGTCCTCCGGCTGCCAGGGCGAAAAGACCGCGCAAGGTTCCGCGGCCTCCTGCACTGCCGGCGGCGCGGAAACACACTGCCCGATGCGGGTCATCGGAAGCAGCGGCGCGGCATCGGCGTGCCGAGACGTCACCCCTTCGCAAGGATCGGCGGGCGCCGGAGCGGTGTCGGCGGGCGCAAGCGGTTCGCCTCGGCCGGCGGCTACGAGTCGCGGCCAGATCTCGGCGGCGGGCGCACGCGACAAGACGCATCGCGGCTCCGCCCGGCCAAGAGCGGTGGCTGCGTCGCTGCCGCCCATGAAACCCTGGATCGCCAGACGACAGCCGAGGAACCTGAGCGCGGCCGTCGAAAGCCGCCGGTGCAGCCGGCCGGCTTCATCGGCCCCGTCGCTGCCGACGCAGAAGAGGGCGGCTTCCGAGTCCAGGCCCCTCGCGCGCCACGATTTCAGTTCGCGGTACGTCTCGATGATGCTCTCGTCGTCGGGGGCGGCGATGAAGACCGCGCGGCCGGCGAGCGGCCCCAGTCGGCGTGCGGCTGCGGAGGGCGAATCCAGCGGAATGATCGCCACCTGGTCGCAACGGCTGATGAGTTCCGTCACGGCCCGCCCGGCCTCGTCCCGCCCGAAGGAACCCTGCGGACCGGCCCGGCCGCAAGCCGGTTCGCCCAGAAGGTGCGTGTCGGCCAGGCCGTTCTCAAAAAGGAACACTGCCGCCGCGCCGTCGCGCGGGGCAAGGCGCCCGGCCACCGCCAGCGCCGTCCGGCGGCGCTCGGCCGGCTCGATGCCCGCCGGCACCAGCACGTACACGCCTCGCGGCGCATCGGCCGGCACGACGGCGGGAGCGGCTTCCACGGGGACGGGCGCGGGATCGGCCGACCGCGACAGGAACGCCTCGGCCAGCGCGGCAAGGTCCTCCGCGCGGGCCGACGACGCCGGACGGCTTCCGGCAAAGCGGCGATTCGGTGAGGCCACGTGCATCGGTGTCACGAGTGAGGCGCCCCCGCTACTGGACTTCGACGACGCTGTTCAGTTCACCGTATGGATTACTCTCGACGTATGGATTTGCCGGGTCGCTCGTCCACCGGCCGTCGATGATGAGGCGGTAGGCGTACCGTCCGGCAGGCAGGCGGAACTCCTTCTGCCAGACGCCGTCGTAGTCGGTGGCGTCCATGTCGGCGCCGTGCTCGGCGGTGCTCCACTGGTTGAAGTCGCCGGCCACCTGGACGCGTTTGGCGCCCGGGGCGTGGCAGACGAACCGCACGCCGCCGTCGATCGGCATCGCGCCGTAAACCAGTTGGACCTTGCGGTCCGTCTCCCGCTCCTCCTGGGCCGCCTGGGCCGCTTCCTCGCGGGTCATCTCCTCGTACTCCAGGTGGAGGCCGGAGGCCAGGAGTTCCTGGGCCAGCGCCCGGTAATCCTCGTGTCCGCGCGACCCCGGCCGGAACTCGGCGATGGGGCTGCCCATGGCGGCGGCCTCGCGCAGGCTGATGTTGAAGCGGATCACGGACTCCATGACCAGCGGCCCGTGCTGGTCGCGGAGGGCCGTGAGCGCCCGCCTCATGCTCCGGGCACGCGTGTCGTACATTGTCGTCAGGATGTGCAGGACCGGCTCGCGGTGCGTGCGGCCGACGATCATGTCGATCGTCTCCATCGTCCGCCCCAGCCCGTACACGCTGAAGAACCCGAGGTCCACCGGCACAATGACCTCGGTGGCGGCCACGAGGGCGTTGATGGAGAGGATGCCCAGCCCCGGCCCGCAGTCGATAATGACGATGTCGTAGCGGTCCTTCACCTCACGCAGGAGCCGCCGCAGCCGTTGGTCGCGGCCGTCCGTGCCTGCGAGCGTCTGCTCAACCGTGGCGAGGCCGACCGACGCCGGGGCCAGGAAGAACCCGTCGAAGATTTCCCAGGCAATGTCGGGGAGCCCGAGCGTCTTGTCGGCGGAGTCCTCGCCGCGCAGCACGTGCCACGTGCTGAGTTCGACCTCATCTTCCCTGACGCCGCAGCCGACTGTGGCGTGGGCCTGCGGGTCGAGGTCCACCAGAAGGACTCGACGCTTGGCCTGGGCCATCGTGGCAGCAAGGTTGATGGCGGTGGTCGTCTTGCCGCAGCCCCCTTTGTGGTTGAAGATGGTGATGACGCGCATGGGTCGCCTCCGTAATGCCGATCATACCCGCAGGCGCCGGTCCCGGCAGGCCGGTGCGGTTTTCAGTATTGGGAACGCGACTGTTCGCCCTCGCCAGTATTCTTCGGCCGACACACAAGGGCGCCTTTAGAAAAAGTTATCGGACCTTAGCAAGTTTTTTCGCAGCGTGGTCGGGCGGAACGAAGATGGGTGTGCCAGGCCGTAGGCGGAAGCCGTGAGGACCACAAGGGGCTGTTGTCGTTGCTTTTCGGCAACATGCGTGGCCTGGCCTCAACGTGACGTAACATATGTAATCACAAGGGTTTGCGCGCCGATTGCGGCTTGACAGGCCTGTTGATGATGCCTTGGCGAAACGCACGACGTGCGAACCCATGAGGGGCCGTCAACAATTCCCTAACGAAACGCCAGCGTAACCCTCTGCGAATAAAGCACTTACGGCTTCACCCGAAGAAACCCTTCTGCGGTGCCGCTAGTATGGCATACCCGTTGCTAGTATAAACAAGTGAGTGGCTCGTTCTTTAAAAGGCATCGCTTGTGACTTCAAGCACAGCCCTCCCCCGGGTGCGACAAGTCTTCAGGCGCTTTGCCAACACAACCCCCTTAACTCCCATTAAAGGACGAGCCATCTTTGGGAGTAATCGCCCGAAAGGGCGTTGCGGGTTGACGAGAGGGATTGCAAGCAAGTGAGTGGATACAAGGTTGCGGGATAGAAGGAGGATCCAACAAGCGCACCTCAGCCAATCGCTCCCACACACACGCACCGGGTAACACCGGCGCGGGGAACAGCGAGGTGTGAAAACTCGGACCTTGGCGCGGGTTTAGCAACGTCTATCCCCGCAACACGGGCAGGGCCTCCCCTCCAGGTCCTGCCCACTTTTTTTTTGCGCGCGTGTCGTCATGGCGAAAGTGTGACCCCGCCAGGAGTGCCCGCGGGCTTACGCCCGCGGCGCGCAGGGTCCAATTCGCCGCCTCGCCGCTTTCGTGGAACCCATTCCTCGGCACGGCGTCTAACCCATCAGACAGAGGAGTCGCACAGGAGGAGGACAAGCCATGACGGGTCGATCAATCGGTCGCGTCGGATGGCTCGCGGTCGCCTGCATCGCGGTGCTCGCTGGGGCTGCGTGCGCATCCTACATTCAAGAGGAATTCCAAGGGACCCCGCAGCAGCGGCCGCCGATCATCCACGCACGTCCTGGACCCATGCCCCCGCCCTCGGCCCACGTGCCGGAACTCGCGCGGTACCTTGACCGGCTGGAACTCCGCCGGCCCCTGGTGTGCGGACGACTGGCGGTCTTCCCGGTTGTTCGGGGCGGCAGCGTCCTCGGCGGCAACTGGCTGACGATGGACACCGCCCTGGCGCGCGGCGTGCTCGTGGTCACCGAGAAGGAGAGCGGGAGCGTTCCGATAGTCTGGGTCGAGAACCGCAGCCGCACCGACTACGTCCTTCTCATGGCCGGCGAGGTGGTGTCGGGCGGCAAGCAGACCCGCACGTTCCGGCAGGACGTGATCCTTGCACCCGGCCAGCGGCTGGAGGTCGGCGTTTTTTGCGTCGAGGCCCACCGCTGGAGCGGCGGCGGGGGCTTCCAGTCGAGCGGCGTCCTCGTGCCGCAGTCGATTCAGCAGCAGATGAGGAAGGGCGCGGACCAGGCCCAGGTCTGGTCGGAGGTCGCCCGCAGCAATGCCGCGCTAGGCGCACAAAGCCCCACCGGGAGCATCGAGGCGGGCCTCGGCGCACCGGCCGTCCGGAGGGAACTGGACGGCGTGCGGCGGCTGATCGTGCCGGAGTGCCCGCGGGAGGCCACCGGCTACATCTTCGTGGACCGGTACGGTTCGCGCGGCATAGGCGCGGAGTTCTTCGGCCGGTCGGACTTTGCGGCGGCCATGCTCCCCAAACTCATTGATGCCTACGCGGTTGACCTGGTGGTCCAGACCGGCAGCGACCGCGCTACCGGCATTGCGATGCCCGACGATGCAGCCCGCAATTTTCTGGATCGGATCCGGCGGGCGGGAAGTTACCGCGACGGCACGCCCGGCAGCGGCGTGGGGATCACGATGAGGGCGGCGGGCCTCGTTGGCAGCGGCGTGGGTTTCGGCAACGACATGGTGCACTTCGGGTGCCAGGTCGAAGACCGCATCCTGCCGCCGCCTGTGCCGATGCCGATGCCGTACCTTAGAAACGGCCCTGCGCCGGGCGGCATTGAGTAACGTACAGAGGCCACGGCCGGGCAAGCCGGCCGTGCCACACCAGCGTGTGCGGCGGGCCGACGGCTCAGTATCAAGCGAGAGACGCCCAGAAAGGATGACTGTCATGAAACTCGTGAGGATGTTGGCGGTGACGGTGGTCGTAGCGGCGGCGCTGGCCGCAGCGCATGAGGCTCGGGGCGCGGGGTTCCTTGTGCCGACTAGCGAGAGCATTCCGCCCCTGGCCATCAAGTACCTGAGGGTCGATACCACGATCGATAACCAGGTGGCCACCACCCGCGTGGTCCAGGAGTTCCAGAACTCCACGAGCCAGAACCTGGAGTGCACGTACATCTTCCCCCTGCCGCGCGGGGCCGCCATCCGCGACTTCGCCATGTACATCGGCGGCAAGCGGATGAAGGGTGAACTGCTGGAGCGCGACCGTGCGCGCCAGGTCTATGAAGAGATCGTCCGCCGCACGCGCGACCCGGGCCTGCTGGAGTACATGGACGGCAGCATCCTGCGCCTGCGGATCTTCCCCGTGCCGGCCAACGGCACGCAGAAGGTGGAGATCGAGTACACCGAAGTCATTCCGGTGGATAACGGCTTGGCGGAGTACGTCTTCCCGCTGCGCGTGGGCGAGAAGGCATCCAAGACGCTCGATGACTTCACCGTGGCCGTGCGAATCCGCAGCGGCACGAAGATCAAGACCGTCTATAGCCCGACGCACGAGATCGGCGTGGCGCGGCCGTCGGACAATGAGGCCGTGGCGGGCCTGGAGACCCGCGGGGCGCTCCTGGACCGCGACTTCCACCTCTTCTACACGCTGAGCGATAAGGATTTCGGACTGACGCTCATGACCTACCGGCCGGACCCCGATAAGCCCGGCATGTTCCTCATCCTCATCAGCCCGCGTAGCGAGGTGAACGCCGACCAGCGCCCGCCGCGCGACGTCATACTCATCCTCGACACCTCCGGCTCGATGAAGGGCGAGAAGATCGAGCAGGCCAAGAAGGCCCTGAAGTTCTGCATCGACAACCTGGACCGGCGCGACCGGTTCGCCATTATCCAGTTCTCGACGATGGCCCAACCATTCGCGCAGGGGTGGACCGATGCGACCGATGAGAACCGCAAGAAGGCGCACGAGTGGATCGACCAGTTCGAGGCGGCCGGCGGCACGAACATCGGCGAAGCGCTCCAGAAGGCGTTCGCACTCCCGCTCCAGGATGCCCGGCCCGCCACGGTCCTCTTCATCACCGACGGGCGGCCCACGGTCGATATCACCGACACCGAGGCCCTGATGAAACTCGTCAAGGAAGGCAACAAGAAGAACCTGCGGATCTTCACCTTCGGCGTCGGCGACGACGTGAACACGCACCTCCTGGACCGCATGGCAAACGATGCCGGCGGCCTGCCGGAGTACGTCCGCCAGGGCGAGGCCATCGACGGAAAGGTCACACGCCTCTTCGCCAAGATGAGCCACCCGGTGCTTACGGACATCTCGATTGACATCCCCGGCGTCAAGGTCACCGAGACGTACCCGCGGCAACTGCCGGACCTCTTCCGCGGGGCGCAGGTCGTGGTCCTCGGCTCGTACACGGGCGATGGGGACTCGGTCATCCGCCTGCGCGGCCGCGTCGGAGAGAAGAAGGAGGAATTCACATACGAGGGAACGTTCCCGAAGAAGACCACCGAGCGGTCCTTCATCGGCGCCCTCTTCGCCCACCGCAAGATCGGGTACCTGCTTGACCAGATCCGCCTGCACGGCGAATCGAAGGAACTCAAGGACGAGGTCATCCGCCTCAGCCTGGCCTATGGCATCGAGACGCCGTACACCAGTTACCTGGTGCTTGAGAACGAGGCGCAGTACCGCCAGTACGGGATCACGATTCAGGGCGGCACGCAGTCGGGAGGCGGAACGGGCGGACCCGTGCCGCCGGTCGCCATGGCGCCTCTTGCGCGGCCTGACAGCAACGGGTCGCACCGGGCGGCTGAGCGGCTCCAGAGCGCATACGGGTTCGCAGTTCCCGCCGCGCCTTCGCGAGAGCCAGGCGTGCAGCCGCCAGCCAAGTCGTCAAGCGGGGCTGCGGGCGGGGCAACCGACATGGCCGGAATCAGCATTGATGCCGTCACGTTCGCAAAGGCCGACACAGGCGCCACCGCCGTCGATATCGCCCAGAAGATCAAGCAGTTGCGCGAGGCCCAGGGCGCACGCGACACCCGCGGGCGGCAGGCCGTCCAGGAAAAGGGCGGCCGCAGGTTCGTGAGTTATCGCGGCGTCTGGGTCGATGAGAAGTTCGACGGCTCGCAGCGGCTGGTGAAGGTCAAGTGGGGTTCGGAGGCGTTCTTCCGCCTGACACGCGACCGGGCCGAAATCCGGGACGCCTTCGCCCTCGGACAGCGAGTGGTGGTCGTGACGGCCCGCGGCCAGGCGGTGGCCATCGATGCCGACGAGGGGGCCGAGACGCTCAGCGATGCGGACCTGAAGACGCTCTTCACGGATTCACCTGCGCCGGGCAAGTAGCGGCGCTGCCGCTCGCTCAATATCAGTTTAGCCGCGACTCGAAGAGGAGCGCGTGTGGCTGCCCGAAAACGCGCTCCTCTTCGAGTCGCGGCTAAACATTCGCGGCGCCGGTGCTACGACGCGCGTTGCCGCCCGGCGTGCCGCCTGATATAATCCGCCGCATGCCGCCCGCGAGCCCCCGAGTCCGCAACAAGAAGGCCCGACACAACTTCACGATCCTCGAGACCGTGGAGGCGGGCCTAGTGCTGGAAGGCTCCGAGGTCAAGGCCCTCCGCGACGGCAAGTGCAACATTGACGATGCCTTCGCCCGCCTCAAGGGCGGCGAGTGCTTCCTCTACAACATGCACATCGGCCCCTACGAGCAGGCCGGCCAATTCGGGCACGACACCCGGCGGCCGCGCAAACTGCTCCTCAAGAAACGCGAGATCAACCGGTTCCTCGCGCGGGCCGTCGAAAAGGGCAGCACCCTCGTGCCGCTCTCGGTGTACTTCAAGCGCGGCTGGGCGAAGGTGGAACTGGGCGTGGCGCGCGGCAAACGCGAGTTCGACAAGCGCGAGGACCTGAGGCTCCGCGAAAGCCGCCGCGACATCGACCGCGAACTCGCCCGAAGGCGAAAGGGGCGGTGAATGAATGTTAGCCGGTCGCCGCGGCGACCGCTGGCGCCCAGCGCCGCGCAAGCGCGGCGGCTAACCCCACAATGCCTTCAAGTAGCCCTCAAGTAATGGCCGATTTTACTAGGGCCATGACAACGCTAACGATGCCACAAACCGACGCCAATCCGATGCCCGACGGCCTCGCGACACCCTTCGTCGCCGTCGCGCTCCCCATCGGCCTCGACCGCACCTTCACCTACGCCCTGCCGGAGCGCCTGCGCGGCAAACTCTGGGCCGGGCAACGCGTCACCGTCCCGTTCGGCAAGGGCAACCGGTTCCTCACCGGCTGGGTGGTCCAGGGCGTCGAGGCGACCGACCTGGCGGAGGTAAAGGAAATCGTCGAGCCGGTCGATCCCGCGCCCCTCATGACCGAAGACCTCCTGGACCTGGCGATCTGGATGGCCCGCTACTACGCCACGCCCATCGGCTCCTGCCTGGAGGCCATCCTGCCTGCCGCCGTCAAGCAGAACGCGGGCTTCAAGACCGTTCAGGTCGTCGTCCGGACCGAGAAGCCCGAATCCGAGGTCGCGCGGATCCTCTCGAAGCAGCGCCGGGTCCTCGGCCACCTGGCCGAGGCGGGCGCCGCCGTCTCCCCGCGCGAACTCGCCCGACAGGCCGGATGCACCGTCGCCGTCATCAAGACCCTCGAAGAGAAGGGCCTCGTACGCATCGAGACCCGACAGGTCGAAGACCTCGCCCGCGACCTCTTCATTGAACTTGATGAACCGAAGGCCATACACCTTACGCCCGAACAGGCGCTCGCGCTCCAGCGCATCAAGAACCTCGTCACCAGCGGCGAGTTCGGCGTCGTGCTCCTCAACGGCGTCACGGGCTCCGGAAAGACCGAAATCTACCTCCGGGCCATCGCCGACGTGGTTGCCGCAGGACAGCAGGCCATCGTCCTGGTGCCCGAGATC
>CAYGWP010000065.1:0-12466 GCA_964353455.1 uncultured Anaerolineales bacterium
CGGACGCTCTGCCGCAGCCGCCGACACTACGAGGCGCGCCGCTGGGCCAAGGTGTTGTCGCATAACCTGTCCCGTCATCTGAATCGCAAACTCCGTCGGCCCCGGGAGTCGGTCGCGCACTTCCGCTTGGCCGCTTGAACCGGAGCAAGGCATTGTTAGTGTGACCTTGGAGTGGATGCGGCCAATCGCACCTCATAGGCCGGTAGGACACGGATGTGGCAGGCAGTGGGTGACTAGAGTGTGCGTGCGGAATAACTCGAATGGAGCCCGCGAGAGGAGGGGTGCGATGATCAGGATTGCCAGTTATTGCTTGCTCGGAGTGATGACGGTAATAAGCACAAGTCTAGCAGGATGTAACGAAACGAGGGAGGGCGCGGGTGTTGTAAGCCCCCAAGACCAGGCCCGTCTTGACACCGGGCTTGGGGTTCCACGTATCGTTGTGGGTGCTGTAAGCCCCCAAGACCAGGTCCGTCTTGACAGATTACGCCGGTGGAAGGAATATGCGAGTCTCATAACGAAGACCTACGACCGCGAAGTAACTAAGGATGAATTGGCCAAGGTTGAAATCGCCATCCGGAGTTACCTTCCCGCGATAATGACGCCTAGCCAGATAGATAAGTCCTTTACCGGGGGTACTCAAAAAATCCAGACAAAGGAGGGGGAAAGGTGGTTCCTTGGAAGCTGGTACCTGGGGCCCCGCCCGGGCGGATATATCGCCCACTTTAGCGGGCCGGTCTGCGAGGGGGAGGTCCTTGTTACGACCCTGATTCTTCTGAGGGTGGACGACAATCTGGTGGTTACAGAGGCGAAGCAGGCACATGGGCGCAGGTAGTAGCCTCTTGCGCACGAGGGTCCGGTGTCCCGTGTGGGCTCTAAGAGTGCATTGCCCGGGTGTTGTGGTCGGGCGAGATTGGGTTGGAGGTTCGCCACGCCGGTTTGCGTCGTCCGAGCTGTAGTGGACCAGCGAGATTGAGTTTGCCATTCGTCAGGGCGAAGAGGGGTGCCGAGCAAAGTTCTTCCGCTCGGCTTGGCTGCTCATGCGCCGCCTCGAGGAGGTCGGCGAGACAAAGAAGTGCTCCTTGTCATCAAGGTGTCGGCACGAGCGCGTACGCTGCCCGCCGCGCTCATTCTGCTCACGGTCTTGAGCCTGACGGGTTGCTAGGGCGGTCTAACATTGCGTGTTCGCGCGGCGGGTCTCCGGACCCGCCGCGCTCTGCCTAACGTTGCGTGCCGGCGCGGCGGGTGCGGAGACCCGCCGCGCCACTATTCAACCTTAAAGTGCTCTGGTGTGGTTGCCGGTGCAGTCTCGTGTATAAGAGAGGGCGGACCGTCAACGAAGCCCTTCTGCCAGGCCGACCAGGGCGTACGCCGCTTCGCGGTTGTCCTTGAGTGCCTGTGCCCAGGAGTCGGCCGAGGCTGGGGCGATCTTGACCCAAGCGGCCGCCACGGCCCGGATGGCGGCGAGGCGATCGCTTTCCGGGTCGATTTTTTCGGCCCAGGCGGCAGCGGCCTTCGGGTCGGTTTTCGCCCATGCCCCCGCGACGATGGCCGCCGCCCCCGTGCGGTAGGTGTAGTAGTCGATCACGCCCGGCCACTTATCAACCACAGTTGATGCCGCCTTGGGGTCGCGGCTCGCCAGTTCGACCGCCGTCTCATACACGATGTTGCTCTTGAGGACAAGGCTCTTGGTGCGCTCTGCAAGCGCCAGGGCGGCGGGGACATCGGTCTTCGCGAATTCTCGGGCCAGGGCCGGATAGGCTGCGCCGGTGCCCCTGTTGTCGCCGGGGTCCCGGCCCGTGGCTTGATAAAACGCGAGGGCGGCCTTGGGGTCCCTTGCGGCCCAGCCTGCGGCAACGCCGTCGTGTGCGGCGGCGCGGCAACCGCCTTGCTCGCCCGGCAGCGACGCCGCCCATTGCACGGCGGCCTGGGGGTCGGCCTTGCCGAACGCCCGTCCTACCTCGGCGACAGCCAGTTCGATGCGCGGCATCTGCTCGTGCCACTTGCCCACGTTGAGCGGGGCCAGCATGAGGCAGAGGCCGGCCGCCGCCGCTGGATCGGTCCTGGCCAGTTCGCGGGCCACGCAGCACAGGGCCATGACCTTGGTCGGGCGGCCCTGGTCGGGCAGCGACTTGGCGTACTCGGCGGCAGCCTTGGGGTCTTTGCATGCCCAGCCTTCGGCCAGGTCGCGCGGGAGGTCGCTGAGGAACTCACGTTCCTTGCGGGCCGACATGGCGGCCAGGGCCGCGCGGGGATCGCGCTTGGCCCACTCGCGGGCGACGCCGCGAAGGGCGTCCACTCGGTGCGACTCGTCTTTGATCTTGTCGGCCAGGGCCAGGGCGGCGGCCGGGTTCGAGCGGGCCAACTCGCGTGCGGCATCCCTGGGGGCGGTCCGGGGGACTCCGCCCCAGCCTTCCTCCTGGAGGTGCTTCCAGATCAGGTCGTCGGCAAGGGCGGGGTCCTTACAGACCATGCCGATGACGGCGTAGTGCAGGGCGGTGTTCTTCGTTGCCAGGTTGCCGGCGGTGCGCTGCTTGAACCCTACGCCCCACTCGGCGGCGGCCTTGGGGTCTGTCTTTCCCCAGGCGTACATGACCACCGAGAGCAGGTCGCGCTTGGCGGTCCACGCCTCCAGTTTGTCGGCCAGGTCTGCCGCTTGGGCCGGGTCGGTGGCGGCCGTCTCTTCGGCTATTGCATAGCGGGTCCACGTCCGGACGAACCTGTCTTCGATTTTGTCGGCCCGCGCGCCGGCGAGGCGCAGCGCCTCGCGGCGGGCGAGGCCCGGCTCGCCGGCCGGGCTTGGCCGCGTAACCGCAGGCAAGGCCAGGATGCCGAGCAAGATCGCCGCGAGGGCCGTGCGGCCGCCGCCCATTGAGGTCACTGTGTCTCACTCCTCGCGGTGATGCTGACGCTGCCGCCTTCCTTGTAGTGTTTGTTCCTGAGGATTTGCTGGCATCGCCTGCGCACCGCTGCGGCGAACTCCAACGCCGCGGGATCGGCGGCGCCCGACACGGCCGCCTCCTGGCGGATGCGCCTGACGATCATGCGACAGGCCTGCATGCCGCCGTCAACCTCCTCGCCGGCCCCGCGCATCTGGGGGTCGAACTGGTGAACCCGCATTCCCAGGTCGGGCGCGCCGGTGCGGATCAGGTTCTTGCAGTGTTCCAGCGCCAGCCGCCACTCCATCGGACTGGCGCACGGTTTGTCTTGCCGGACCATCTTGTCCCACAATTCGCGCATCTCCCTGGCGATGGGGATGATGCGGTCGGCCAGTTCGCCCGCCTGCGGGTCGGCGGCCCTGGTCTTCTCGGCCAGCGCCACAAGGTCGTCGGACCAGGAAAGGTACTCCTGAATCCGCGCGTAGGCGGCGTCGAGGAAATCGTTGATGCCCTCGACCGTCGAGAGCGCCGCGCCGGCGACGACGAGGGCCTCGTCCCTGCGCGCCGACTCCGACCGCTCGCCCAGGTAGTAGTTGACGAGGGCGCCGTGGGCCGAGCAGGTCGCCGCCACCGTGGGCTTGCCCGTGTCGGCGGCGCCCGTGCTGCGGGTCTTGTTCAGGCCCTCAAGGTCCAGGATGTACTCGCACGGTCCCCGGCCCAGGGCGCCCATCATCACATCAACCAGCGTGTATGCGTCCAGCGGAGTCTCCTTTACCCGGTCGCGCGGGTAGTTGATCGCAACCAGGAACTCCGGGACGGTCACCTTCTCCTTGGTCATCATGTGCGTCAGCGTTGTCTGGAGGTACAGCCGCCACTCGTTGCCGAAGAACCAACTCGGCACCCGCGGATGGACGTACACATCGCTGTACGGGTCGTCGCCGTCGGCCCCGAGCGGCCGCACCGGCATCGTGCGTGAGGCCATGCCGGAGGGCGCCCCGACCCGCGGGCGATTGGCCAGAATGGTCATCCACTGGGCCGGAAACGGACGTTGCCAGCCTTCTGCCGCCAGCACCTTGTCCGTCTTCAGGCCGGTCAGGTCCTTGTCGAACCAGATCCCCTCGCCGGTCAGCACGCCCACAAACACGCTCTTGCCGCCGAAACTCACCTGGGCCTGGCTGAAGCGCCGCCGCGGTCCCTCTCCCGACGCCTGTAGGAAGACCTCTTCGCCCCCGTCGCGCGGCCAGACCAGCACCGTGAGCACAGAATGTCCCTCCATCAGGTTGACCAGGAAATTCTCGGCCGGCGGATACACCCGGCTCGCCGGTATCTCCCGGGCGTCGTACAGCACGTCGTCGCCGAAGAAGTCGGGAACGAACGAGAAGCGGAACTCCCCGCGAACCTGAATGGCCGCGCTGCCCTTGCCAGGGATAACCTCCACCAGGGGCCTGCCGAGGCCCACCTTTGCGCGGGCCTCCAATCCCCCGGCGGAGAAAGACGCCACTGCCTCCGACGCCCCGGAGTCCGTCAGGCGGATGTCGGTCAGCGCCCCGCCCGCCTGGCCCTTCGCATCGACCAGGACCAGGTCCTGCCGCACGGGCCGCGCCGACCCGCGGCCCTTTGTCAGGACCGCCACGCTGCCGCCTCCGGCCGGGATCACCACCAGGAGGGCCGGGTTCTCCAGCGCTACGCCCCCGGCGCAGGCCGTTCCTTTGGCCCGCTCGGCGTCCAGGCGTTTCCAGCCTTTGCGGGCCTCCCCTGGCGCGGCAGGCGTTCCGTGGCCTGACGGCAGGTCCTCCGGGGCGGGCTTGGCGCCCGCCGGCAACTGCCATACGGCCAGCGGACCGGCTTCGAGTTCCTCCGCCCGCGCCGGCCGACCCGGCCCGGCCAATGTCGCCGCAAGGACCACGGCCGCCCAAGCGCAGGCCGCTCGCATGTCCTACTTCCCCCCCAGTTTCGCAATTTCAGCCCCCAGCGCCTTCAGTGCCGCCGTGTCCATCTCGTAGATGACTTCCTTGCCCCTGTAAGCCCCAATTACGAGGCGGCTCATCCGCAGAAGCCCCAGATGATGATCAAGGGTCGTCCGCTTCAGATTGAGGGTCTTGCGGAGTTGCGAGGTGCTCTTTGGACCACTGGCGAGGGCTTGAAGAACCCCCAGTCGCGTCAGATCGGACAGCATGGCATAGCCGTTGGCGAGTTCCTTGAGGTCGGTCTTCATGGTCTTGTTCCTCATGCTGGTTCCCCTGTTGAAAGAATACATCCAGAATCCTAGTTAGCAGACCTGGTAGGTGCAAGAGGAAAGAGGACTCGCCCATGATTGCCCCCTTGCGAAACCCCTCGTTTAGGCTTGCATGTGCCGACTTCTGACCATATGCGCGGGTCACATGCTTCTCATCTTATGGAAGCAAGAAGTGCCGCAACCTGTTAAGGCTGCGGCACTTAGCATCTGGTGGAGGCGAAGGGGTTCGAACCCATGACCTCCTGGATGCCATCCAGGCGCTCTCCCAACTGAGCTACGCCCCCAGAAGTTCCGCGCTGGGTTTCACGCGGACGAGGCGATTATAGCACACGTTGGGCGGATGTCAACCGGCTGAAGACCAGTCCAACGACAAACTGCAAACGGCAAACGGCAAACCCCAATCAAACGGCAAAAGGCAAACGGCAAGAAAACGGCGCGTGGCCGCACATGTTGCCGTTTATCAGTTTCGCAGTTTGATTGAAGTTTGCCGTTTGCTGTTTGCCGTTTCATCGGCCATTGGTGCTTGGTCATTGGTCATTTCATTTTCTTTTGGATCCACTTGATGCTCTCGGCCGTCCGCTTAAAGACTTCTTTCGGCTCCATTGCCCACACGTCCTTGTCGTACAGTTCCACGCTGTAGTATCCGTCGAACTTCGTGCGCCGGCGGATCTCCCCCAGCAGGGCCGGCACGTCTATGCGCCCCTCGCCGGGGAAGCACCGGTGCTCGCACCCCAGTTCCTCCATCGGCCGCCGCTGCGAATCATCGACGTGGACGAGGAAGAGTTTCCCCTTCGGCAGCAGCGCCAGTTCCTCGATGTGGCTCGCGCTCGCGTAGTAGTGGCAGAGGTCCAGGAGCATTCCGAGGGCGGGGTGGTCGGCCTCGCGCACCAGTTCGATGCACGAGCCCATCGTGCCGTTCACCGAGAGGCCCCCCAGGAACTCAAGGTTGATTCGGAGGCCCCGCGCCTTGGCCAAGTCGGCCACGGCCCGGAGTTTCTCCACGAGGTGCGCGTACTCGGTCCTGAGGTCCGGCCCGCGCTTGCCGAGGATGACGACCGTCAGGGCCGGCGACCCGAGGGCCAGGGCCACGTCCAGGCGCTCCACCAGTTCGTCGCGCTCGTGCTTCGGGTCGTGGTGCTGGCTGGGGGTCCAGACGACTCCCGGCGCGAGGCCCACCGGCCGCACGCCTATGTCCTCCATCTGTCGCAGCAGTTCCTGGCACTTGCGGCCCCGCTCCATGCAGGCCTTGACTTTGTCGAACCATAGTTCGACGGATTTCCATTTATACTTTTTCCAGAGTTTGAGTTCCTCGTCCCACGGGACGTTTATGACGGTTGCGCTGTGAAACGCCCACTTGAGTTTCATCGGTCGCTCCCTTCACGTATAGCGCGGCGGGTCTCCGCACCCACCGCGCGCAAACTAACCGCCGCTTCCTGCCCCGCGGCGGGTACGGAGACCCGCCGCGCTCGTGGTTATGAACAGTCTATGAGCCCTCAAGCACCCCCCGCTCGAAGTGCGGGAACTTGAACGCCGACGGGCAGAGGTCGCTCACGGCGCAGCGGTCGCACGCGGGTTTTTTCGCCTGGCAGACCGCGCGGCCGTGAAAGAGCATCGCGTGGCTGAAGCGCGACCAATCTTTCTCGGGCAATAGCGCGCAGAGGTCCTGCTCGATTTTTTCAGGCTTCGAGTTTTCCGTCAGGCCCATCCGCTGCGCCAGGCGGATGAAGTGCGTGTCGGTGATGATCGCCGGCAGGCCGTACGCCGCGGCGCGCAGCACGTTGGCCGTTTTCCGCGCAACGCCCGGCAGCCGCACCAGGTCGTCCATCTCGACCGGCACGCGGCCGCCGAAATCCGCGAGCAGCATCCGGCTCATGTTCTGGATGGCCTTGGCCTTGTTGTGATAGAAGCCGGTTGATTTGACCGCCGCCTCCAGCGCCGCCAGGGGCATCCGCGCGAAGGCCGCCGGCGTGCGGGCCTTCGCAAAAAGGTCGGCCGTGACCTTGTTGACCATGTCGTCGGTGCACTGGGCGGCGAGGATGGTGGCGACGAGGAGTTCAAACGGCGTCGAAAAGTTCAGTCGGCATGCGGCGTCGGGATATTCTCTTGTCAGCCTGCGGCAGATTTCCGCGGCACGCCGGGCCAGGGCCTCGGCGGATTCCTTCCGCGCGGACACCCTCTTAGAAGGCGCCTTCTTCTGAGCCATAGGAGCAGCCTCCCGTCGCCACCATTATGGCCGAGAGGGGGGCGGATGTTCAAATCTAATCGCTCGTGCCACCCATCGGTTCCTTGGCCGGCCTGCCCGTAGCGAGTAGGATGAAACAGGTTTCGAGGAGGACCGCCATGCGACTCATGGTAAATCTCATCTACGATCCTGAATACAAAGGATATGTCGCCGACGTCCCGGAGTTGCCCGGCTGCATGAGCCAGGGCAAGACCATCGAGCGGGCCCTGAAGAATGCCCGCGAAGCGATCCTGCTTTATCTGGAGGCCACGCCGCGCGGGATTAACGGAAGACGGCTTTCTTGAGTTGATCGGGAAGTGAGTGAGAAGGTCCCGAAGTCACGGTCTGCGCGGCCCGTACGGGCCGCGCTAAGTGGCGCTGTAGTACTACGCGCGGCGCTTTCGGACCATCATTCCGAGGCCGCCCAGGCCCAGCAGGGCCAGCGTGGCGGGCTCCGGCGCGGGAATGAACGCCGGAACCACGTCGTCCCAAGCCGTGCCGACCTTGAACTCATCGACGTAAGCGTTCTTGGTTGACATCTGCGTGCCATTCGAGAACAGCAGGGCGGCGCCCGCCGTGGACATGGTCGAATCCTGCGCGAACGTCGCCGTTGCCAGCGAGTTCACCGTGCCGTCCGCAGCATAGGAAGGGTTTATCCAGACAGTCAGCCTGTTGAAGTTGGCGCTGGCGTCCTTCCAGGTCTTGGCCACCACAAGATACGTCTGGTTCAGCGCGATGGCGCCGCTGCCCGTTACGGGGAGTTCGGGGGCGGCGTCCATGAAGCCGACAAAGTCGTCCGTCGCCTGAACGGTGGAAACGCCGGCCCGAATCTTGGGGTTTGCGGTGGTGGCCGTGAACAGCCCGAACTCCATGATCGCGTTGCCCGGATCAACGCCCAGCCGAAGCAGGCCGCTGAAGTACAAGGCGCCGGTCTGGGCCGTAAAGGTATTGCCGATGCGCTTGTTGCCGCCGGTCATCTGCACGGCCATTGAGCCGCCGTCAATGACGCTGACCCCGCCGGGAGCGTGGGGGTTGACCATGCTGTACATCAGCACCGCCGGGCCAGCGCCCCCTGTTTCCACAACGTCAAAGGAAACGTCCCCCGACCAGCCGCCCTGACCGGTCAAGTCGCCGGGAAGGTAGCCGTTGAACGCATAATCCGCGATGATCCCCGCTCCGGCAGAGCCTGCCGCGAGCAGGCCGACAGCAACGGCCGCAATTGACAGTGCCACCTTCTTCACGATGCTCTCCTTGTTCAGAAGGAAGAGTTCCCCCCGACGATGGCGTCCGAAGAAGTTCGACGTACTAGTATAACACACAAACCGGGAATTGGCAAATTGGACAGATGCAATTCCCGGCGCCCGAGCGGTTTTCTACCGCCGCCTTGACGCCGCGGGCGGCGAATACCCCGACGCTTCCGCGTCGGGCTCGGATCCATGACTTCCTCACTCAGTCACTCCGTCACTATCAGTTGGCTGGCCCGTCTCAGTAACCCAAGCGGCGCCGCGCCAGGAGTTGCGAAAACGCGCGGCCGCCGCGCTGGAGGCCGTCGCGGGCGATGAGAGGGTCGAAGCCGGCGAAGGCGGCGGCAAGTTCGCCGTCGGCCAGCGCGCCCGCCGGCGGCAGGGGCTTGCGGCCTTCGGGCGAGTCCCGCCAGTTGAACGCCTCGCAGACGATGAAGCCGCCGGGGACGACGCTCCGCCCGATCGCCGGCATCAGCGGCCGGTGCAGAAACCGCATCACAACCACAACGTCATATCGACCTGTCGGCAACGCCGGCGCGCGCCGCAGGTCCTGCTCGATGGTCGTCAGGTTCACGCCGTGCCGCCGGGCGAGGTCCCGCGCGCGTTCCAGCGCATCCGGCAGAACGTCGATCGCCTCGACCTCATATCCACACATGGCCATATAGACCGCATCGCGTCCTGCGCCGCAGGCAATGTCGAGGGCGATGGGCGGCCGGCCGCAGCATTCCGCGCGGCTGGCGGATTCCGCGCGGCGGGTCTCCCGACCCGCCGCGCAAGGAACAGGCGCTGCGGACGCCATGCGCGTTTGGCGCGGTGGGTCGGGAGACCCGCCGCGCAAGACCGGCGTGTCGGGAGACCCACCGCGCAAGAGCGGCGGTTGTTCGGCGGCGACCCGCGCGCAAATCACGTCAAGCGCCTCGACGAGGAACGGGCTCGGCTGCCAGAGCCGCGCACGCGCGGGGCCGGTCTCGCAAAGGTCCTCCGGCGCAAGGGCCGCCTCGCGGACCTCGTACCCGCGCAGGCGCAGGGCATCGGCCGCAGCGCGCCGCCGCTCCGGGTCGTCATCAAACACCCTGACGGCAGCGCCCTTGGGCGGTAATTCGTGTAACCGCTTGCCGAGTTCCTCCAGCGGAATGTTGGCCGCGCCCGGTGCATGGCCCGCCGCAAAGCGCGCCCCGGAGCGAACGTCCAGGATTGTCTCGTCCGTGTTCATTCGGTTCGAGCGCCATTATGCCGGCTGTGCATCGGAGGTCCAAACCTAATCGCCGCCCGAACACGCGCTCCTCTGCGAGTGGCGGCTAAACTTTCGGCCGCCCCGGGCCTTGCTTAATCCCGGCCGCGCGGTACAATGACGTGCGATGGAAAGGGCGCAATCGACATACGCGTATTAGGGCGGCGGCGGAATCGGAGGCGAAGGGTGCGCGCGGGCGCAACTTCGCCTCCGCTTTTTCCGAAAGGCTGGTGAGGTGCCATGGCCGAGAATCAACCGAAGCAGCCGCAGACCCTTGCGGCGACGCTTGGACAACTCGATAAGCGCGTCGCGGAGATCGAGGCGCTCGTGTCGCAGCCCGAAGTGGCCCGCGACCCGGCGAAGATGACCGCCCTCATGCGCGAACGCGGGCGCCTCATGAGCGTCGTCGATCCATACCGGCGGTGGCGCGCGGCCCGCGAGGCCCGCCGCGACGCCGAGGAACTCCTGCGCACTTCGGGCGACGATGCCGACATGAAATCGCTGGCCGAGACGGAACTCCAGGTCCAGGGCGAGATCGAGCAGCGCCTGCTCGGCGAAATCCAGCAGCGACTCCTCGACCGCGAGGCGGGCACCGACGCCACGCGCATCATCCTCGAGATCCGCGCGGGCACCGGCGGCGAGGAAGCCGCGCTCTTCGCCCGCGACCTCTACGAGATGTACTCGCACTACGCCGATTCTCAAAGATGGAAGCGCGAAAATCTCTCGATGAGTCCGACCGACCTGGGCGGGTTCCGCGAAGTCGTCTTCGCCATCGAAGGGGCCGACGTCTTCCGCAAGATGCAGTTCGAGTCCGGCGGCCACCGCGTTCAGCGCGTCCCCGAGACCGAGGCCCAGGGCCGCATCCACACCTCCGCCGCAACCGTCGCCGTCATGCCCGAGCCCGAATCCCTCGAAGTCCAGATCAAGGAAGAGGACCTCGAAGTCGAGACCATGCGCGCCTCCGGGCCCGGCGGCCAGAAGGTGAATAAGACGAGTTCGGCGATCCGCATGCGGCACATTCCGACCGGCATCGTCGTCCACATGCAGGATGAGAAGAGCCAGCACCGGAACCGCGAGAAGGCCCTGCGAATCCTGTCGGCCCGCGTTTATGAGTTGCGCGAATCCGAGAGGCACGCCGAGCGCGCCGCCGACCGCAAGTCGAAGGTCGGCTCCGGCGACCGCAACGAACGCATCCGCACCTACAACTTCCCGCAGAACCGCCTGACCGACCATCGCATCAACTTCACCGCATACAACCTCGACCAGGTGGTGCAGGGGCACCTGGAGGACGTGGTCGCCGCGCTCCTTGAGGCCGACCGCGCCGCCAAACTGGGGTCGCTCGAAACCATCGAATAAGACATTGTGGATTGTGGATTTACAGCCTCGTTTAGCCGCGACTCGAAGAGGAGCGCGTGGCCGTTGCGCGGCGGGGCAATCGTTCGCTCAACGCCCCTTTGCCCTTGCCAATCGCCCGGTGCGACGGTAAAACGACCGCCGAAAAGCGATGCCGCGTATCGGGAGCCGTCATGCCTGGCGAATCGGCCGAGTGGACTATCGGCAAACTCATCGAGTGGACACGCGCGTTCTTCGAGAAGAAGGGCATACCCCAGCCGCGACTCGAGGCCGAAATCCTCCTCGCGCACGTCCTCGGGGCCGAACGCATCGACCTATATATGAAGTACGAGCAGCCCGTCGCCGAGGCCGAGCGCGCGGCTTACCGCGACCTGGTGCGCCGCCGGGCCGAACGCGAACCCACGCGGTACCTCGTCGGCGGATGCGAATTCATGTCGCTGGCGATGAAGGTCACCCCCGATTGCCTCATCCCGCGGCCCGAGACCGAGATGCTCGTCGAGGAGGTCCTCTCGCGCAGCGGCGCCAGCCGAGCCGCGACCGGGAGAGCCCGCCCTGAGCCTGTCGAAGGGTCGCGGGTATATCCGAACGGGGTAGCGGCGCCGCCTGCCGCCGCGCCCGTCACGGCAATCGACCTCTGCACCGGCTGCGGGTGCGTGGCCGTCGGCATCGCGGTCAATCTGCCGAGCGCGCGAATCACCGCCACCGACATCTCGCCCGCCGCGCTCCAGGTCGCCCGCGCGAACGCCGAGGGCCACGGCGTCGCAGACCGCATCGCGCTCCTGGAAGGCGACCTCTACGCGCCGCTGGATGCCGCCGACGTGCAGCCGGCCGATTTCCTCGTCTCGAACCCGCCCTACGTCGCCGAGGCGGAGTGGGCTGCCCTCGCACCCGAAATCCGCGACCACGAGCCGCGCGCCGCCCTCGTCGCCGGCCCTGCCGGCACCGAAACGATCGAGCGGATCCTGAAGGGCGCCCCGGCGTACCTGAAGGCCGGCGGAACGCTCCTCGTTGAGATCGGGTCGGAGCAGGGCGGCGCGGTCGCCGCGCTGGCCGCCGCTGTCCGCAGCCTGACGGACGTGCAGGTCCTGAAGGATTATGCGGGCCTCGACCGGATCCTTCTGGCCCGCCGCGGGCAAACCAAGTAAACTAAGGCGAGAAACAACAATCAGGATTTGCGCGGTGGGTCCGGAGACCCGTACGCGTTTAGCGTGGCGCAGTTCACCCCTCTCCCCTTGTGGGAGAGGGGCAGGGGTGAGGGGTGGAGCAACGGCAAACCCCTCACCCGGCCTGCGGCCACCCTCTCCC
>CAYGWP010000066.1:0-3271 GCA_964353455.1 uncultured Anaerolineales bacterium
GGGCGTCGTGTCGAGGACCTTGCCGGCCTGCTCGAAGTAGGTCCGCGCGTTGGCCCTAATCTGTTCTTCCGAGAGGACCGGCCGCGTGTGGTTCGCCCCGGTCGGGTCTCCGACGCGTGCGGTGTAATCGCCGATGATGAGGACGGCCTTGTGCCCGAGGTCCTGGAACTGCCGCATCTTGCCCATGACGACCGTGTGCCCCAGATGGATGTCGGGGGCGGTCGGGTCCATGCCGAGTTTGATGCGGAGGGGTCGCTTGGCATGGATTGCGCGTGCGAGTTTGGCGAGGAGTTCATCCTCGGTGAAGATCTGGACGGCCCCGCGGCGCAGCAAGTCCAGTTGCCGCCGGGCTTCGTCCCTGGCTGCCTGTGGAATGTCCTTGGGGTCCATCGCTACCTTGCCTTCGTCAAAGTAGGGTGGGTCCTCTGGACCCACGCGGACAGTTGCGTTGAGCCGCGTGGTCGCCAAGGCGACCACCCTACAAGAGCGCCTTTCTGGAAGTGGGCCAATATATAGAGTTCTGCTGCGGGTTCAAGGGTTTTTGCGCGGCGAGGTCTTCCCTTCGGCGGCCAGGTCTCGGAGGACGTCGCCGAGTTCTTTCATGGTGGCGCCGTAGCCCGCCCAGTCGCCGGTCCGCTGGAGGCGCTCGGCCTTCTCGTAGAGTTCGAGCGCCCTGGCCCGCAGCGTCATGGCGGGCGAGGGGGCGGGGGTCGGCGGAGTCGGCTGCGGCACGCCGGTTTGCGTGGGCGGCGCCTGGGCAGGAGTGCCCCCGCCGAAGACCGCCGCAAGCGCATCATCAAGTGTGGGCCGCATCGCGATGCGGTCCAGGTACGAGATGATGACGCGCTTCAGTTCCGGGATGGCGGCGTTCTCGCTCTTCAGGTACAGCGGCTCGACGTAGAGGATGGAGTCGCCGATGGGGATGACCAGCAGGTTGCCTCGCACGACGCGGCTGCCGTGCTGGTTCCACAGTGTCAGGAATGGAGATATCTCATCATTCTGGTTGATGCGGGCCTCGATCTGGTTCGGGCCGAACACGAGGTGGTCTTTCGGGAAGACGTAGCAGAGCAATTTGCCGTAGTCGGCGCCGTCGCAGCGGCCGGCCATCCAGCCGACCATGTTGTCCTTCTTGGCGGGCGTGAAGGGGAGCATCAGGAGGTACTCCGGGTTCTTCTGGCCCGGCAGCGACATGATGAAGTAGTAGGCCTCGATGGGCTTGGTCTGGCTCTCGAAGACGTGGTTCGGGCGGAACCACAGGTCTTCCTTGTTATAGAATATGCGCGGGTCGGTCATGTGATAGGCCAGGTACTGCTCGGCCTGGGTCTCGAAGAAGCCGGTCGGGTACCTGAGGTGGGCGCGGAGTTCGGCGGGCATCTCGGAGAGGTCGCGGAAGAGCGATGGGAAAACGGCCCGCGCGGCCAGCGTGATCGGCTCCTGCGGGTCAATGACGTAGAACGTGACGTTGCCGTCGTAGGCGTCGATGACCGCCTTGACGGGGTTGCGGATGTAGTTGGGTCCGCGGCCGTACATTCCGCCGCGGGCGGAATACGGGAACCGCGCGGTCCGCGCGTATGCGTCGATGATCCAGACGATCCGCCCCTGGAAGACCACCGGGTACGGGTCGTCGTCGAACTCAAAGAAGGGGGCCAGGCGATGCGCGCGCTCCAGGACCTGGCGGGCCCAGAGGACCCGCGTCTCGGGCGTGAAACTGTTCGTCAGGAGTATGTTCCAGTCGCCGAAGTAGTAGGCGAACATGAGCCGCCGCCAGGCGGAATCGATGGGGACGCCCGCGAGGCCGGCGTACTCGGCGTAGCGGTTCTCGTCGCCGAGCGGGTAATCGAACTCCTTCTGCGTTGTCCGGACGAAGACGTAGTTGCGCGTGAGTTCGCCGAAATAGACGGCCGGCCGCGTGATCGGGATATCGACCCTGCTTTGCGGCGGGATGTTGCGGATCCACAGATCCGGCAGCCCCTCGGGCGTCACGGCGTTGACGGGGCTCATGCACAAACCATATCCATGCGTATATAATAGGTGCAGGTTGACCCACGTGCGGCTCTCCTCGTTGAGGAGTTGCGTGTCAAGTTCCCGCACCGCCAGGGTCACCTGCCGGTACCGCCCGTCAACGGGGTACCGGTCAACGTCAACGTCGTTGAAGTGGTAGTAGGGGCGGAGGGCCTCGATCTGGTTGTAGGTCTGGATGAGGACTCGCCAGTCCCAGATGCGGACGTTCTCGATGGTGCCGCGCACGTCGTGGATGTCCTTGAGGCTCAGGGTGCCGGTGGCCGAGTACGGCCGCACCTCCACGTCCGAGAGGTCGTAGGCGAACCGCGTGGCCTTGATGTTGTTCTCGATGTACGGCATCTCCAGGACGAGTTCGTTCGGCTCGACCTGGAACCGCTGGATGATGCTCGGGTAACTCCAGATGGCGCTTACGTGGAGGCCCACGAGGAGGACGACCGCGGCGTAGGCGGTCTTGGCGCGGCGCTTGATGCCGGCGGCCAGCAGCAGCGCGCCCGCGATCAGGCTCACCACGGCCATGCCGGCCATCGCAGGCATCCGCACGTGTACATCCGTATAGCCCGCGCCCGCGACAGCCCCGCGCGAGCCGTACAGCAGGTCGAACCGGTCAAGCCAGTATCCGAAGCCGATCATGACCGCGAGCACGCATCCCACGATCGCCAGGTGGACCGCCGCCGGCCGCGTGATCGGCTCGCCCGGCCAGGCCAGCGCCCCGCCTATGAGGTAGGCGGCGGCCGCCGCCGCCGCCCCGAAGACGACCATCGCCATCACGTAGTCTTTCAGCATCTCCAGCACCGGCACGACGAACACGTAAAACGCGGCGTCATGGCCCAGGACCGGATCGGCCCACTCGAATGAAGGGCGGTTGAGGAACTGGAGCACCGCGTACCAGTTGTCGGCCGCATTGCGGGCGAAAACGAAAGCGGCGACGAGGATGATGAGCGTCCCGGCGATCCGGACCATCCGCTTGAAGCCCTGCGACGGAATGACCCACGGCAGCCCCTTGATCTGGACGTATCGGCCCGGCGCAAGGCGCGCGGCAACGAGGGCGTTGCCCGCCAGCCACGCGCCGGTCACCAGAAAGACCGCTGCCCCCAGGAGGACCTTCGTCCAGAGTTCGGTCGTGAAGACGGCGGCGTACCCCAGGGTGTCGAACCAGAGGTAGTCGGCGTAGAGGATCGCCACCTTGCCTGCGGCATAGAGGAGCGCACCGAGGATCACGATCGCCAGGACGAGTTTTCGTTTGGTGTCC
>CAYGWP010000067.1:0-33395 GCA_964353455.1 uncultured Anaerolineales bacterium
GTGTGGCACGCCCGCCCTCGGGCGTGCACAGCCGGGGGCGGCTGTGCCACTTGATTCGCCGCCGCCGCGCCGATAGCATGTCTCCGGCGAAAACGATGCGGATCATTGCGGGCTTCCATCGCGGGCGGCAAATTGATGCGCCGGAGGGGCTGACCACCCGGCCGATGACCGACCGGGTGCGCGAGAACCTCTTCAACCTCCTCGGCCCGGCGGTCGTCGATGCAGTGGCGCTGGACCTCTTCTGCGGAAGCGGGGCGCTGGGCATGGAGTCCCTCAGCCGCGGGGCGGCGTGGTGCACGTTCGTGGATGCCGACCGCGCGGCCGTGGAAGCGGTCGAAACCAATTGCCGCCGCCTGGGTTTAGAGGAGAGGGCCAGGATCCTGCGGCGCGACTCCCTGAGGCCCGGGCCGTGGATCGGCCCGCCGCGCGGGGGCGGATATTCAATCATATTTGTCGATCCGCCCTACCGGATGACGGCCGACCCGGACGGACGCCGGGGCCTGGCCGAGATGATCGAGAAACTCCAGCGCCTGCACTGCATCGCGCCGGGGGCGACGGCCATGCTCCGCGTGGCACGCGGCACGCGGCACGAGTTGCCGTGGCCGGGGTTCGACCTTGTCGATGCCCGGTCGTACGGTACGACCACGCTTTACCTGATGATGTATCGTTCTTCGGTCGAGCCGCGACCGTGAGGTCGCGGGTACGCTCATTACGAAGCACCCGCGACCTTGCGCTCGCGGCCCGAAACGGCGAGAGAAGCGAATGACCCGAATCGACGCCTCAGCGCCGCAGTCGCGATATAAATATCTCGATCCCGACACCCTGCTTCGGCTGGGGAACCTGAACATCGTGGCGCGGTCGGCCGTCGAGGGGTTCATCTCGGGCCTCCACCGCAGCCCCCATCACGGCTTCTCGGTCGAGTTCTCGGAGCACCGGCCTTACACCCCCGGCGACGAACTGCGGCACCTCGACTGGGTAGCCTACGCCAAGACCAACCGCTACTACATCAAGCAGTACGAGCAGGAAACCAACCTGAGGTGCTACATCCTGCTGGACTGTAGCGGCTCGATGAACTACTCCAGCGGCCGCGGCCTCACGAAACTGGAGTACGGTTCGTTCCTTGCGGCGACGCTGGCGTACCTTATGACGCGGCAGCAGGACGTGGTGGGTCTGGTGGCGTTCGACCACGAGATTCGGCTGCACATGCCGCCGGGCGGGTCGCCGGCCCACGTCAACGAGATGTGCAAGCGCCTGGAACTCATCAGGACCGGCGAAGTGACGAGCCTCGCCAAGCCGTTCCACGACCTGGCGGAGATGATCAAGCGCAGGGGTCTCATCATCGTCATCAGCGACCTGTACGACGATGAGTCGGAGGTCATAAAGGCCCTGCGCCACTTCCGCCACAAGAAGCACGGATTGATACTCTTCCATACGTTTGACGCGGCGGAACTGGAGTTCCCCTTCTCGCGGCTCACCCAGTTCCTGGACCTCGAGACCCGCGAAAAGTACCAGGTTGACCCCAAGGCCGTACGCGAGGCGTACCTGGGGGAACTGCGGGCCTTCATCGACCGCTACAAGAAGGCGTGCTCCGACTCCGACTCCGAGTACGTGCTGACCGACACGAGCGTGCCGTACGGCTTCCTCCTCAGGTCGTACCTGGCGAGACGTCAACGCATGAAGTAGTTTAGTCCACTTTTAACCGCGACCCAAAGGGTCGCGCGCGGGACCGGGCGAGGCTTTGCGCGGCGGGTCCGGAGACCCGCCGCGCAAAGTGGCGCTGTAGCGTTAGTTACAGGCGGCGAATGGATTTCATATCAACATACTGGGGTGTATGGCTGGCGGCCGCCGGCCTTTCGGCGGCCATACCGGTGATCATCCACATGATCCACACGGCCCGCGCGCCGGAGGTGCCGTTTCCGACGCTCAGGTTCCTGAAGACGGCGGCCGAGAAGACCGCCCGCCGCCGCCGCATAGAGAACATCCTCCTCATGATCCTGCGGATGCTCCTGTTTGCGGCCCTCGCGATGGCCCTGTCGCGGCCGTTCCTCAAGGAGGCGTTCGGCCTGTTCGAGCAGCAGCAGGGCGCCGCCGTCATCATCCTCGACAACTCCTACTCGATGAACGTCCGCCAGGGCCAGGACACCCGGTTCTCGAAGGCCAAGCGCGAGGCCCGCGCGATCCTGGAATCGAAGTGGTATCCCACGCAGGCCGCCGTCCTGCTTACGAACGGCGGCACGCAGCCGGCCCCCGACCGCCTCATCGCCGACCGCGCGAAACTGTTTTCCAGCATCGACGGGGCACAAATTTCCAGCGGCCGGGCCGACCTGGTAGGCACCATCCGCGCCGCCTACGCCCTGCTCGAAAAGGCCAACGCCGGCGAAAAACGCCTCTGGGTCCTCACAGACCGGCAGGCGCTATCATGGGAAGGACTCCAGAAACTCGACGAGCCCAGGAAGCACCCCGAGATCCCCGTGGCCGTCATCCGCCCCACCGAGCCGTCGTTCACGAACGTGGCGATCACGGCGGCCGATGTGGTCTCGAAGATCAGCGCCGTCGGCATGCCCATCCGCATCGACGTCCAGGTCCGCAACAGCGGCCCCGCGCCCGAGAAGCGGAACGTCCTCCTCTTCGTTGACGACTTCGGCCAGGCACGCCAGAAGCAGCAGGCCGACCTGGAGTCGGCCGGCCAGGCGGGAAGCAGCCGCGCGGTCTCCTTCACGCACGTCTTCGACAAGCCCGGCCCGCACCGCGTGCTCGTGGCCCTTGAGGGCGGCGACTCGCTCGACATCGACAACTCGCGGCGCATCGCCATCCGCATCGCCGACCGCATCGCCGTCCTTCTCGTCAAGCAGCGGCAGGCGGATGTCGCGTTCCAGGACCCGAACTTCTATCTCGTCCGCGCCCTCGACCCGACCGGCGGCGGGCCCGAGTTCCCCTGGGCAATCAGGCCCGTCGAGACCACCGTCGAGACATTCGACCCGGCCACGCTCGACCAGTACGACGCGGTTTTTCTGAACGGAGTCGGGGGCCTGAAGGCCGAGGCCGTGAAGGCCCTTGCGGCGTACGTTTCGCGCGGGCGGACCCTGGCGGTCTTCTGCGGCCCGCAGGTCGTCCCGGCCGAGTACAACAAACTCTTCCTGGACCAGATTCCGCAGCAGGGGGGCCTCTTGCCCGCGCGCCTCAAGGAGCGGACGGGCGATGCCATCCTCAAGAATACCGTCGAGAAGGTCACCCAGGTGCTCGCCCAGTCGCCGTACCTGGAGGACCTGGTCGATACGGCCGAAGTGTATCAGGATATCCTCGTATATGAATATATCCGGACGGACGTGGCCCAGACCGACTCGGTTCTGGCGCGACTCAACTCGGGCGACCCGTTCCTCCTCTACAAGCCGTTCGGCGAGGGGCACGTACTCCTCTGCACCACCAGCGCCACGGCCGACTGGACGAACCTGCCCATCCGCAACCTCTTCCTGCCGCTGATGATGCGGATCGTCCATCTCGCGGCACGCAGCCACGGCCAGCGCACGAACCTGCTGGCCGGGCAGGCGTTCGAGATGAACCTGTACCCCGACGTCAAAGACGCCGCAACCGTCGAGGTTTCCGGCCCGCTCGGCCCCTCCGGCGAGACCGCCACCGAGCAGCGCGAGAGCAAGCCCTCCGAGGGCCGCGACATCTTCCGCTTCGAAAAGACCTGGAACCTCGGCTACTACATGTGGCGCGTCCCCCAGCGAGGACAGGTGAGCGGCATCTTCTGCACCAACCCCGACGGGGCGGAGTCGGACCTCGGCGAGGTCATCGACGAAAGGCTCCGCGCCGACATCGGCGCGAGAGAGACCCACGTGGCGGCGAGCCTGGCGGACCTCGTCTCGCGCTTCGAGGACACCGCCCGCCGCGAGATCTGGCAGTACCTCCTCATGGCCTGCCTCATCCTGGCCGTCTGCGAGCCGCTCATCGCCAACTGGATGCGCCCCGACCGCCAACGCACCACCGCCCACCCCGTGAGCGGCCGCCGCAAGGCGGCGTAAGACCCTACCGTCTTACTTCCCCGTCAAGTGCAAGGCCGGATTTTGTTGGCGTGCAAACGTGCCTGTGGCCATATTATGCTCACGGATCCGATGGAATTTTGCCCGCCATGGGCTGCACCGGGCCGCTTTAGCACATTGCAGGAGCATCCCAGACAAGGCGATACGCGATGGCCCTTGTATTCGAATGGGACACCAAGAAGGCGCGGAGCAACCTCGCGAAGCATGGTATCTCTTTCGATGAGGCAAGTACGGCCTTTGGCGACCCGTTATCAATCACCATCGGCGATCCGCTGCACTCGGAGCGCGAGGACCGGCACGTCTTGATTGGGTGCTCATTCGCGAATACACTGTTGGTAGTAGTTCACACGGAGCGGGGCGGCCGGATTCGCATCATCAGCGCAAGGCCGGCCACCAGACGAGAGAGGCTGCGGTATGAAGAAGTCGAACCGTGATCCCGATATGTTGAGGGAATACGATTTCAGCCGAGGCGTCCGCGGCAAGTATGCAAAACGGTACGCCCGGGGCGCCAACGTGGTGGTCATTGACCCCGACGTGGCCAAGTACTTCCCCGACCACGAATCGGTGAACCAATCACTCCGAAGCCTCGTGTCTATTATCAGGAGGCGCGGGAAGATCCGGCATCGAGTTCGGCCGTAGGCACGCCGCCTGCTCCGCCTCTTCTTTTCGCCTATCTTGCCTTTTCCTGTTTTCTCTGCGCTCTCTGCGGTCTCCGCGTTAAAAAGGAACGGCAGCGGCCGGGACGCAAAGCGCTTGATTCTCGCCCAGCGGCCGCTATCCTGCGCGTTCCACGGGCTAGAGGAGTTGCGGGTGGCAGACCTTCGCTGGCATTTCGCCGCGGACGTGGACGAGACGCTACAGGCCGCAATCATGGCGGCGTTTCGTCCGGCGGAGGCGCTGCGCCCGGCGCCGGGGGCGCCCAAGCGCGGCGTGGCCGGCCGCGCATACGGACTCCTGCCGGAAGAGGCCGTCCCCCTGCCCGTTTTCGTCAAGGTCTTCAGATACTCGCTCTGGAACCTCCTGTGGCGGCCCCTGGGCCGCCAGAGCACTGCCCGGGAATTCGAGAACGCCGTCCGGCTGCGCGAGATGGGCCTCCCCGTGCCGCGCCCCCTGGCGCTCGTTCACGAGCGCATCGCCGGCGGCGCGTGGCGAAGTTACGTCTGCATGGAGTACCTCGCCGGGCGCCGGCCGCTGGCTGCGCTCCTTCGGCCAGCCGCAACGGCCGAGAACCAGTTGGAGCCGCTCGCCCTCCTTGTGGCGCGGCTGATCGTTGACCTGGCGGGCCGCGGCGTGTTGCACCGCGACATGCGGCCGGAGAACATCCTCGTTGCCCTCGACGAGCGCGGCGGCCCGCAATCGGTCACGCCGATCGACCTCAGGCACACGGTTTTCACGCCCGGGCCTGCGCCGGAAGCGCTCGGGCGGATGCTCACCACGCTGATTGCGTTCCTGCTGGCCGACGGCGCCGACCGCCGCTGGGCGACGATGCTCGTGGAATGCGCCGCACGGATCGACCGCGAGGAGCAGCGGGGCCTCCTCCACGCGCCGGCCGTGGAGATCGTCGAGCGTGCCCTTCGGACCGCCCGCGACCTTGTGGCCCGCGACGTGCGGAAAGGCCGCCGCCCGGCCTCATCCCTCGACCTCTTCGCCCGCCGCTACGGGACGGCCGACGATGCCCGCAACTACCGCGACCGGCGGTTCGGGCGTTCGCGCCACGGGCGCAGGGTTGATGCCGCCGAGCGGCGCGGGCTTGAGAAGATGCTCTCGGAACTCCCGCTTCGCGGCCCCGCGCTCGATGTTCCGTGCGGCGCGGGGCGACTCGCCCCCATCCTGGCCGGGCGCTCGGACCACGTCTTCGGCGCGGACATCTCGGAAGAGATGCTGGGCCTTGCACGTGATGCCGCGCGCGAGTCGCGCCTGCCCTGCTCTTTCCTTGCGGCCGATGCGCGACGCCTGCCCTTTGCCGACGGCGCGGTTGACCTCGTGCTCTCGATGCGCCTCCTGCACCGCGTCACCAAGCGCGCCGAGAGAGTGGAAGTGCTCAAGGAACTTGCACGCGTGAGTCGAAAATGGATATTATTCTCTTTCTACAATCGGAATTCGTGGCGCGCAGTGCGCGACCGGCTCCGGGGCCGGTACGCCGGCGAGGCGGCCCACACCATCGCCGCCGAGGCCGAGGAGGCGGGCCTCCGGGTCGAGCGGGTCGTTCCGGCCGGCCTTCTGGAGCGCCAGACGCTGGTGCTGTGCAGCCGAAGTGTTTGAGCAAGGCAACGTTTCCTCGGAACGGAGGCGAGACCCGTGGCCAAGTCGCTCCTGGTGGTTGGTTCGATCGCGCTGGACACGCTGCGGACGCCGTACGGCGAGGTCGCCGATGAACTCGGCGGGTCGGCCACATACTTCTCGGTGGCGGCGTCGTTCTTCGCTCCGGTCCGCCTGGTGGGCGTGGTGGGCGAGGACTTCCCGCCCGCCTTCCGCAAGGTGCTGGAGACGCGGCACATCGACACGGCCGGACTCCAGGTGGTGCGCGGCGGGAAGACTTTCCGCTGGCGCGGCTCGTACCAGGGGGCGATGAACGAGGCCAAGACCGAGGAAGTGCTGCTGAACGTGTTCGGCGATTTCCGCCCGGCCATCCCGGCCGACTGGAAGGACACGCGACTGGTGTTCCTCGCCAACGGCAGCCCGGTCACCCAGGCGTCGGTCCTCGACCAGGTGGCGAAACCGGAACTGGTGGTGGCCGACACGATGAACCTCTGGATCGAGACGCAGCGCGCCGCCCTTGCGGCGCTCCTGCGGCGCGTTGACGGCCTCGTCTTGAACGACGGCGAGGCCCGCATGTTGGCCGGAGAGCAGAACCTCGTCTCGGCCGCCATGAAAATCCTCGCCATGGGACCGAAGTTCGTCGTCGTCAAGAAGGGCGAACACGGGGCCATCCTCGTCTCGAGCGCCGGCCCGCGGACCATCTGCCCGCTGCCTGCATTCCCGAGCACGACCGTCCGCGACCCGACCGGCGCGGGCGACTCCTTCGCCGGCGGCATGATGGGGTACCTGACCACCGCGGGGGAATATGACTTCCCGCACCTGATGCGGGCCATGGCCTACGGAACGGTGACCGCCAGTTTCGCCATCGAGAACTTCGGCCTGCGGCGGTACGACACGCTCACCATCGACGAGATCGATCACCGGCTGCGCGAGTACCACGAGATGCTGGCGTTCTAGTTCCCGCGACGCTATACTGTCGCCGCACGCGTCGTGAGCAGAAAATGGCCGAGACCGTCCGAACGTTCATCGCCATCGAGTTGCCGGAGCAAGTCCGCACCTACCTTGCCGATTGCCAGCAACGATTGAGGCGCTCGGGCGGCGATGTCCGCTGGGTCCGCCCCGACATCATCCACCTGACGCTGGTGTTCCTGGGCGAAGTGCCGGCAGAGATGCTGGCCGACCTGGAGAAGGCCGCCCGCGACGCGGTCGCGCGGTTCGGGCCGCTCACTCTCCGCGCCGCCGGGGCCGGACGGTTTCCGCCGAGGGGCCTGCCGCGCGTCATCTGGATCGGCATTGAGGAAACCACGGGCCGCCTGGCGGAACTCCAGAAGGCCCTCGCCGGGGCCACCGCCGCGTTCGCCGAGAAAGTGGAGGACCGGCCGTTCCAAGCGCACCTGACTCTCGGCCGCGTGAAGAGCCCCAAAGGCGGCCGCGACCTTGCGGCGGCCGTCGATGCCATGACCGGTCAGACCGGCCCGACGTTCATCGCCCAGGCGGTGACAATCTTTAAGAGCGAGTTATCGCCCCAGGGGCCGACCTACACAGCGATTGCGGGAATCTCGCTCGGCTTTCACATAGAGACGTAGGGTGCGTGCTCTGCACGCACGCGGCGCGATGGTGCGTGCAAAGCACGCACCCTACGGTAGTTATTCAGCCGCCGCGCTTGCGCGGCGCGTGTAAGATTTCGTACGGATTCTTCTTGGCGCGCCCGTCGCCACTCGGTAATCTGTTAGGGTAATGTACGGGTTGGCGACAAGCACGCACCACAGCGAAGGAGCATGGATCATGGCGAAGAAAAAAGGGCCGGAAAAGGAAGCCGTCGAGCAGGTCAAGGGCGCGAAGGAGCGGGAGGCCGCAATGGCCCGCGTCGTCGCGCAGATCGAGAAGCAGTACGGCAAGGGCGCGATCATGCAACTCTCCGGCGACCTGCACGTGGATGCCCCGTGCATCTCGACCGGCAGCATCACGCTGGACTTGGCCCTCGGAGGCCGGGGCCTGCCGCGCGGCAGGGTGGCCGAGTTCTTCGGCCCGGAGGCCTCCGGCAAGACCACGCTGGCCCTGACGATCATCGCCAACGCGCAGCGCGAAGGCGGCGTTGCCGCCTTCATCGACGCCGAGCACGCCTTCGACGCCGCATGGGGCAAACGCATCGGCCTCGACCTCGAAAGCCTCCTCGTGAGCCAGCCCGACACCGGCGAACAAGCATTGGAGATATGTGATCTCCTGGTCCGTAGCGGCGCGGTCGATGTCGTCGTCATCGACTCGGTGGCCGCCCTCGTCCCGAAGGCCGAGATCGAGGGCCAGATGGGCGACACCCACGTCGGTCTCCAGGCCCGACTGATGAGCCAGGCACTCCGGAAACTCACCGGCTCCATCTCAAAGTCCAAGACCGCCGTCATCTTCCTCAACCAGATGCGCGAAAAAATCGGCGTCATGTACGGCAACCCCGAGACCACCCCCGGCGGGCGGGCCCTAAAGTTCTACGCCAGCGTGCGGATCGACCTCAGGCGCATCAACACCCTGAAGACGGGCGAGATCGCCGTCGGCAGCCGCACACGCGCCAAGGTCGTCAAGAACAAGGTCGCCCCGCCGTTCCAGAACGCCGAGTTCGACATCCTCTTCGACCGCGGCATCTCGACCGAGGGCGACCTCCTGGACCTCGGGGCCGAGATGGGCGTCGTCGAAAAGAGCGGCGCGTGGTTCTCGTTCGGCGGCGTCCGACTGGGGCAGGGCCGCGACGCCTCCCGCGATTTCCTCGAACAGAACCACGACCTCGCCGAGGAAATCCGCAAGAAAATCCTCGAGATCAAAGGCGCCGGCGGCGCCAAGCCCGGCGGCGACGCGAAGGCCACCGGCGACGATCCGCCCGCCGAGGCCGCCGCAGAAGCGACCGATGCGTAGCAGCGGCAAGCCACGGGTTACGCGCACATGCTCGGCGCGCCATGCCGTTAACCCTCTCCCCTTGCGGGAGAGGGTGGCCGACCTGTCCGGCGAAGCCTTGGCGAAGCCGGAAGGCCGGGTGAGCGGCTGATGCCGCTCGCGCCCTCACCCCCGTCCCCTCTCCCACGAGGGAAGGGGTGAACTACGCCGAGATAGACACACACGGCCTGCCCGCCGCCCGTGGCAATGATGTGTACTCACCTTGTCGCGTGCCACGGGTTGCCCGCAACCCGTGGTAATGATGTCTGTTCACTCGGCCTCCCGCGCAGTAAGATAGAGAGTTGCCCGCTGACCACGGGTCGCTGCGGCGACCCGTGGCACGTCAGGGGCTAGCGGAGGTTTGAGTCTATGCGCATAAACGGTTTGCGTTCACTCGCCCTGCTCTCGGCGATCCTCATGTTCGGTGCGGTTGCCTTCGCGGCCGCTCCTGAGCCGTCGAAGGCCCCTGTCCCGGCCCAGGCGGCGCCTGCTGCTGAGACGCCCAAGGCGCCTGCACCCTCCCCGGCTGCTGCGCCCTCGAGCGACGCGGCGAAGGCCGTCGAGGCGGCGATCGAGCGTGCGGCCGACAAGGCGAGCCCGGCGGTCGTCAACATCACGATCCTGCGGGAGATAAGCGAAGAGATGCTACAGGAGGAATTCGGCGATATGCCCGACTGGCCGCCCGAGGACCTGAAGCCGTTCCTCGACCGGCTGCGCCGCCGGGGCCGGCCGCCCATGCGGGCGCAGGGCAACGGATCCGGCGTCGTCATTTCGCCGGATGGATTTATCTTGACTAGTGAGCACGTCGTCCGCGACGCATCCGAGATCGAGGTCACCCTGGCGAACCGGAAGAAGTTCAAGGCCGCGGTCGTCGGGTCCGACCCGCGGAGGGACCTCGCGGTCATCCGCATCCAGGCCCAGGGCCTGCCGGCGGCGGAACTGGGGGACGCGGCCACCCTGCGGCGGGGCCAGTTCGTCCTCGCACTCGGCAGCCCGTTCGGCTTCGGACGCGACGGCCAGGCGTCCCTCTCGTTCGGCATCGTCAGCGGCACCGGCCGCGCCATTCCAGGCATCGGAAGGGAACTGGACCGCTACTACGGCAACCTCATCCAGACCGACGCCGCCGTCAACCCCGGCAACTCGGGCGGACCCCTCGTTGACCTCGACGGCAAGGTCGTCGGCGTCAACGCCGTCATATCCAGCCAGACCGGCACGAGCAACGGCGTCGGGTTCGCCGTGCCGATCACGGCCCAGACCCGCGGCGTCATCGAACGCCTCAAGAAGGGCGAAGAGATCGTATATGGATACGTCGGCGTCGAAATCCAGGAAGTCGGCGAGGAGGAGGCCAAGGAAAGCGGGGCCGAACTCGGCGCAGGCGCGTTCGTGGCCCGCGTCCTGGCCGACGCACCCGGCGCGAAGGCCGGCATCCGCCCGGGCGACGTCATCGTCGCCGTCAACAACAGGCCCGTCCGCGACCCGGACGACGTCATCCAGATGGTGCAGGAGACCACCGTGGGCGGCAAGGTCACGCTCACGGTCCTCCGGAAGGGCAAGCGCGAGAACCTGTCGGTCGAGGTCGGCCGCCGCCCCGCGCCGCGCGATGTCCTCGCCACGCGCGAGTCCGGCGAGTGGTGGCGCGGCATGCGCATCGAGCCGCTCACCGAGGAACTCAAGGTCCAGACGGGCCTTAAGCCCGCCGACCAGGGGGCATTCGTCAGAGAGGTCCGCGACGGCTCCCCTGCCGCCGACGCCGGAATCGTCCCCGGCATGGTCATCGACCAGGTGGGCGACAAGAAGGTCGCCGGCCTGAAGGAATTCCACGATGCCGTGGCCTCGGTCCAGGGTCCGTGCATCGTCCACATCATCGGCATCGGCGTGAAAGTGATTCAGACGCCGGGCGCCGCCGCCCCCGACAAGGGCGTCCCCGATCGCTCCAAGGGCGGCAAGTCGCCGCGCAAACGCTCCGATAGCAAAGGCGAGAAGTCGCCGAGCGGAAAACCTGACGGAGAACCGCAGCCGTAGCGAATTCTGGGGAAGGTTGTCATTCTGAGCGAAGCGAAGAATCTCGTTGTTGCCCTTGCCGGCGGCAGATTGGCGAAGCGATGAAACTGACCTACGATATTCGCCGTAACATTGCGTACTTGCGGTTACGCAAGAAAACTGTTACGGTCGAGACCATCCGCGTGAGCGACGAGTTGAACGTCGATGTCGCGCCCGACGGCACGGTCTATGGCATTGAACTCCTCAACGCCAACAAGCAGTTGCGGGCCGAGGACGGCGGAAAATTCGTGCTCGTCAACGAAGCCAAGGGCAAGCGGCGCGAGATCGCATTGGAGAGGTAGCCCGCCGAGATCGACAACCGCATCGAACCCATCCCTTGCGGCGAGCGGCAATGGACCGACGACGATTCCAGCGCCATCATCGAGATCGCCCGCCAAGAGGGAGAGCGCATCGCAGCAGAGGATCCCCAGGCCGCAGCAAAATGAGCCGCAGCAAGACAGGCAAATGCAGCCTGCATCGAGATAGCCTCCCATGACCCCACGATCCGAGCCGTACCGGATGTTCCCCGCGGTCTCGGCAGTGATGGTCCTCGTGGTCTTGTCGATCAGGGCGTTCGCTCTTGATGCCGCGGAGGGACCGTTGGCCGACAGCCGGGCCGCATCCCCGATCTGACAGCCTTTATGTTTGGCACGTTGCGGGCGGAACGTATAATAGGAGCGGCTGGGCTGGAGGACTCCGCTATGAAGCCATTTGCGCAAATCACGTTTGACCCGGCGGTGATGGGCGGCAAGCCGTGCATCCGCGGGCTGCGGGTCACGGTAAGCACCCTCGTGGGGCTTGTGGCGACCGGACACACGACGGCGGAGATCCTCCAAGCCTATCCCTACCTTGAGGAAGAGGACATCCGCGAGGCATTGGCCTATGCGGCATGGCGCACCACGGAGGCTGAAATCCCCCTGGGTCAGCCATGAAGATCCTCGTGGCATCCCGTTCTCGCATCCGCGTGTTGCCCTTGACCCGCTAGGCCCCATGCGTAACTCTACTCCGACTTCCGCGCGGAATCACTCCAAAGTACTGGGGGCCGTAGCGGCACGTCTTCTTTCTGCGGGCCTCGTCGCGGCCATCGCCGCCGACAGCCTAGGCGCGCCCCGGCCTGCATCCGAGACACCGGTCGCCGAGGCGCCGCTCCATGCGGCGGGGCTGGCCGCATCGCCGGAAGAAGGCTGGCCCCAGTGGAGAGGGAAGTTCCGCGACGGCATCTCCGATGAGAAGGGGCTCCTCCAGGAGTGGCCCGAGGGCGGGCCGAAACTCATCTGGAAAGTCACGGACATCGGTCACGGCTGGTCGAGCCCGATCATCACCGGCGGCATGATATACATCACCGGCGACGTGGGCGACGACCTCGTCATCTTCGCCTTCGACTTGGGCGGCAAACCCAAGTGGCAGGCCAAGAACGGGGCCGCGTGGAAAGGCTCGTACCCCGGGGCGCGGGCCTGCTGCGCGCAGGCGGGCGGGCGGCTCTATCACATGAACGCCCACGGGCGGGCGGCGTCCTTCGACGCGAAAACCGGAAAGGAACTCTGGGCCGTCGATACCCTCGCCCGGTTCGATGGGAAGAACATCACTTGGGCCCTGAGCGAGTGTCTGCTCGTCGATGGCACGCGCGTCATCGTCACGCCCGGCGGACGCAAGGCCATGATGGCCGCACTCGATACGAAGACCGGCGAGACCGTCTGGGCATCCGACCCCATCCCGACCGAGAAGGGCGGCGCCGACCGCGCGGGTTACGCATCGCCCATTCTTTTCGAGTACGCCGGTCGGCGCCGCCTGGTCAACAATGCCGCGCGCCACGGTTTCGCCGTCGATGCCGACACGGGCAAACTGCTCTGGACCGTCGAGCGGGTGACGCGATTCGACGCGCCCGTCGCCACGCCGGTCTATGCCGACGGGGCGGTCTTCTTCGTCGCCCCGGACGGGCCGAACGGGTCGCTGTATCGGCTCCAGTCTCAGGGCGGCGAGGAGCGGGCCGAGGAGGCGTGGAAGACGCCGCTCGACACCCTGACCGGCGGCGTCGTGCTGGTCGGTGGGTGCATCTACGGCTCCGGCTACCGGAAGTACAAGGGCTGGGACTGCCTCGACTGGAAGACCGGCGAGACGAAGTACCACGCCGGCAACCTCGACAGCGGCGCCGCCGTCTGGGCCGCCGGCCGGCTGTACATCCTCACCGAGACGGGTACGGCGGCCCTGGTCAAGCCCACGGCGACCGGCCTGGAGACCTGCGGCCGGTTTGACTTCGCCCCCGCCGCCGCAAGGAAGCGCGACGCCTGGCCGCACCCCGTCATTTCCGGCGGCCGGCTGTACCTCAGGTACCACGACGCCCTGGCGTGCTATGATGTGCGGGGGAAATGACCTGCCACTCCTGCGGTCCCACAGCCCTCATGCTCGGCCCGTCGCGAGCGGAACGTATACCAATAGCGGCCAGGCCGGCCTGGCATTGCGTATAGGCGCGGCGGGTCTCCCGACCCGCCGCGTGTTGCCTCCACATGCGGTCGGCGCGTGGGTCGGGAGACCCACCGCGCCAATATCCAACCTCAAAGTGCTCCAGGCCGGAGGACCCCGACCTGAAGCCACTTTGGCAAGTCACGCTTGGTCCGGCGGTGATGGGCGGCAAGCCATTTCATCTTTTCTCAATCCGCAGTCCACAATCCGCAATCCTCCGTAACCCCTTGTCAAGACTGTAGTTACGCGAAGATGGCCCCGCCCAGCGCCAGAAAATTCCCGCCCGAAACTTTTTTCCCTTGACACGGCGTCCGATAAATGGCTTTTTACAAACTGTCAAAATCATTTTGGGACCATCGGGACTGGCGGAATCCCCTTCTGGAGCGGATCCGGTCGTGGGTGATCAGGGCGCGAAACTGGCACGCGGAAGGTTCAATGAATACTTCCGCCGCATCTCCGCAGGCGGTCGCCTGGCGGCCGCCGGCGATACGTTCGGCCGCGCCTCGCCGCTTCCGCCCCGCAAACTCTACCGCGTCTCCGAGATCGCCGACCACCTCGGCGTCACCCGGCAGACCATCCACAACTACGCCACCATCGGCCTCATCACCGAGGAAGATCGCACCCCCGGCGGCCAGCGGCTCTTCGATGAGTCCGTCTTCATGCGCCTCCTCTTCATTCAGCGGATGAAACACACACACCGCCTCACCGAGATCCGTCACGTCCTCGAAGGCCGCACGCCCCTGCCCGAGATTGACATCCAGCCGCGCGAACCCGGCGAGCACATTGCCGCCGCGGGCGTACGCCCCGCGCGGGGAACCCCGTCCGCCGTAGTCCCGCTTCGGCGGGACGAAGGCCGGATGCTCGAACGGATGCAGGAACTCGCTTCCATCGCGCACCGCGACGAGCCGCAAACTGACGCCGCGCCCCTCGCCGTTCCAGAGAACCCTGAGGGCCAAGGGCACACGTCCACGCAACAGCGCGTGGCCATGCCACCCGCGCCTTCCGCCTCTTCGCACGATTCCGGTCTCCTGCCACACACCCAACGCACAACCGACGAGAAAGCGACCGAACCTGATGCGAAGCACCCGGTCTAGGCCAATCGCAGACGCTGCCGCAGCCGCCGCGCCAGCAGGCGCAGGCCCCTTCCCAGCCGCTGCGCCCCGGCCCCTGCCCGCCGCCGGCGATGCCTCCATCAAACGCATCACCCGCGACCTGCGGCAGCGGGCACGAGTCGTCGCGGTCGTCAGCGGCAAGGGCGGCGTCGGCAAGACGAGCCTCGCCGTGAACCTCGCCATCGCCCTGGCGGCGGCCGGCCGCCGCGTCCTCCTCGTCGATACCGACTTCGGCCTCGCGAACGTTGACCTTGTGCTCGGCCAGCGCCCGCGGGGCGACCTCGGACACGTCCTTTCCGGCCGCATGCCGCTACAGGAGATCGTCCAGGAAGGCCCGGCGGGCATCCGCTGGATACCGGGCGCCTCGCACATGCCTTCGATCGCCCGAATCGGGGAGCGCCGCCGCGAAGCCCTCCTCGACGGCCTGACGGCCCTCGAAACCCAGCACGATTTTCTCCTTCTCGACGCCCCCGCCGGCATCGGCCAGGGCGTTTTGCACCTGGCGCGACAGGCCGACGAACTCGCCCTCGTCACCACCCCCGAACCTACCGCCATGATGGACGCCTACGCGCTCCTGCAGTCGCCCGCCGCCGCTCCCGCCGAATCCCTCGGCCAGGTCCGCCTCATCATCAACATGGTGGCCCACCGCCGAGACGCCGACCGCACCCACGACCGCATCCGCCAGACCGCCGCACGCTTCCTCGGCATCGACGTGGGTCTCCTGGGGTACGTCTTCTGCGACGGCCTCGTCGGCCGGGCCGTCGAGAGGCAGGAACCCCTGATGCTGGCCTATCCGCACTCGCTGGCCGCTTGGTGCATCAAGCGCCTTGCCGCCGCCATGATGGAGGATTCCCAGACGCCGGGACGGGCGCCCTTCGCCTTTTTCCGGCGTCTGGCTAATCTTTTTGCCGCAGGTGAACGATAAAGAACGTTGCGGACCGACGCCCCGCGCGCTTTCTTGGCGCCGTCGGCCCGCTCGCGTGGGGCACCAGACAGGAGGCGGACCATGGCGATGTCATCCGACGGCCTTCGCACCTGGCAGAGAACCGTTGAACTTTCCGACGGCGAACTTGCCGCCGTCTGGCGGGAATACCGCAAGACTCGCTCCGAGGACGTCCGCAACGTCCTCATGGAACATTACCTGCCCCTCGTCAAGGTCAACTCCGAGCGCATCTCGCAGAAATTGCCCGACGAGGTCGAAATCGACGACCTCATCTCCGCCGGCATCGACGGCCTCCGCGATGCACTCCACATGTTCGACCAACACAGGGGCGTCAAGTTCGAAACCTACTGCGCCACCAGAATCCGCGGCGCAATCCTCGATGCCCTCCGCAACCGAGACTGGGTCCCACGGCTCGTCCGCGCACGCGCAAACCAACTCGCCGCAGGCCGCAGGCAACTCGAAGCCACGCTCGGACGCATACCCACCGACCACGAATTGGCCGCCTTCATGGGCCTTTCCGAGGCCGATTACGAGAAACTCATCCGCGATGCGCACGCCGTCGGCGTCATCAGCCTCAACCGCAATTATCAGGATGCCGACTCCACCCGCGAGGTCCGTGAAACCGACGTCGTCGCAGACCGCCGCACCGTCAGCCCCACCCACCGCGTCCAGGGCGAGGACCTCAAGCGCATCGTCACCAAGGGCCTCTCCAAGAACGAACGCCTCATCCTCATCCTCTACTATTACGAAGAAATGACTATGAAGGAGATCGGCGCCACACTCGACCTCTCCGAATCCCGCGTCAGCCAGATGCACTCCTCCATCCTCGAACGCCTGCGCTCCACCTTCCGCGACCACAAAGACGACCTCATGGGGCCAGATGCCTGACGGCAGTTCGAGTAGGGGCGGCCCCGCGTGGCCGCCCTTCGCCTTACGCCGTCGCCGCCTTGCCGTTTTCTTCGTGCCGTGCCTCCGTCCCTCCGTCCCTGCGTCCCTGCGTCCCTTGTGTTTATATACTTTAAAAAACGGCCTGCGCCGATTTTGACCTCCGGAAGGCGAAAAAAAACCGTTTTCGGACCCCAAAACGGCCCTGGCGCTAGCGCCAAGGGGGTTCGAGGGTCCGAATGTTAAGATGGGCAAGACGATTTTGAACGGTTTTAGATCGGTTTTGATCGGTTTTGACCGGTTTTTGATGGTTTTTGACGTTTTTTTTCGGCTTTTTGCACTGACGTTACTTATGGATGTGCATCCGGCGATATGGCCTATAGGATACTTTTCCGGGCGATTCCGCCTTCAAGAAAATCAGGTGCCAGGCATCCGACCACAATAAGTGGGGCCGGGGAACACTATATGTAGTGGGTGTTTCCATTGTGGACCTGTCCGCCGGCTTGTCCGGCGAAGCATTTGCGGAGTCGGAAGCCTTGGCGAAGGCGGATTGCGGATTGAACAGAGAGACGGCGACGGATCATCCGCCGATTACGCAGATGGACGCAGATAATGCGGGTGTCAAACAACAAGCCGCAAGCGGCAAGCCAAAGCAAGGCGACCAACGGCAGCCTCACGCAAATCGGAGCGAAGCGCAGACCTCGCCTGGGCGGGGGCGCAAAGCCGCAGAAAGCAACAAACAAGAAGCCGTCACACCGCATGAAGCCCCACCCGGGGCGCATGAGAGTAGCCCCGCGGCGCAAGCCCGGGGTAGCCGGACGCAAGCGCCATTTCTCTTTTGTCCTGTGGCTTGGGAGCCCCGGAGGGGCGATTGAACGCCTTTCCGCCGCCACGCCGGGGCTTAGCGAGACGCGGCGACCAGATCCTGTAAAAGCAATGTCCATTCGGACGCCCTGCCCGCCTTCACCCGCCGCGGCGGACACCCAGCGTCAAGCCGCAGGCCGGAGGCGTCAAGCCTCAGGCCACAAGCGTCAAGCCGCAAGCCTCAAGCCTGCCGCCCGCCACGACGGGTCTTCGACTTGAGGCTCGCCCAGTCGAGTCGCCTGTGGCGACCTGCGGCCCGCCACGGCGGATCTTCGACCTGCGGCTGGCTGTCTCCTCTCGGCCCGTGAAACAATCCGTTCATGTTGTCTTGCGAGCGCTTGAAACTCCATCGCCCGCCTGAACTCGGCCGGCAAGCGACACGACATGGAACACCGCGGCCGCATCCACCGTGCGGCCGCTGATGGAACTGGTAGTGTGGCCCCGCGTGACCCGACCGCCACGGTCCGGTGTAGCAACTTGCTAGGTTTGCTTGCCTATCTGTGCTACCGGAGCAATTATAGTATTAGTAACTGTTTCTGTCCTTCGTGTGAGCACATAAACCTTGTTTTCGGTTTTATTCTTCAACAGATATGGCTGAGCAAGAGGGCCTAGCGCCTCCCACACCTCTAGTACCGGGAAGTCCCGCCTGTCTTGAAGTTCCTTAGCAACCCTGCGATGAGAGGGGATAGGCAGATTAACAGGCTTAGGCAAGGATGAATCTGCAAAAAGAAACTGCTGCACAATTCCCCAGGCATTGTAGAACAATTCCATAAAGGACCCGTCGTAAGGCAATGGGCAAATAATTAGATTCTTTGCTTCGTCCCTTCTAATCAGATCGGGTGTTCCCTGCTGCGCTGGTACAATCCCTATTCGCAAGCCATTGGCCGGCTCTAAGTGCCTTGGGTTGATCTTTACGCTAGTGCCCACCCACCTATCTGAGTCTCTGCAGCCCAGAAAAAGATCGGCCTTCCAGAGACCGTTTATGCTTGTTGGCAATGATCTTCTGGTACTTTCCTTGCTGAATGCGGCGGCAAGCATGTGAAGGTAGGATTTCAACTTCGGGGGTTGCGATCTTTTTCCTGTCAAGAGACGAGAGTCGTCAGTAAGAATGTTTTCTGCCGAATCAATTAACTGAACGGCCCCTGTTTTTTCGGCCCCAAAAAGTATTGATTCGATATCTGTACCTGGCACCCTGCAATGCTTTGAAAGGGCATCATATACACGCTCTACGATAACGGGGTCACGTCTTCGAATTGCATCGTGAACGGCATATTCATAACATATACCACAATCGCCATCTCCAGGCAGATATAGCCTTGCCAAGAGCGCAAGAGTTATTGAGTCATATCCGCCTACTTGCGCAACAACATCGCGTTTAAGGGCAAACATTAGACCAATCAATATTGGCCTTGTGACGGCGATTAGAGCTGACACTTCCTCGGCGGGATCATTCTGTTGCAGCTCCGATCTAATCTGAAACTCGCTCATAATAGCATCCTTCTTGAGCTATCAATGATTGGACAGATTGCACGACTAAAGCCAGACTGTCCCTTTCCGTCTAAACCAAGCACTGCCAAATGACTCACCCGCTTGGAATCAAACTGTATCTGTGACCCCGAAGTATATCTAGCGAATTCGGGCGCTGCAAACACAATCCTGCGCCCGCCGAAGGAAATGGTACTAAGCTCTCCCTATAGGACAGGGGCAAGCGCGGCACCCCGCTTGAGGGACGGTAGAGCACATGTTGGCCCTCACGAAAACTTGGTCAACAAGAGCTGTTCGACAAAACCCAAAACACTTCCGACGGCTTCACGCGTTATCTTGTCCCAGTGCGCATGCATGGCGTAGTCGCGTATCTTTGGCATCGTATCGAGGAGTGCCTTCTGCGCACCACCGACCAGACCTTTAGCCTTGAGTGCATTGACAACCTCCTGCATCGACTTGTTACTTACATCAAGGTCGTTCAGAAGGGCATACCGCTTCAGGGAATCCTCAAGAGCCGCACAGGCAAGCACAGCTGCTACATCCTTAGCGTCTTCGGCCAGCGCACCCCTGGCAAGAGCAACGAAATCTCCGTAGATCTCACCGGAGATTCGAGCCTGCATTGTGAACGAGTAGCCGCCCTCATAGTCTGACTTGGCTGCGCTGAAGATTCCCATAAGCGCACCAACTTCTTCTTTCCAGCCCCGGCACTTGATGTAAGCGGCCACGAAGTTCTGATAATGCGGAGATGCCTCTCCGAATGCGACGCGAAGTATATGTTGAGCGCTTGTCGCCCATTGCTGCCAGGTAGCGGCATCGTAACCATTAGGTGAGGCAAGAGGGAGTGCCTTACTTTGGGCATCGAGTTCGGCGAAGCGTTTAACGACCAATGCATCCGTGGCCATAGGTGGCTCCCTCGCGAATCTAAAGCGGAACCGGGCATCACAACACGACTCACCCGCTTGGAACTCGACTCTATATATCTCCCGGAAGCATATCCGGCGGATTGGGCGTATGCAAATACAATCTGAGCAAGGGACGGAGGCACGAAGGGACGAAGGCACGGAGGCACGAAGGCACGGAGGCACGAAGGCAGGGAGACAAAGGGCTAATTGGCCTTGGCGCGCCGCCGTGGAGACACAATCGGATGCCCGCTCTTCTTCTCGCGCTTGCGGGCGTCCTCGGCTATGGCTCGAACATCATAATTGAACTTGGCCGCAATCTTCTGGCGAATCTTGCGAACCTCGGCCACAATCGGATCTTCAGTCATGGCTATTCTCCCATCAACTCGTCCGGCGTGGTAATGACCGGTATCTCGTAGCCCTTGCTGCGCAGATACCGTCCCAACTCACGCAGCAACTCCGCATTGGCCAAGTGTCGGCAGTTCCAAGTCAGCAGAACATCGGTGTCGTGTACGGAAGCCACGGCGACGTGGAGGGCATCGATACCCGCCCTCGGCGGCAGCATCCCGTCCGCAATAAGCGCTCGGCCAAGTTCGATCACCTCGTCAGTGACGGGCAGTTGGCTCAAGCCCTTCAGCAGCGCCAGCCGCTCCTTGACCATCACCGGGTCCCCGCCGGCGGCCTCATTCAGGACGAACTGCGAAATCTGAAGATCAAACCCTTTCCGCCGTTTCTCCCACCACTGGCGAGTGACCTCCTGGTGCGCCGCCATGATCAGGTCCCGGCTCGGCCGCGCCGTCAGGTAACTGACAATGGTCGTCTCCAGGTAAACCCGCTGCTTCATACTGACTCCTCGCGCGCCCTTCCAGACACCTAAACCACCCTGAAGTGTACCACGCGAACCGCCAATCGGCAATATCTTGCGGGCACATGGGGCGTGGCCTCGGATTGCGGGAGCCCCCAAGGGGCGTTCAGACGCCCCCTTCTTCGGGGACCGCAACGACTTGCGGCCCCGCCCCGCCACTTACCCCTCACCCTGCCCTCTCCCACCCGCCAATACAACGGGCGGGCAGGCTAAGGGGAGAGGGAGAAAAAGGGAGTCCCCCACCCGGCTGAGACGGGCGCAATGCGCCCTGCGGCGGATATTGATTGACAGCAACGCGGGGCGAGGATAAGCACGCGGCATGAGAAACGCAAGAAACATGGTGCGGGTTGCGGCCGCAGGGGCCGTCTTTGCGATGGCGGCGGCGCTCGCGGCGGCCGAGCCGGTCACGGTCACGATCGACGACGCCGAGACGGCGGGCATATCGGGCTTCAGGGCCTTATGGGACACGCCCATCGTCCTCGCGGAGGACGGCCCGGTCGCATTTACGGATGCAGTTATCAAGGATCGATACGGCACGGCCCTGTGGGAGCCGGCCAGGCGGGATGGGGGCAAGAGGCCCGCGGCCATCGCGGTCGATTCGCTCCAGCGGACGGTCCTCGTGCGGTTCCCCGGCGCGGCCGGGAAGGTCTATGAGAAGGTCCGCGAGGGGCTGGCCGTCACGAAGGCCGAACTTGTGCTTCCGTGGCGCGACACGGAACTCTGGCCCCCCGACCAGTACGACGGCCGCCGCAATTGGGGCGTCGATGCCCTCTACCGCAAGAGCCAGCCGCGCTGGCACGTGGTCGCCTGGCCGGTGGAGTTCCCGTGGAAGGCCGACGCCGAGACCGGCCCGACGTACAACTCTTTTCTCCCCGGCGGCGGCTGGTGGCCCACGTTCGGCGTGAGCGAGGCCGTCCATCGCGTGGCCGGCTGGCCGTTCGGCCCCACCGAGGTGAGCGAATCGAGCCCCGAAGGGCGGATGGACGTTACGGCATATCTCACCGGCGACAAGATGCCCGGCCGGCTCGGCCGGCTCCTCGGCGAGCGCCTGCGGGCGATCTCCGAGAACGGCTTCGCACTCAGGAAGCGGGAGACCTACGATCACCGGTACTTCACCGGCGTCTATGAGTGGGCCACCGCCACCGGCGGCCGGGCCATACTTCTTAAGAAGCCGCGGCTGGTCGTGACGCTGGTTGCCGCGAAGGCGGGCAATCCCCTGCCCCCGCTTCCGCCGGCGACCGACCTTGCGGCGCTGGCCGAGCGGATCAGGAAGGGCGAGGCGGCCGACGTGCCGCGCCAGCCTGCGGCCGCCATGCCCTCGGCCCGCAAGATTCAAGAGTGGACCGGGAAGTTCGCCGCGCGCCCGACGTGGATGACCGACCTCCAGTGGCAGCGCGTCCGCGAACTTAAGGCCGCCGACCCGAAAGACTCGGCCGACGAGCCATTCTTCTATGCTTATGTGCCCAAGTATCTCCGCGACCGGCTGGCGAAGAAGGACAAGGCCACCAAGGAGACGGTCCAGCCGACGCCCGAGCAGGTCTATGGCCTCTGGGTGGACCAGATCATCGCGCGGCAGCCGCGCGGCTGGGCGGGCTTCGAGGCCGCAAAGGAGATGACGCAGTGGTACCTCTACCGCGACTGCCTGCCGGGCCCCGCGCGAGAGGCCATCCGGCGGTACTGGGAGGCGTGGCTGATGCCCGACCGGCCCACGTCGGACCTGGTGCACCCGATGCAGGATCAACTTGCGGCCAAGGGCGGCACAACGACATATGTAGGCGACTCGTACTTCAATAAGACCGGCGACTGGCGCGGCAACAAGAGTTTCTACCGGGCGGGCTTTAACTACACCATAAGCACGCAGAACTTCAACATGTCGGCCTCGGCGGGGGCCCTGCTGGGCGGGGCCATTATCGGCAGCGACCTGGCCATGGCCGACGGGCGGCACGGCCAGGAAAACTACCCGGCCCGCCTCTGGACGTGGGGAGCGGGCAGCACGCAGGAACATATCGACCATTATTATTATGCGATTACTTTGAGCGGCAACAAGGCCGTCCGCGACTTCGCCCCCACTCCGTACGACCGGCTGCTGGCCGACGCGATGCTGACGCGCGGCGTGGAGGAACTCGTCTCCTGCTACCACCCGGCGCTCAGGCGGTTCATCGCGGGCGCCAGCCGCACGAGCCTTGAGTACCTGCTGGTGACGCAGGACGGCCTCCAGCACATCGTCCACACGATGTCGCGCTCCGGGGCGCTGCACGACCTCGGCAATACGGATTTGCCGGGCGCAATGCCGATCCTGGGCCACGACCGCACGCCGCGCATGATCGCCGACCAGACCCTGGCCGGGCCGTGGGCGCCCGACTGGCTGGCTACGTATGTCGATACCAAGCCGCTGCCATTCGAGGAGACCCACCGGCACCAGAAGTACTGGAGGCGGGCGTACCTTGGGCGGCACTTCGGCCTCGCATCGTCGGATCTTGAGCGCACCCGCATACAGATCATGGCCCAGTGGCAGCGCCAGGCGGGCCTGGTGGAGCGGATGCAGGACCTCGTGACGATGGACATGCGCATCGGCGTCAATGCCACGCGATGGGTGAACGATGCCGGCGGCTGGATATCGCCGTACGGACACCAGTACGCGCTCCAGCACAAGGGTAAGATGATCGTGGCCGCGAGCCCCTGGCCGGCCGACTTCCTGAAGAACGCCGCCGCCAAGAACGGCCTGCGGAGCCTCCAGTCGAGCCTGGCCCTCTTCAACTATCAGTCGCCCGCGCCTACATGGAAGATATATGTTGATGACCAGCCGGTGACGGAACTGCCCGCCCGCGCCCGCGCGGGCCAGTGGATCACCGTCCACGACGGCGTAACGTACCTGGCGGTGAGGGCGCTGCCCGCCACGGACCTCGGGCGCACCGACGAGGTGGTCCTGGAGGCCGGCGCGGAGCAGACGTACGAGAAGCGCTCGGCCCGCGCGGCCCTGGTGGTGAACTCATACTGGATGAAGTCGGCCGAGCCGCGGCCCGCCCCCGCCGACTGGAGCGCCATCGACCGCGCCTGCGGCGGCTTCATCGTCGAATTGGCCGATGCGGGCGAGTACGCCGACTTTGCCGCGTTCCGCGAGCACCTCCGCGCCGCCCGCATTGAGACGCGCGAGGACCGCGAGGCCGGCGTGTTCCACGTCAAGTACTCAAGCGGCCCGGACGTGCTGGAACTGGGGGCGATGACGCTTTACGAGTCCTCGGCCGATGGCAAGGAGGCATTTGCATATCGAAAAGTGAACGGCGCGTGGCCGTACCCGGCCGAGGGCGTGGACCGCGATTCCTCGCTCGTCCAGCAGGGGACGGGCGGGCGGCTCGAAAAACGCGGCGCGGTCCTCCAATTCCGCCCCGGCGCAACCGGCTACCTGCTGACCGACCCGGCGGGCGAGACGGTGGCCGCGTTCAACCCCCTGCCCGACCTTACGCCGTGGCGGCTGGCGCTTCCGAACGGGGCGACCGTGACGGCCGATGGGCGGGTGGGCCTTCTCAGGGCGGTCGCGCACCTTAAGGATGCACGTATCGCCATTGATGCTGCGCGCAAGCCGGGCAGTCCGACGCCGGCCGACGATGAGGCACGGGCGATGGCGGTCGTCGGATGGCCGGGCGACCTGAAGATGGAAGTGAACGGCCGGAAGATCGCCGTGCCGACGCGGACCGAAATCGGCGGCAAGCCCGCCTTCGTCATCCCGCTGGCCGATGGCGAGATGCCAAACGACCTGCCCGAGCGCATCCGCCGCGCAGAAGAATCTCTCGCCGCAAGTCCGAAGAGGTGAGGTCATCCACCACCGCGCGGCGGGTCGGGAGACCCGCCGCGCAATGCTCCTCGGCCCGCTGCGCAATGCCCGGCCCGCCGCGCAATGCTCCTCGGCCCGCCGCGCAATGCTCTCCGGCCGCGCGGCGCCACCTGGCTCGCCCGAGGCGAACAAACCCTGCGGCCTGCTACGGTGCGGCCGGTCGCGTCACCGTCACGATCACCGCCATGCTCGTCATGACGTTTCCGGCCTTGTCGCGGGCCACGGCGGTCAGCGCGTACGGACCGGGGGCCAGGCGCGAGACGTCCCACGCGGCGGTGTACGGCGCGGCGGTGCGCTCGTCGCCGATTTTCTGCGTGCCCGCCATGAACTGGACCGCAACAACGCCGACATCATCGGCTGCCGCAGCCTCCAGATTGACTGATGGGCCGGAGACGGCCGCGCCCTCAAGGGGCGAAGTCACCCGCACGTCGGGCGGAGTGACGTCGCCCCCTGGCTTGGCATCCCTCAAGAGACCGATGGCGTACTCGGCCGTGCCTGCCGACCGCCACGCCCCCAGGTCGTGCCCTTCCGACGACTTGCCGCGCGCCGGGCTGTGCGCGGCCAGGCGGAAGTCCTCGCCGGGGTTGACGAAACCCGGGTCGCCCACCAGGCTGCGTGCGTCGTGGCCCTTCTGGCGCAGTTCAGCCAGGGTCGCGGGGTTGCCGGAAGGTGTGCGGAAACGGTCGGCGGCGTACAGGTTCGAGTCGCAGGCCTTGATCGTCTCCCAACCCTTGACGTAGATCATCGGCCCCTCGGCGCCGACGATGTTATCGCGGAAAACCGAGTCGCGCGACTCCACGTTGGGGTCGGAGTAGAAGCCCGTGCCGACGGCCCAGACGGTGTTGTGGTAGAACCTGTTCGACAGGTACGGGGCGCCGTCGCCGTAGTCCGTGAAGAAGCCGGTGCCCCCGGTGTGAACGAGATTCTCGAAGACGTGGGCGTTGTCGGTGGCGGCAATGATGCCGCCGGTCCTGAACCGGTGCACCAGGTTGCGGAAGATGAGGGTGCGGAACTCGTCGGTCGGCCGCTGGCGGGTGGAGTGGTGCTTGTATCGGATGCCCGCCCCGCAGTCGCGCACCTCGCAGTTGTGGATCACGTTGCCGTTGCCGCCGAAGATGCCGATGCCCATGGCATTCTGGGGGTTCTTGCCGTCCGACGACTGGACGTCATAGACGAGGCAGTTGCGGATGGTCAGGCGATAAGGGTTGGCGATCAACTTGATGCCCGCCGGGTTGCGGCCGCCCTCGCCACGGATGCCGTGGACCTCCAGGCGCTCGAAGACGCAGTCGCTACAGGAGTTTGCGGCAAGTCCCGTCGCGCCGTTGCGGATCTCCAGGTCGGCCACCACCACGAAAGCGGCGATGTCGAGGGCCATGGCGCAGCCGCCGACGACGCCCTTCTCGGTGTCACCCTTGCCGTCAATCACGGCGCGTCGGGCCGGGTCAAACGACGTGATCGTAATCGGGAAACCCGCCCTGCCGTCGGCGCGGATCGAGAGGCAGTGGAACGGCCCCGTGTTCTCGCTGTACACGCCCGGCATGAGGTAGATGACGCTGCCGCCGGCCTGCTGCGGCCCCATCTTCTCGAGCAACCGGTCGATCATCGCGACGGTTCGCGCCGGACGCTCCGGCGACAGGCCGTCGCTTTCATCGCTGCCCTGAGGCGAGACGTACCATGCCTTGCCCGGACCGGTCGGCTTGAGCGGATGGTCCGCCGCTGCCGCCGACAACGCCAGACACAGGCTGACCGCAGCCGCAAGCCAGCGAGCAAATGGAAGCGTCATCAAGTTGCGGTCCTCCTGGTGAACCGATCTCTCCGGAGGCGGCCCCCTCACGGCCGCCCGCCTGCCGCAAGAAAGGTACTTCCTCGGATGCCAGACATCAACAGAAATCGCAGGGGCGTAGGACAGCCTCACCTTTGGGTCTGACACGGGTCCGGGTCGAAGAGCACCTTGCCAATGCTCTCGGAGGCGGTAGAATCATCGCAAAGGCGGAAGGACCTTCAGAGCGGAGTTGACGAACATGCGGACTGGCCGAGGGATCACGCGGCGAGCGTTCCTTAAGTGCGCCGGGGCGGCCGTCGCGGCGGCGCCTTACGTGATCGCTTCCGGCGCGCTCGGGTCGGACGGGCGTCCCGCGCCGAGCGGGCGGATCGCGATGGGCTTCATCGGCGTCGGCACGCAGGGCGGCGGACACCTGGTGGGCGGGGCGTGGACGTACCTGACCGGCGGATACCTGGCGCGCGACGATGTGCAGGTCCTGGCGATCTCTGACATCGTGCGGACCAAGCGCGAGAGTCTCACGCAGAGGGTGAACGCCTACTACGCCGACAAGTCCGGCCGCAGCGAACACCGGGCCTGCGAGGCCTACAACGATTTCCGCGACGTCCTGGCGCGGCCCGACATCGACGCCGTCCTCATCGCCACGCCGGTTCACTGGCATGCACTCATGTCGATAATGGCGGCGACCGCCGGAAAGGACGTTTACTGCGAGAAGCCGGTCTCGCTGACGATCCAGGAAGGCCGCGCGATGGTCGAGGCCGTGCGGCGGTACGGCCGGGTGTACCAGGCCGGGACGCAGCAGCGGTCGTGCTACGGCGGGAAGTTCCGCCGCGCGTGCGAGTACGTCCGGAGCGGACGCATCGGCAAACTTCAATCCGTGTATGCGATGCTGGGCGGCGGCGGGTTCGCTGCCGTCCCGGAGCGCGCGGCCGGGGCGCAGCCGGTCCCAGAGGGGCTGGACTGGGAAATGTTCGTCGGCCCGGCCCCGTGGACGCCGTACGCCGGCGACACCAACGCCCACATGTTCGGATGGGGCAGCATCAACTGGGGCCAGCACCACTACGACATCGTCCAGTGGGGAATCGGCGCCGACGACACCGGGCCGGTCGAGATAGGATGGGAAGACGGCAAACTCGCGTACCGCTACGCCAACGGGGTGACGGTGTACGGGTGCCCGTATCCGGGCGAGAAGATCGGCGGCCAGGGCGGGGCCATCTTCGTCGGGACCGAGGGCCGCATCGCGGTTGACCGCGACTGGCTGGTCTCGTATCCGCCGAAGATCCTTGAGCGGCCGCTCGGCCCTGCGGATGTGCATCTATATAACTCAAATGACCATTCGAGCAACTTCCTGGAGTGCATCCGGACCCGCAGGCCGACCATCTCGGACGCCGAGACCGCCCACCGCGCGATGAGCGTCCTGCTGGTTGGCGGCGTCGCCGAAAAACTCGGGCGGCCCCTCAAGTGGGACCCCGCGGCCGAGCGGTTCCCCGGCGACGCGGAGGCCGACCGGATGCTCGCCGTCGCCATGCGCCCGCCGTGGCACACGTGAGGTCGAATGCCCCCAGCGAAACAAACCGCCGTCGGGATCGACCTCGGGTCGCGCATGACGAAGGTCGTGCGCCTCTCGGGCGGCCGAATCACCGACGCCCACGTCTTCGACACGGGGCACGACCCCCTCGCGCATCTGATGGAGGTCCTCAAGGGCGTGCGCTCCGAGGCCGACGCCGTGGTGGCAACCGGTTACGGCCGCACGCTCGCCCGCGGGCAGTTCCCGTGCATGACGGTGACCGAGATCCGCGCCTGCGCGCGTGCCGCGCGGCACCTGTGTCCGCCTTGCTCGAGCGTCATAGACATCGGCGGGCAGGACACGAAGGCGATTGAACTTGGGGCGGGCAACGGGTTCGGCCGGTTCGAGATGAACGACCGCTGTGCCGCCGGCACGGGCCGGTTCCTGGAGGTGATGGCCGCCGCGCTCGGTTACGCCCTGGAGGACCTGGGGCGCGAGGCGCTCCGGGCGGACCGGCCGGTCGAGATATCGAGCATGTGCACTGTGTTCGCCGAGTCGGAGGTGGTGTCGCTTGTGGCGAAGGGCGAGGACCGTCACCGCATCGCGATGGGTCTTCACGCGGCGACCGCGCGGCGTGTGGCGGCGATGGCGTCGCGGATACGCCTCGGCGCGAAGGCGCTTTTTGTGGGCGGCGTGGCCAGGAATGAGTGTATGATTGCGGCCCTCCGCGAGGAACTGCCGTGCGAACTCGTCGTGCCCGAGCGCCCGGAACTGGCCGTCGCGCTCGGGGCCGCACTCATCGGGCTTGATTGATATGGCGTCGTCGATACGGGTTTACCCGTCGCCGCACGTTTAGCCGTCGCCGCACACGGCGACGATCATGGCCGGGCAAGCCGCCCGCGCCGCAAAACGAAAGGGCTTTACCGATGCGAACCTTGCTGCGATTGACGCTGGCGTTGGCCCTCATGCTGGCCCCGCCCTTGACCTGGCGGGCCGTCTGGTCGGCCGATGCTCCCGCCGCCAAGCCCGCCGCCGAGACGCCCGCCAAACCGACCGGCCCCGAGCGGTGGGAACCGACCATCCAGAAATTTGAGGCGGCCGACAAGGAATCCCCCCCGCCCCAGGGCGCCGTCCTCTTCGTCGGCAGTTCCACGTTCACGATGTGGAGGACTGTGGCTGAGGACCTGAAGCCCCTCGTGGTCGTCAACCGCGGGTTCGGCGGCAGCACCATCCCCGACGTCCTCCGCTACGTCGATCGCATCGTCATCCCCTACAAGCCGCGCCAGATCGTCTTCTACGCCGGCGACAACGACCTCCAGTCCAACCGCAAGGCCGAGCAGGTCCTGGCCGATTTCCAGGCGTTCGTCGAGAAGGTCCGCGCGGCCCTGCCCGAGACGAAGATACACTTCGTCTCCATCAAGCCCAGCCCCTCGCGGGCCCGCGTCTGGGACGAGGCGCAGAAGGCGAACCGCATGGTCCGCGAGTTCACAGAGAAGACGGCGGGCCTTGCGTTCATCGACACGACCAAGCCCATGCTCGACGCCGACGGGAAACCGAAGCCGGAAATCTTCCTCAAGGATATGCTACATATGAACCGGCAGGGATACGAACTCTGGATCCCGATCGTCAAGTCGGCACTGGAAAAGGCCGGCGCTAAGCCGCCGGAAAAGAGATAGCGGGTGGCAGTTCTCCCCTCTCCCCTCGCGGGAGAGGGGTTGGGGGTGAGGGGGCGATGTACAGCGACCCCTCACCCGGCCTTCCGGCTTCGCCAAGGCTACGCCGGACAGGTCGGCCACCCTCTCCCGCCCGCCAATACAACGGGCGGGCAGGCTAAGGGGAGAGGGTAAAATGATGTGGCGCCCGGCGGCCCCTCACGCATCCGGAAACCGCTGGAGCCGCAGCGAGTTGCCGAGCACCGTCAGGCTCGACACGACCATCGCCGCGGCCGCAAGCAGCGGATGCAGCAGGCCGGCCGCGGCCGCCGACAGCGCGATCGCGTTGTATCCGAACGCCCACGCCAGGTTCTGCGCGATGATGCGGCGCGTCAGCCGGCTCAGGGCCACCAGCCACGGCACACGCGCGAGGCGGTTCCCAAGCAGCACCACGTGGCCCGTCTCGCGCGCCAGGTCCGTGCCTGCGGCAAGCGCGATGCCGACATCGGCCGTGGCCATCGCGGGGGCCTGGTTCCTGCAAGACAACTGGCAAGCTGACCAACGCAACCCAACATCTCTTGCCACCATCCCACACCTTCTCTGCCACCACGGCAGGATCATCAGTAGTGGCGGCACTCACGTACACTCTTGCCCATGAGGGTGCCCCTCTGGTGACGCGAGGTTTTTCCTATTGACATCATCGTCGCCGACCGTATCATCCGCGGACCTCGATCGGCCTGCCGGCGCAACACCCAGCAATTGCATCACGGCTTGGAGGTGACGCTTCCACCGGGGAAGTACGAGTACAAGTTCTTCGTCGATGGCCAGTGGATGGCTGATTCGGACCACAGCCACACCGTCCCGAATCCTTTCGGTTCGGTCAATTCGGTGGCCCACGTCGAGTAGTGCCCGGTCACGAGGCCAACGCACGGTCCAGGTCGGCGAAGAACTTGAGCAGCGCCGGTTCAGGCCTGAGATATGAGGACTTTCGAGCGACGGCGTGGCTGGTTGCGTGCTATACTGAAACAAGAAGGCAATGTGGCCTCGCGAGTACGGCTCTCTTCGGTACTATGCGGCTGTCGGCTGTTGGACTCTAGAGGAGTGTATGACGGGGCCGGGTCATGCGGGTAGCGATGTTATCTTGGGAGTCACTCCACTCGATCGCGGTCGGGGGAGTCGCGGCCCACGTCACCGAACTTGCGGCGGCCCTGGAACGACGAGGTCATGAGGTCCACGTGTTTACCCGCAGGGCGCCCGGCCAGCGCGCCCACGACCGGATCCACAGCGTGCACTACCACCGCTGCACGTATCCGGGGCATCCCGATTTTATAGATGACGTCAACAACATGTGCCGGGTGTTTGTGGACCGGGTCTTCGAGGTCGAAGACTTCGTAGGGCATTTCGACATCATCCATGCCCACGACTGGCTGACGGCCAACGCGCTGATCTGGATCAAACAGGGCCGCGGCCACAAGGGTGTGCTCACTATTCACGCCACCGAATACGCCCGCTGCGGCAGCACGCTTTCCGGTGGTCGGTCGCAACGGATCCGGGACCAGGAGCGCGCCGGCATGTACTGGGCGGACCGCGTCATCGCCGTCTCGGTGTCAACCCGGAGCGAGATCCGGTGGATGTACAAGGTGCCCGAGTCGAAAATACCGGTCATCTACAACGGGGTCAGCGCCCACCGCTTCGATGTCGATATCGACCCGGGCGCCGTCAAGCGGCGGTTTGGCATCGGACCCATGGACCCGACGGTCCTGTTCTGCGGCCGGCTGACCCATCAGAAAGGCCCCGACATCCTGCTTGAGGCCATCCCGCCGATCCTGAGGCACCACGCCCGGGCGAAGTTCGTCTTTGCCGGCGACGGCGACCTGCGAGGCGCTCTGGAAGCCCGAGCGCGGCACCTGGGGGTCGCCCAGGCCGTGCGGTTCCTGGGATGCCGCAACGGCAACGAACTCGTAAGCCTGTTCAAGATGGCCGACACGCTCTGCGTGCCCAGCCGGAACGAGCCGTTTGGGATCGTCGTTCTGGAGGCCTGGAGCGCCCACAAGCCGGTCGTTGTGACGCAGTGCGGCGGGCCAAACGAGTACGTCCGCCACGAGGAGACCGGCCTGAAGATCTACCCGCGCGTGGATTCGGTCGCCTGGGGTCTGAAGGCCCTGTTCGACAACTTCGACCGCGCTCGGTGGATGGGCGAGAACGGGCGGCGCGAAGTGGACGAGCATTTCACGTGGGAAAAGATCGCCGAGCAGACGCTCGCCGTCTATGATCCGGACCACACCCTTCGTGCCCCCAAGCCGCAAGAAGCCAAGCCCGAGGCCACACTGGCGCCGCCGGCAGTTCTACAGGTTGCCCATGAAGCAGAATCGGCGGAGGCCGCTGCCAGGGAGGCCGAGAAGGAAGAAACACCGGGTTCGCCCCTTCGCGTCGCACTCAAACTGTCGCTGAGACGCAGAAGGAGAGGGTTGTCGGTTGCCGACTCCAAGGCCGCGTGCGAGCAAGCACTCGCCGAAGCGGGTCTGCCGGTGACGTTCAGGCGGAACACTGTCAGGGTCGAAGGCGACTGGGAGACTGTCCTGTCGGCTGCCAACCGCTGCTACCGCCTTGTGGACGAGATAGGCAAGGCTAATCTCGTGGCCACCGTGAGGTTGCCTGGGGCTGTGGACGAACTGTTGGCCTGGGAGGAATCCGAAGAGCCGGCAGACAGCCGCATGGAAGCGGCTGGAATGGGCATTTTGCCAACGCATGCCACCTACGTCGAAGGGACATGATCGGGCGCTCGAAAAGCGCTCATGTCGGGAAGCGCCCGGGCATAAAACGGCAGTGGCCGAACGGGGGGACATTCGACCACTGCGCGGCTCACGCAGGAACCTCCCGCGCGGCAAGAGAATTCTCCCTATGGGACGGCGCGAAGTCAAGACGATTACTTCGCTTTGAAGGAGATTGCCGAGAAGGTTGCCCTACTTGTAGGCCGTCACCTGAAGGCTGATAACGACACCGACGGATTCCTCATCGAGGGGCACTTCCATCTCGCCCCGCCGGAATTCCACATTCTGGCAGCCGCCTCCGCTTGAGCCACTGTTGACACGCCGTTGCCGGTTTGCACAATGGCAGGAGGGGGGCGCCGGACTGCGCAGTAGGATGACCCATGAGGCGGATTGCGATTCTGGCCATCGCGGCGCTGTCGCTGAAGGCGGCCGCGGCCGGAGAGGGCGAGGACATGCCGAAGACGATCCTCGACGCCTCGGCCGCCGACTGGGTGGTGGACCGCTTCGCGGGAAACAGCACGGCCGGGCCGGAGTTCCTCCAGGGGCCGGCTCGCGAGGTCGGGGGACTGGGCCGCTGCGGCGCCTGCGTGTTGCCCGACGGCACGGTCTTCATCCCCTTTGCCGGCGGCCTGGCGGAAGTGGACCCGGCAGGCACGCTGCGGCTGGTGCTCGAAGACCGGGACATCCTCCAGGGCACGACGGCCCAGGTGTGCGCCAATGCGGGCGTGGCCTACAATCCGAAGGACAAACAACTCTACCTGGCCGGGCGCAACTGCCTGCGGCGCCTGGTGACAAGCCCCGACGCGCCGGCCCGGGCCGAGGTGGTGGCGGGTGTGCGCGGCAAGCCGGGCTTCGACGATGGGCCGGCAGCCTCCGCCACATTCACGCGCATTGACAGCATCGTCATCAACTCGCGCGGCACTATCCACATCCTCGACCACAACGAGCGGATCCGCCGGCTCGAGGGCGGCCAGGTGACTACCCTCAACGCAAAGGTGCGCGGCGGCAGGCGCGTTGACGGCCCGCTGGCCGAGGCCACGTTCGCCATGATCGGCCTCGGCGGCAACCTGTGTGCCGGC